>CAZVTW010000688.1:0-2961 GCA_964629805.1 uncultured Bacteroidales bacterium | reverse complement strand
GCGAAATTAATGACCTTTTCGAGGTGAAACAAGTGCCGAAAAATGCCACAGATGCTCAATTGAAGGCCAAATTTGAAGAAGGAAAAAAAGACATGGAGCAATATCTGACCGGGGCATATGAAAGTTGGCGTGGTATTGCGGTCGTTTTTCGCGGAAACAAGGATTATTTAATTTGAATGACTTGCATGATTTTGTTTTAGGCGTAATTTGTGCGGGCTTGTTTTTGGTATACGTTCAATAATCTGTCTGGCTTCCAGGTCAAGTTTTACTGTTACTATATACCATGTTACTTTCCCGTCAAATGTATCTGTTAAATTTTTGATTGCCATATCGTTTAGCGCTTCATAAGATATTTCTCCCTGTTCATCAATTGTCCTGATGATGAATTTTTTTATGGTGTCATATCTTCGTTTCAGGATGTTGACTCCCTGTTTCCCCTGCGGGTGCATTGTCATAATTTTTTCTTCCATGATTTTGTTCTAATAAATATAAATAAGATGCTATTATCTTTTATTAGTTAACATTTGATAAGCTCTTTTGTTTATATGCTTAATATGCACACTTTTGACATACGGTCTGAAGACAGGAAGCTAGGTGGTAAAAAAAAACCGGTACAAAATTAAAATTGTGCCGGTAAAAATTCATCGAGGATATTTTCTAAATGTTATATCGATTTCTTGAAATGTACGTATGCCTCTTGAGAGATAATGATTCACCTATTCCTCAAGATCATGTATAACCAGTCCGCTTCTCAGTTTCGGCTCAAACCAGGTTGTTTTGGGAGGCATAATCATGTCATTATCTGCAATATCAAACAACTGTTTCATGGTTACCGGATAAAGCGCAAATGCGACTTTCATCTCTCCTGAATCTACTCTTTTCTCTAATTTTTCCAGGCCCCTGATGCCACCAACAAAGTCAATTCGTTTGTCAGTACGCAGGTTTTTAATATCCAGGAGCTTTTCAAGGATAAATTTGGAGAGTACTGTCACATCAAGCACACCAATCGGATCACTGTTATCATAAGTGTGAGATTTTGCTGTGAGTTTATACCAGGAGTTATCAATGTACATTCCAAATGTGTGAAGCGCTTCTGGTTTATAAATTTCCCGGCCACATTCCTGTATATCAAAATCCTCGTTAAGCGCTTGAATAAAATCATTGGTTGAATGACTGTTCAAATCCTTAACGACCCGGTTATAATCAATGATATTCAATTGGTTACCCGGAAAATGTACAGCAAGGAAAAAATTATATTCCTCATCACCCCGATGGTTCGGATTGGCAAGTTTTTTTTCGTTACCTACAAGAGCAGCAGCAGCTGTTCTGTGATGTCCGTCTGCAATGTAAGTGGCGGGTACTTCTTCAAAGTGCCGGACAAATTCCTCAATAACCTTTTCGTTATCAACAACCCAGAAATGATGACCTACGCCATCTTCTGCAGTAAAATCAAAAACAGGATCATTTGATTCTACGTATGATTGAATGATGCTGTCTATTTCGGGTACCTCGGGATAGGTAAAAAACACCGGTTCTATGTTTGCATTGGTATTTCTCACATGCTTCATCCTGTCTTCCTCTTTATCAGGCCGGGTGAGTTCATGTTTTTTAATTTTGCCCGACAGGTAATCCTGGACAGATGCACAACCTACTAAACCATATTGGGTATGATTGTTCATTGTCTGGGCATAGATGTACAAGCACTCTTTTTTGTCCTTTGCAAGCCATTTTTTTTCAAGGAATGATTTATAATTGGCAACTGCTTTATCATATACTTCTTTTGAATGCACATCTGTACCACTGGCAAAATCTATTTCAGCTTTTATAATATGCAGTAATGAATATTCATTTCCTTTTGCTTCTTCTCTTGCTTCTTCTGAATTTAAAACATCATATGGACGAGATGCAATTTTTGGTGCAAGGTCTTTGGGTGGGCGAATGCCCCTAAAAGGTTTTAATTTAGCCATAACATTATATTTATTTAAATCTTTCTTTTAAAAATAAAAAAGACTCCATGATATGAATACAATCAATGAAGTCTTTTAATCCATTATGTATCGTGAGAAAATCAGTTTACTTTAAATGTTGAATCACCTTTTTTAAGGTAATTAATGATTTGACGGGCTGCGGCCAATCCGGCATTAATATTGGCTTCTTTTGTCTGGGCGCCCATTTTTTTCGGCGTAAAAAAGTATCTGCCTTCAAATTTTTCACTGATTTCAGAGGCACAATCAGGGGCTATATCAGAAAGATATGAAATATCAGACCTGGTTTCCATCACTTTCATCAATCCGGCTTCATCAATCACCTCTTTTCTGGCAGAATTGACAAGAACAGCATTTTTGGGCATCATACTCAGAATATCATAACCTATTGACTTTTTAGTCTTCTCATTAGCTGGTATATGTAATGAGACATAATGAGAGGAAGAATAAAGCTCTTCAATCGAATTTACTACTGCTACACCGTCTGCTTCAATCTGGTCTTTAGGTATAAAGGGATCGTAAGCATACACACTCATCCCAAAGCCTTTGGCTATCCTTGCTACGTTTTTTCCTACATTTCCATATGCATGTATTCCCAGGTTTTTTCCTTTGAGTTCAGTTCCGGCTTTACCATTGAACTGATTGCGGGCAAAAAAGACCATCATTCCAATAACAAGTTCGGCTACTGCATTCGAATTTTGACCAGGTGTGTTCATCACAACAACATCATGGTTTGTTGCTTCCTCCAGATCAACATTGTCATAGCCAGCTCCGGCCCTGACAACAATTTTCAGGTTTTTAGCAGCGTCAAATACCTCTTTTGTAACTTTATCACTCCTGACTATAAGAGCTTCTGCATCTGCGACAGCATCTAATAATTCACTCTTATCATTATATTTTTCAAGAAGTGCAAATTCATATCCTTCTTCTTCTGCGATTTTTTTTATCCCCTCCACAGCTGCAGGGGCAAATGGTT
>CAZVTW010000687.1:0-2962 GCA_964629805.1 uncultured Bacteroidales bacterium | reverse complement strand
GAAAGTAAATGAAGAAATCAGTAAAGCCTTCAACGATATCGGGTAAAATTTACCCACCAGCTTCGAAAAGTATGATGCAAAGGGCTGTTGCTGCTTCATTACTTGCAAATGGTGTATCTTATTTACATTATCCAAGTTATTGTAATGATTCTCTCGCGGCATTAAAACTTATTGAAAAATTAGGCGCCGGCGTTAAAAAACAAAACACGAGTATTAAAATTACCGGCGGATTGCATCTCCGTGATACCAGTATCAATTGCGGTGAATCCGGATTGGGTATCAGAATGTTTACGCCAATTGCATCACTATTTGACAAAAATATTATTTTAGAAGCAGAAGGTTCGCTCAAAAAGAGGCCGGTTTCAATGCTTGAACCTCCGCTTAATGAACTTGGAGTAAAAACAAAAACAAATAGCGGGCTTCCCCCAATAACAGTGAAAGGCCCTTTACAGGGAGGTAAGACTTCATATGATGGTTCTGTCAGCTCACAAATCCTGACAGGTTTACTCATGGCTTTGCCGGTTGTGAAAAATAATTCTGTCGTTTATGTCAGCAATCTCAAAAGTAAACCATATGTGGATATGACACTTGACCTGCTCGATAAGTTTGGAATAAGCATAGAAAATAATAATTATTATCGGTTTAATATCATAGGCAGACAACAATATCAGCCATGTGAATATACGGTTGAAGGTGACTGGAGCGGAGCAGCTTTTCTGCTTGTTGCAGGAGCGGTTGCCGGAAAAATGACAGTTTTTAACCTGAATACTGATTCTTTCCAGGGAGATAAAGATATTATGTCAGCTTTGGATTCATCCGGAGCATTAATAGAAGAAAAATCAAATGAAATTACTATACATAAACCTGACAAATTGCAGGCGTTTGAATTTAATGCAACAGATTGTCCTGATTTATTCCCCCCTCTTGTTTCACTGGCTGCACATTGCCAGGGTATTTCAACAATAACCGGCGTAAAAAGACTCACACATAAAGAGAGCAACCGGGAAGAAGCATTAAAAGAGGAGTTTGGTAAGCTTGGTATTGACATCAAAACCAAAGGAGATATCATGCAGGTTCATGGAGGCACAATACACCCAGCTGTCACCAAATCGCATCATGACCACCGCATTGCAATGGCAGTGGCTGTGGCTGCCCTGGCAGGAGAGGGAAAGGTTGTTATTGAGCAGGCCGAATCTGTGAAAAAATCATATCCCGACTTTTACGAAGATATGAAAAAATGCGGGGCCGCTATTGCATAGCATTTTAATTTGCTACTTTTGTGCCCTTTTATGTTCCCTGTCATTTTATTTTCTAAATCCTAAACATAATGAACACATTTGGCCGGATATTCAATATAACAATTTTTGGCGAATCTCATGGTGAAGCGGTTGGGGTGAACATCGACGGTTGCCCGGCCGGAATCCCCTTATCTGAAGATGATTTGCTCAAAGATATTTCGCGGAGGAAAAGCGGGGCAAAAGGAACAACACCGAGAATGGAAAAGGACCAGCCTCATATCCTGAACGGACTTTTCAACGGTTACACTACCGGGGCGCCGGTTACCATCATTTTTCATAATACAAATACACGTTCAAGGGATTACAGTGAACTGAAATACATACCTCGCCCGGGACATGCCGATTTTACAGCCCTGAAAAAGTTTGGTTCTTACAGCGACTATCGTGGCGGAGGACATTTTTCCGGACGCCTGACAGTCGGAATTGTTGCAGCAGGTGTTATTGCTAAAAAAATGATACAACCGGCACTTGTCAGTTCAAAAATTATTGAAGTAGGCGGAGATACAAATATTGAACGTGCAGTTAACAATGCCATGAAAGACCATGATTCAGTCGGTGGACTGATTGAATGCAAAGTAACCGGATTACCAACAGGTCTTGGTGAGCCTTTCTTTGACTCCATGGAGGCAAGATTAGCTCATGCTGTCTTTTCCATCCCTGCCATTAAAGGCCTTGAATTTGGTTCCGGTTTTAAAGCTGCTTCAATGAAAGGTAGTGAACATAACGATCCGTTTATTTCAACAGATGGTAAAACCGGGACAAATAATGCAGCAGGTATCAATGGCGGCATAACCAACGGTAATGACATTGTTTTCAGGGTTGCTGTAAAGCCAACATCAAGTATTGGAAAAGAACAGCAAACCATACATATGAAAACAGGTGAAATGACTAAACTCAAAGTTGAAGGCAGGCATGATTCATGCATCGCACTCAGGATTCCGCCGGTTATTGAAGCTATGGCCGCAATTGTCCTGGCCGATTTTTATCTGATGGAACAAAAAATACCACGTGTGTGGAATCCCAAAGATATGTACGAGTAAAAAAATTATAAGTGATTATATTTACTATTTCCAAATAATTCATGATATTTTTGTCCCTGAAACATTTATTTTCAATTTAAATTCTTGTATTTTTGAAAAAAATAAATACAGATAAACATTCATGATTAGAATCTTTGCCAGGAATTTTCTCAGATTCTTATTTCTTGTCCTTTTTCAGGTATTAATCCTGAATAATATCAATATTACAGATTTAGGTATCACACCTTATTTCTACATATTATTTATTGTTTTATTACCATTTGAAACGACCGGTTGGATAACTCTGCTTTTCGCTTTTTTTCTCGGATTATCTGTTGATTTCTTTTCTGATACCTATGGACTGCATGCCGCTTCCTGTGTTTTTATGACCTTTACAAGACCCCTTGTTTTGGAACTTAATGCTCCCCGAGACGGATATGAATCCAGTACCTTCCCGAGAATTTATTTTTATGGATTGAACTGGTTTTTTAAATACGCTTTTCTTCTCGTTTTCTTTCATCACCTGTTTTTCTTTTTTGTTGAGGCTTTTTCATTCCAAAATATCCTGATTACTATAGGTAAAGTGGCACTAAGCACCATCTTTTCCACGTTTCTAATAGTGTTCAGTCAGTATTTAATGTATCA
>CAZVTW010000686.1:0-2969 GCA_964629805.1 uncultured Bacteroidales bacterium | reverse complement strand
AAAAACATCAATATACCCAATTATACATCCACCCAGCCGACCATTGGGAATTGTTATGATAAAAACCTGGATGTCATCTATTTCGTATCTGACAGGCCTGACGGTTACGGCGGTCTGGATATCTGGTACACTATTTATAATAAACGAACACGAAGGCACAAAAAGCCGGTTAATGCCGGAAGTTTTATCAACACGCCAGGGAACGAAATAACCCCGTTTTATCATCTCCCCACGAAAACTCTGTACTTCAGTTCGGACACATGGCCCGGGTATGGCGGATATGATATTTTTCATACAACAGGCGAACTGGCGGGGTGGGGGAGTATAAAAAATCTTAAACAACCTGTCAATTCTCCTGTTGATGAATTATATTATACACTTCATGATGACCAGACAGAAGGATTTTTTACCTCTAACAGGCCAGGGTCTGATTTTTTGTTCCATGAGTCATGCTGTGATGATATTTACTGTTTTAATCATGAAACACCCAAAGAACTCTTGTTAACAGGAAATATTTATGACGATACAACTGATGTGATTGAAAAATTTTTATCAGAGCATAGCAAACCTTTGGAAGCCAAAAAACCTGAAATACAAACAGGAAAAGGCGGGGCAATCGTTTCTTTGTACCTGGTTTATGGCGACAATGATAACAAATTATTTCTCGAAACAGACACAACCAATAAGCAGGGCGAATATTCATTCAGGGTTAAACCGGGTAATGACTATCTTGTCAATGTGAGTGATAAACGTTTTATCGGAAAACCCCTCAAAATAAGTATTGGCGAACCGCAGGAGTACGACAAAATAACGCTTGAACCCATACAGGTGAATGAGTTTGCGAAAAAAACATATATCGTAAAAAATATTTATTATCCGTTTGACCAGGCAGCTTTGACTGATTCGGCAAAAAATACGATTGATACAACCATTTACAGGATTCTTTCTGAAATACCTGATATTGTAGTCGAGATAAGTTCACATACGGACAATAGGGGTGAAAAAGATTATAACCTGAAATTGTCACGTCAACGGGCAGAGAATGTGGCGAAATATCTGAATGAAAAAGGTGTAGCAGAAAACAGGATAGTAGCAAAAGGTTATGGTGAATCCAAACCCATAGCGCCTAATTTAAATCCTGACGGTACGGATAATCCCGGGGGCAGGCAACGTAACCGCCGAACTGAATTCACCATCATTGGAAAAACAGACCAGCCTGGTGTCAGTATCCAGGGACCCTGATGTTAAATTGCAGAAATGAATTTGATGAAAACTTAATAGCCGATATTATCCGTTTTAACTGCGTGTATGTCTATGTTGAAAAGAAGCCGGTTTTTGAAAGTTTTTTTTGTTGAGAAATTCGTGTACTTTTCGACTTTATGGATGGACGCTAGTTATATCCAAATTTTTTAATTGTATGAAGATAAAAGATAACATTGCAGTGACTTCTGAAGGATTTAAACAGCTGTGTATGAATTACAATGTCAAATACATTTATGCATTTGGTTCTGCAACAAATGATTTATTTAATACCGAAAAAAGTGACATTGACCTGATAGTTGAACTGAATGATAAGGATCCCATGAAGAAAGGAGAACATTAAATTATATTTGTGATACTATGACAACAGAAGATTTTATCCGAAAAGTTAAAAAATCAGTGAATATTTATGATGAAAATGCTGATATAATATTATTTGGTTCAAGAGCCAGAGGAGACAATATAAAAATATCAGATTGGGATATTCTAATTTTACTTGACATTGAGATGAATGAAGAGGTAAAAAAACAAATTAGAAATGAATTATTTGAAATCGAACTGGAAACAGAACAGGTTATAAGCACAATCATTCATTCCAAAGACCATTGGAAGCTTTTAAGCATAACTCCTCTTTATCAAAATATTGAGAATGAGGGGATTTTATTTTAATCGAAAATAATACAATAATCTGAATCCAGTCCGTTAGAATTGTTTTTATGGAAAATAATATTTTTTTCTTTTTCCCTTACAACAACAAAACACTTCTATGAAAAGTATCCTTTATATCAGGGACCTTTTGATGTATTTTTCCCCTAAAGTATCGCAGTCAGAATGACAAGTTGTTACGGTACAAATAAGATAAATAAAAAACCAAACCATTTCTATATTTTTAACGTCCGATAGTGGAAAACAATTTAAAAAGCTTATATTGATGAAATATTCAAGAGATGATCTCATTAAATATCGACTATCAAGATCCAGAGAAAGTTTTGAGGAAGCACGAATATTGGCTGAATCAAATCATTGGAATACTGTCGCAAACAGACTCTATTATGCATTGTTCTATTCAATAATTGCATTGTTTATTCGGGATAATATACAGTCTTCAACACATAGTGCAGTCAAATCGAATTTTCATAAGAGGTATATTAAAACCGGCATATTAGAAAAAGATTATGGTCGTTTATTTAATGATCTTTTTAATAAAAGACAAGAAGGAGATTATCAGGATTTTCATTTTTTTGAACAGAACACTATTGAGCCTCTTTTTTCAAAAGTAGAAGAATTTATCAATAAAATGAATGAACTTATTTACAAAGTCAATTCCAATTGAGGCACTGATGAGTCAACTCCGAGAAGTTCCTTTGTTGCCAAATTCTTCGTTATTTTAAATTTTTGAATCCTCATCTCAACGAAGCAGAGACTCCGGTTCAAAAATCTAAAATGCCCCCTACATTTTATTTACGAGAACAGGCTCGATCTCTACCAGGTAGAGACAAAAATCATCCTTCTCGGAGTGGAATTATTGATGAAAAATAAAGTGGACAATTCAGGGTGTGTAATAGAATTGCAAATACTTCCTATCTGTTTGATTATCTTATTACACACCCTAAAGGGTTAACACAGATTTTCATGTATAAATGCTGACCCTAATTTTATGATGTTGCAGAAGGGAAAAAAGTTATTTTCATATTTTTCAGCCAGGGATA
>CAZVTW010000685.1:0-2971 GCA_964629805.1 uncultured Bacteroidales bacterium | reverse complement strand
GCAAATATAATAATTTCCTTCCGCCGTTTCCTGTTTTTAGATATAAATAACTGAGTTCTGAATTTACCTGCATTGTATTTTTATGCTTAGGATTTGATGTTCAGGACTGAAAAACATTTCCTGGTTTCTGTTGAGGCACATGCCTCAGATACTTTGCAGCCACAAGTCACAGACTTGCGGAAGTGTGGTGAATCAATGTCATTTTTTTGACAGTCATATGGCACAAATATAGTCGAGACCTGTCTCTAATACCAAATCACCCTCTTGATAGCGTTTTGGTATAACTGGTAGAACAAAGGGACTTCCCGGAGTTGACTCATTCATTAAATTAAACAATCACCAATATAACAAATGAAACTTTTGAGACGCTTTACTGTTTCGCAAATTTATACTTCACCGTCAGGTAAATAAACCGTTCATTAAAACCAAGCCCCCCGAAAGAAGGTGCAAATCCTTCGAAAACAACTGGTGGCTTATCCTGTTTAAACAAGTTGATAGCGGACAGTATAAGCGACAACCTTTTCACAGGATGTGCTGAAATGCTTGCATTCACAACAGTCCTTCCGTCCTCGTAAACAGGGTCAAATCCGTTCTTTTCAATGTCAAATCCCGAGCGGTAGATGAGGTTGAGGTAAAGCACAATATATTTTTTATATGGTGAAGCAGTCAAATTAAGTTTGACAAGATGGTTCGGGTACCTGATGCTGGTCGGTTCAATATTGTTGAAACGGACGTAAGAATAATTTCCCTGAAATCTTAGTTTACTGAATGGCTGCCAAACCATTGCCAGTTCACC
This sequence comes from uncultured Bacteroidales bacterium, assembly GCA_964629805.1. Taxonomy (GTDB): domain Bacteria; phylum Bacteroidota; class Bacteroidia; order Bacteroidales; family CAZVTW01; genus CAZVTW01. Next base: position 2,175 of record CAZVTW010000685.1, on the reverse strand, counting down.
ACCATAAGTTGAAAAATCTTGTTTCAGGTTATTCATCGAGCTTGTGTTAAATGTCATGACACTATCGGTCAGGTCAAGCTCTTCACGGGTTAGGTCAATATAGTCATCACCAGGTTTGTAAAAAACATAACTGAGTGTGTTATGATAGTTATTAAAAAAAGCATTGGCATTTACCTGTAATTTAACATCCCGGAAATCAATCTGGTAATTAATTTCCAGGTTATCAGAATGTTCGGGTTTGAGTTTGATTCGTTTGTCTGAATCAGAAAATGTTTCTATCAATGAGTTAACAAAGATTGTGCGGGGATAATATCCGGCATCCGGGTATCTGAAACCCTGCTGAAATGAGGCTTTAATTGTCGATTTTGTAAATTCATAAGCAGCGGCCAGTCTGGGCGATAGTCGTTCCTGGTTTTCCGGTTTAAAGTCATTAATATCATTCATGACTGTGTAATCATAGCGTAATCCGGCAGAAACGCTGAATCCGGGAAATAATGTCATCACATCTTCAAAAAATATGCTGTATTCCTCCCAGTGAGTATCAGCAATTGCAAAATCTCCGGCCAGGTTATCCGAAAAATACTGTTTTTTTTCTTCAAATTGACGTTTTGCAACAAGTAAACCGGCAGCAAGGTCGTGTTTTGAGAATCGTTTCGTTTTATACAAAGCCTTCCCCTGAAAATGATTTTCTCTCCCGCCGGCTTCTCCAAATTTCCCCAGAGGAGCAAATTCCCCCTGCAAATCAAGCAGATAAAAATTATGATCAAACAAGGAGGCGGATACGGACATCTCTAAGTCATCATACTCGTTGAGATTGATTGTATACTTAGGGTTGAAAACAAACATGCGTTGTCTGAAATGTCCCGGATGGGAAAATGTATTTGACGGTGTCAGGATTTGATCGTAGAAAGTGTTCAGGCTGAAATTGTTGTGGTTATAAACCACTGAAAATTTAATGAGTGGTTGCATTGTGTTTCCGTGAACATCATAATTCTTCACACTGTCGATCAGGGATGATCTGAGTCCGTCCGGAAATTGATGATTAAAAATATCGTCTGGTTTGAATCCTCCGGCCTGACTAATTCCGGCATACAAATAAATATCTTTACCGTCTCCGAATTGTTTGCCATAACCTGTCTCAGCCTCCCAAAGTTTTTCCTGAAATCCGTGTGTACCGCGTACAAAAAAGCCGGGATTATTGGAACCTGTTTTTGGGATGATATTAATAAATCCGTTAATGGCGCCACTTCCGTGTTTGATTGCCCCGGGCCCGTTTATAATCTCAATATCGGAAATGTTGCCGGTTAATGGCGATCGGAAACCAAAGGGATAACCGTGAAAGCATCTTTGATTGATATTGAGCCCGTCGTACATGACAACTGTTTTCGCGTCATTATCGATAAGCAGGCCCCTGACACCATGGAGTGAGCCATGAAATGCATGCCTGCCGACAATGTTGCCCGGGACAAACTGGTTGATGACCTGTTCCAGGGTACGGACATTGGTCTGTCCTATATCATCCATATTTACGATGTATGAATACCCGGGCGCTGATTTAGAGGTTGTTTCAAAGAAACTGATTGACTTTACCCTCACATCCATTAATTCTTCCAGCGACATCTTAAACAAATGCCTGATAGAATCCTGTGCGTAAGAATTCTGAAGGAAAATAAAAAACAGGATAAGCGAAAATAAAGAACGTGCCATATTGCTTTGTTTTAATACTCTTTTCAGGCACTAAAGATATAAATTTCTTTTTATTTTTTTTAACAACATGGCTATTGTTTTATCATAAAAATGGCCCGGCACAAGAATGAGTCACATGTCCCCCTTTTTTTAGTTGTTACTCAACAAAAACAGGGTGTGAGTAAAAGGTTGAATGTATTTGTATGACTGGCCGGGCCAAGACTATATTAAAATTTTAAAATCAAACTCGCCAGGTAATTAATACCTGCCTGTGGATAATATCCATAATCAGTATATTCAACTCCTTCTTCAAATCTCGCCCTGTATACCCAGGCATTTGTTTCATATTCCTCATCCAGGATATTATTTACCTGCAATTGAAACATAAGTTCTTTAAAAATCCCTGGTTTCAGGCTGTAATCCAGTCTGATATTATTAACAAAATACGGATCAATTGTTCTTTCTTCATTTGAAGTGTTGTCAATATAT
>CAZVTW010000684.1:0-2972 GCA_964629805.1 uncultured Bacteroidales bacterium | reverse complement strand
CATTATGAGTCAAAGCCTTAAAGTAGGCACTAAAAAACAAATGCCAACGGTAATTATCTTTCAATTTTGTTGGCGTAGAATATTTATCACCTCGTTTCAAATCAGTCGGATGCGGATATGATACTATAACACTTTTGTCTTGCGACAAAGTTATGGGAACATTGTTAAAATAATCATTAGACATTTTATAAACTATAACAGGTGCACTTGGTACATTTGTATTGTTATCGTTTATTGTCTTATGAGAATTACAAGCAATGATAAACACCAATACTAATATTATATATTTCATTTTGAAATGATTATTTTTTGTTGTTCTATAAAGTTTTCTCCTGTTATAACTAAAAGGTATATGCCATTTTGAAAATTATTTGCAGCTATTTTCAAATTGTTATTATTTCCCAAAGTAGTTGAAACCATTTTTCCTGTGATATCAAACATTTCAACTTTGTTTACGGTATTTCCATTTGTAACATCTATATTGACAAAGTCTTTTGCAGGATTTGGATAAACTACGACAAAATTGTCATTATTAAGTCTTTCAACTCTCGTGTTTACTGTTCTGCTAATAGAAATATCCAACAAGTAAGTTCCTGTGCTGCCAATAAAATAAGGTGAAACATTAAAAATCAAAGTTCCTCCGTTATTGATTGTAAATACACTCGGCATAACATCATCGTAAACGTCAGACCACTCAGAATTATATAAATATGACCATGCAACATCATTCGTATAACTTTGTCCGTTTCCACTATTGTAGCTATCGTGAACTCTTGCGTTAATAGTATAGTTATAACCTGTTTCTAATTCAATTTCATAGTAATCTAAGTCTTCGCCAATATGATTATTTGAACCTGTTGTCGAAACTGTTGCATTATCTCCGCTGAAAGATACAGGCAAAACATACGCCTCAGCTTCTGAATTGTTATCTTCATAGTTGTCCGGCTGAAGAGGTGCAACCTTAGCAATTACTTTTATTGGATTAGTGTACGTCTGTGAACCTGTTAATTCCCAGCTTTGTCCGTCTTCTTGATGTAAAACAGCTAACAAATAAGTTCCGGGGTCTGCACTTATGCCTGTTGATGAAAAAGTTAATCCGTTTGTATAATGACTTCCGGCTGGTAATGTCATCCCTGTTTTTGTAGCAACAGTTTCAACATAACTACCGTCGCTTAAATTGTATAAATTTATGGCATACGAACCACTAAAATCTGTTGAACCCCAGTTTACAATATCTACATTTACATCGAAACTTTGATTTTGTGTAATGTCCCCAGTACTGACAACTATGTCGCTGTATATCGCTATATCGTTATAATTTTGAACATCTAATTGAACAGAATTTACATATGAACCGCCATTCATTATTTTCCAGTTTCCATCGGTTGGTCTGTAAAATATACTTATATAATAAGTTCCGGGAAGTGCAGAAAGCATACCGGTTGTAGTAAAATCTATACCGTTTGTGTAATGATAGCCACTTTCCAATGAATAATCGGTTTTGACTTCAACAAAATCAACGAAATTAAAATCAGTGTCAAAAATAGCAGCACCATAATCGCCATTAAATGTGTTTGTTCCCGCATTTGTAATGTCTGTATGAACTGTAAAACCTTGACCGTATCCGATAGGATTTGGTGTTGCTGTTAAATTGTCGTATAGTTCTAAATTATAAGTTACATTACCTGAGGGTGGTTGTATGCCTATAACAGCCTGTTGGCGTTCATTATATGTGCCTGCTCCTGAACCTGTGCCTCCGGAACCGGGATTTAATGCATCAAGTAAAAAATAATTATCTAATTGACCTCCCCAACCCCAATTCATATGAAAGTAATCATTATTGTCATAACCATCACATACAAAAGTATGTCCTCCCTCTCCAAAACCGGCATATTGAATTGGTCTGCCGGCATCTAATTCATTTTTCAATAATTGTTTCCACTCAGTATCAGAATGCTCTTGTCTTAAAAGTCCCTGAATTGTAGAAGCATCATATCCAAAATAAGTCTGATAAGCATATTCGCAAGTTTGCTCATCTTCATATGGTGCTTCCGGATGCATAATCACATATGAACTACTTGAAGTTGGTCCATATTGCATTTCAACAGCTACTCCACAGTGATACATTAATAATGCAACAGCACTATTTGATGATGATAGATGATTTGGCATTGAGGCCCAATCATACGTAGTTGAACCAAAATTTGCGGATAAGTTTCCGTAAGTTTCGTGATTATACGAATGAAAACCTGTTCCTGTTGTTGGATAATTCCAATATTTCATTATTTGTGCCATTGCAGTTGCAGGGCAGCCAGTTACGGCATGTCCCCCAGGACCAGCAGGGTCAGCAGGACACATTTCATTTTCGTATGGATTTTGATTCCATGTTGTTGTTAACAAAGGATTTACAGACTTTGAATTTTTATTGAATTTTTTATTGTTTTTAATATTTTCCCATTCATTAGCTATTTCATTAGTCGCTTTTATATCATTGACTATTACATAGCTAATTTGCATTTTGTAATTCTCTAACCATTTTTTAAAATTTGTTGGTTGATTATCAGCGTTAAATTGTCCTTCGGTTGAATACCCTAAAACAGGATAAACTGCATCGTCCCCGGAAATAATGATAAATCCATTGTCAGAGTTAAAAACATAGTAATAAATTAATTTTTCAGCCTGTTTATCTGCATCTGTATTATGTTTCTGCGAAACACACTCATAAGCAAGTGTTAAATTTACTGATGATTTTCCAAGTTGAGTTGAAAAATAATTTGTCGCAGCTGTTAAAGCAGTTTTTTTATCAATCGGATTTGCAAATGAATTTACTGCAAAGATTGTCATTACGAAAAGAAATAAAATTTTTCTCATTTTTTTAGATTTTTGATTTGATTGAATATAACAATGTGCACTAACGACACCCCCGCATCGCCAATCTAACTTATATGGTATGCGACTTTAACGGTAAAATT
>CAZVTW010000683.1:0-2973 GCA_964629805.1 uncultured Bacteroidales bacterium | reverse complement strand
TCAGGAAACTGCCACTGAAAATCTTTCAGCAGTTCTGTGTCCGGTGGGATGTGCCAGCATTTCATTGTCCGGCTCCATTGCCTGCCGGGAATGGCCCTTACTTTTTCTGTTAGTTTCGTATTGTAGGGGAATTCAAGTTTATACCTCTGTTGTCCGCGATGCACGGTTTCATTAACTGTAATCGTTTCCATAGGTTTATTTATTTATTTTGATTAGAAATTTGTCAATAAAGCGATGATAATATCGGAAATAAATATGAAAAAAACAAAAAAAACGGAGTCCGGTGATTGTACCGATTGGTGAAAACCAAACCGGACTACTATGCTATTGCCCTGTGAAGGGGTATGCTGGTATAAATTGTGCCTGGCATGTTATGAAAATGAATAACGTTCTTTTTTTTTGTTCATCATATATACTGGTTTAGTAATCAAAATACGGCATTTTTCAAAAATATGTAAAAGTCGTTAACACTTTTTTCTCAATATGATTTCATTTTTCTACGAGATTCCTCCCATAATCAAAAAACCTCAGTCATTCCGACCGTAGGGAGGAATCTATTTATCCAATAGGTATCCGCAATGAGACATGTAATTGTCCGGGTAGCGAAGAGTCTAAAATATCCGGACATTATTTGGGTACAAAAGTGTTAAGTGATAAATGAAAAATGCCCTTTTTTCGTTCGTAAAGTTTTTAAAGGTAAAAATGCTGTTCAAAATCAGTTTGGCCTCAATGATATTGAAAAGGCCAGGAACAAACATGCAGAAATGATACTTTTTATGAAATCCCTGGCTGATGTGGCATCATAATATAAAGACGATTTAGTTGCCGGCGGAATAAATCCTGATGTGATTGATTCACTTCCCACACTGCAACAGAAACTCTTTGAAGCCAATAATAACCAGGAGATGTTTAAAAAGGAGCGTGGAAAAGTCACCCGGGAACGCGTTGAAAAAATAAACATCCTGTATGACCATTTAAAGACCATCAGTGATATTGCCAGGATAATATATGCAGATAATCCTGCCCAACTGGAAAAATATCTTTTTCCGACACCTAAATCTTCAACAAACAGTTCTGATGATCTTTTGACATCGTAAATCAACACATTCTTTAAGGGTTTGATGCGAAACAACCTGTATAGAGTAAATGTTTAGGCTATCTCGTTTCAAGCCTTAAGCATCTTTCTGAATAAGGACAATTCGTTTAAATCCCGGAATGCGCTTTTCGGAAATATCAGGAAACGATTATTTGATACATACAACAGGAACAGCCGGGATGTTTCTTCCAACTGAATGATACGGTTCCAGGAGATGTTCTCAGAATCATCATCTTCGGGATATTTTTCAATACAAGCATGGGATATGCGATATCTTTTGAGCTTTACTCCCATGGGCATGAAAAGATATAAAACAGCCGGAACAAGAAACACGAAAATAACCGGTAACAAGAGAAGAAGAAAACCAAAAGCTGCTATCAGGTACAGAAAGAAGTGAAATCCGGATATTTTACCGATAAATAGTGAGATGGCCAGGACAGCGCCGCCAAGTAAAATATCCCTGCGGATATGCAGCCTTTTTTCAAAATGCAGCTTATAGGCATAAAAAACATCATGCCACTTCAGTGTATATACCAATTCTATTTTATTATCCATTACTTAATATTTAAAATCAACAACCGTTATACCAGTCCCCCCAAACTGCACTTTTTCATCCCTGTAAGAGCCTACAAGGTCAACAGATGAGAGATAGTCCCTCACAAGTTGTCTTAAAATGCCGCTTCCGGTGCCGTGTAAGATTTTCACCTGGCCTGCTTCAACAACTATGGCTTCATCAATGTAATCTCTGACAGCCTGTAAAGCTTCGTCTCCGCGTTTGCCACGGATATCGATATTGCTTTTGAACTGGCTTTTGCGTTTCAGCAGATTGTCTGAAACATTACTTATAGTTGATGTTTTGCGATACACATTTCCTGATGGGCGTTTTTTTTCGACTTTCTTGAGACGATTTTTGGGGATGATGGTCTGCATATTTCCAATCGCCACTTTTACTTTGTTACCTTCAATACTCAGAATTTCACCAATCGTATCTTTATCTGCAATTTTGACCATATCACCATGTTGCAATTCTTTTGATATCTCTTTTTGTGGTGTTTTTTTCTTTGGTTTTTTTGCCTTTTTCTTTTCCAGGTTATTGAGTTTATTGTCAATTTTTTCCTGTTGCTCTTTCATATGGCCATTCACATGGTCTTTCAGCCCATCAAGACTCTGACGGATATGTTTTGTCTTTTCTTTTTCAGCCTGGGCCTGCTTGATCTCAAAAATGCTGTTTTCTATTCTTTTGTTCACCGAGTCAAGAATTTCTTTTGCCTGTGCTTCCGTTTGTCTGATGATTTCTTTACGGTTTTTCAGTGTTTTTTCATATTCAGTTGAATAGTTTGAGATGAGGCTTTCAAGTTTTTTTTCAAGGTCTGAAATCTTTTTTTTCTTCCCGGAAATGTATTTTTTTTCTTTTTCTAATTGTTTGAGACTTTCCTCGTAATCAATGTGTTTATATCCGGTGGATTGTGTAGCGTCTTCAAGAATGTCTTTTGACAGACCGATTTTTCCGGCTATTTCAAACGCATAAGAGCGCCCGGGAAATCCGGTTTTCAGCACAAATAAGGGTTCTAGTTTGTCTGTATCAAAAAGCATGGCGCCGTTGATGATTCCCTCTTCTTTTGAAGCCACATGTTTCAAATTTGTGTAATGCGTGGTTATCAGACCATAGATTTTACTTTTGTTGAGCTGTTTTAGCACAGCTTCTGCAATGGCGCCACCAAGAAGGGGTTCGGTGCCTGTGCCAAATTCATCAATCAGCAGAAGGGTTTCGCTGTTTCCGTGCTCAACAAAATATTTCATGTTGCGAAGATGCGAACTATATGTACTCAGGTCATTTTCCAGGGATTGGTCATCGCCAATATCGATAAACATTCTGC
>CAZVTW010000682.1:0-2974 GCA_964629805.1 uncultured Bacteroidales bacterium | reverse complement strand
ACAGAAAATTCAACACCGTTCCAGTCAGATTTTCCATAATGCCTGTCGCGTGTCACGCCACTTGATTCGTGAATAATGGCTTTTCGCATTCCTGTCAGCCTGTTGAATAAAGTTGATTTTCCAACATTTGGCCTGCCTACTATTGCTACAATATTGCTCATAACTTCATTCTCTGTCAATACCCAAAACGGGCTAAATCAGAAGGATTATCCCGCCAGTCAGATTTAACTTTTACAAATAATTCAAGGAAAACTTTTTGACCTAAAAATGCTTCTATGTCTTCTCTGGCTTTGATGCCAACATTTTTTATTGCTTTGCCTTTATGTCCGATAATAATTCCTTTTTGGCTTTGTCTCAGAACAAAAATAACAGCGCGAATAAGTGTAATGTCTTCTTTCTCTTTAAATTCCTCAATGACAATTTCTGTTGAATACGGTATTTCCTGTCTGTACTGCAACAAAATTTTTTCCCTGATAATTTCTGAAACAAAAAACCTGGCAGAACGGTCTGTTAACTGGTCTTTTGGAAAATATGCAGGCCCCTCCGGCAAAATGCCTAACAGCTTTTCTCTCAATAGATCAACATTTTTGTTTTCCAGGGCAGATACAGGCATAAATTCAGCCTTAGGTAAAAGTGTATTCCATTTTTTTTTGAAATCGTTAATTTGGTTTATATCTATCAAATCTATCTTATTCAGAACAATGAAGGTGGGAATATTTATGGTATTCATTTTTTCAAGTATCTCCGGGTTTTTTTCCTGGTTTTCCACAACATCAGAAACATAAATAATTACATCTGCATCTTCAAAAGCGGAATTTGCTGCCCGTAGCATCGCATCCTGCAATTTATAGGCAGGTTTGATGATGCCAGGCGTGTCAGAAAAAATCATCTGGAAATCATCGCCGCTCAGGATACCCAAAATTCTATGTCGCGTTGTCTGTGCTTTTGATGTAATGACAGATAACTTCTCTCCTATCAGGGCGTTCATTAATGTTGACTTCCCTACATTTGTATTGCCTAAAATATTGACAAAACCAGATTTATGACTCATAAACACACCTTCTTTTATTGAAATGCCCCCATTTTAAGCATGTTTATTTCCTTTTGACTTAGAAATCTAAATGCTCCTCTGCGAAGGCCTTTTTTTGTTAACCCGCAAAAATACACGCGGTCCAGCTTAACAACCTTATATCCCATCGCTTCAAACATCCTTCTGATAATCCTGTTTCGCCCGGAGTGGATTTCTACACCAATCTCCCGTGCATTGTTTTCAGCGACAAAACTAACAGCATCAACAGTTGCAGGTCCATCTTCCAAATCGATGCCCTCTGTCAGTTTTATCATATCTGTTTTGGAGATATTTTTATCAAGGGTAATATAATACACCTTTTTTTTATTAAATTTTGGGTGCAGCAATTTTTTTGTCAAATCACCGTCATTTGTCAGCAATAAAACACCGGTCGTTGATCTGTCAAGTCTTCCAACCGGATAAATTCGCTCTTTACATGCCTGTCCGACAATATCCAAAACAGTTTTCTCAGCATGTGGATCATCAACAGTAGTAATGTAATCTTTAGGTTTATTAAGTAACAGGTAAACCTTCTTCTCCGGATTAACCTGTTCTCCGCCAAATTTAACCACATCCCCTTCTTTCACTTTTATTCCCAGTTCGGTCACAATTTTACCATTGACTTCCACAACCCCTGTCTGAATATATTTGTCTGCCTCTCTCCTTGAACATATCCCGGAATTAGCAAGGTACCTGTTTAAACGAACAGTAGAATCCTGTTCAGGAAATAAAGAATTTTCTTCTTTCTTTGAGATTTTCCTTTCACCGGATATATGCTGAAATTTTTTTCTTCCCGGAGTGTTTTTCCTTTTCTTATTATCCTGAAAATTAGGACGTCCTTTATTCCTGTTTTTATTCATTATTAACATTTTCTTAAAAATATTCTGCAAAAGTACTTTTTATTGTTTAAAGATTAATGTATTGATTACAATTTTATTATGAATGTAATATTTTTATTTATAAAATTGCCCAAAATTATATAAACTGTTTCTAAACTCAGATAATAAAAATGACACTTATTAAATCAATATCAGGAATCCGGGGCACCATAGGCGGTAAGCCCGGGGAATCATTATCTCCCGTTGATATCGTCAAATTTTCGGCAGCCTATGGAACCATGTGCATGCATCAATTTCCCCGGGAAAAAAATCATGTGGTTATCGGACGTGATGCGCGGGTTTCAGGAGAGATTGTATCTCAACTCGTTATAAATACACTTGTATCTTTGGGCATGAATGTCACTGATATTGGCCTCGCTTCAACGCCAACAGTAGAACTGGCAGTGCAACAGGAAAGGGCCGACGGGGGTATCATTCTCACAGCAAGCCACAATCCTTACCAGTGGAATGCATTAAAACTCCTGAATAATAGAGGTGAATTTATTTCAAAACAACAGGGTACAGAACTTTTATCTATTGCAGAAAAGGAAGATTTCGAATTTGCCGGCATTGATAATCTTGGGAAACTTTCGGTCAAACAAGATTATCATCACAATCACATTAAACACATTTTGTCACTTAAGTTGGTCAACATAAAGGCCATAGAGCAGGCCGGATTTGTGATAGCTATCGATGGTATCAACTCTGTTGGAGGAGTTATCGTACCAGAATTATTAAAAGCCCTGGGGGTGAAAAAAGTTATTGAAATCAATTGTCTGCCGGACGGAAAATTTGCCCATAATGCAGAACCTTTGCCAGAACATCTCAATGAAATCTCAAGAGTTGTCAGGGAAACAGAAGCTGACCTGGGATTTGTTGTTGACCCTGATGTTGACCGTCTTGCTATTATCAACGAAGATGGTTCTATGTTTGGCGAAGAATACACCATTGTTGCAGTTTCAGACTACATTTTACAAAACACACCCGGTAACACAGTTTCTAACCTTTCCTCATCCCTCGCTCTGAG
>CAZVTW010000681.1:0-2974 GCA_964629805.1 uncultured Bacteroidales bacterium | reverse complement strand
ATCAATTGCCAGATGATTATTCTGATGTTGAAACGGAAGTATTAATAAAAGGGATTTGCTCAAATTGTAAAAATCAGGAAAACAATTGATAGTTTTAAGAAAACATATCGCTTCCTTTTTATTTGTAATTTTCTTTTTCCCAATTACATTTCAACCCATTCATATCGTTTGGCATCATTCACATGGTTATAAAGGGAAACAATATCTAAATAATAAAATATTATCTGACAAAGGTTCTCATAGAAATCAGGAGAACATTTCGAAAGAGGTAAAATTATGCCCAATAGGCGAATATCAATTTTCAATAAATGATTTACCTAAGATTGCCATTTTTAGTTCTGTAATCCCTTTATTTATTTCTGTTTACAATGAAATAGCTACACAACAGATATATAAGCACGTCTTTTCAGATAAAACTCCCAGGGCACCACCGGTCCTTATTTTATAAATAAATTTTTTTTCAAGTTTTCAGGTGGTTTAACCTCAATTATTTCAAAATGGGTAAATTTTTCATGCTTTTATTCGGCATGGGTATTTTATATAGTTTTTCTTACGCGCAAACGCGTTATGAATTGAAAGGTAACGTGGTTGATGAAAAAGATAGGCCTTTACCCGGTGCGTCCGTGTTCCTGTATCCTGTTAAAGAAGGTACGATAACCGGTGCCAATGGTTTTTTTGTTATTGATAATTTATCAAAAGGCCAATATATTATTAAAATTTCCTTTATTGGCCATGCCCCGTTAATTGATACCCTCATGATAAATGGCGACAAAACCTATAATGCCCGCTTGGAAATGACCAGTTTAAGTTTGCAAGAGGTGGTGGTTACCGATCATTATACCGAAACACGAAAAAAAGAAGAACCGCTCAATATTGAAATTGTAAATGATGATTACCTAAAACAAAACCTGGGTGGCAGCCTGATGAATTCGCTTGAAAGGTTGCCCGGGGTAACCACGATTGATATTGGCTCGGGCCAGTCAAAGCCTGTTATCCGGGGACTTGGGTTTAACCGCGTGGTGGTGGTTGAAAATGGCATTAAGCACGAGGCACAGCAATGGGGCGCCGACCACGGCTTGGAAGTCGACCAGTATGCCATTGACAATATTATAGTTATAAAAGGCCCGGCATCGCTCATGTATGGTTCCGATGCCATAGGCGGAGTAATTGAAATGAAGAACAGAAAATTACCTGATAAAAATTCATTCGGGGGAACTATCGACCTTTCCGGTAAATCGAACAATGATTTTTTAGGTACTTCCATTTCATTGTTTGGCCGAAAAAAGTGGTTTTTTGCCTCTGCCAGGGCAACACTTATTGGTTATGGCGATTACAGGGTACCGACTGACAGTGTTGATATATACTCCTACCGTGCCGCGTTGTACAAAAAACAATTACGGAACACCGCGGGCAGGGAACAAAACCTGCATTTGTCGTTTGGAATAATCAAGGAACAATTTCAAAGTAAATTTAACGTGAGCAGCGTGAACAACAAAGGCGGTTTTTTTGCCAATGCACATGGATTGGAGCCCCGTAATGTAGATACCGGTTTGCATGATAAATCAAACAGGGATATCCAGTACCCCTATCAAACCGTTGACCATATTAAAGTGACAAATACCAGTTCCTATCGATGGGAAAAACTGAAACTTGTATTTGATTTGGGGTTTCAGCATAATTTTCGACAGGAGTGGAGCCCTTACGTAGAGCATGGTTATATGCCCGCGACCTTTCCCGATACCTTGGGTTTTAATCCTGACCTTGAACGGCAGTTTGAAAAATACGTGTACTCCGGAAATGTGAAATTTCTCTATCCTTTTTCTGGCAAAACCCAATTTAGTTTTGGAATTAACAGTGAATATCAGGACAACCAAATTGATGGGCGCGGTTTTATAATTCCAGCCTTTAGTCAGTATATTTTGGGTGGGTTTGTTTTTGTCAAACACGATTTTTCTGATAAAAGTTTGGTACAGGCAGGTATCCGGTATGACAATGGTAATATTGTTACATCCCTGTACGACGATTGGTTCCCTTCCCCGGTTGACAAGAATGGTGAAACAAGCATGCAGTATTTGCAACGGTCAGGAAATATTAACCGCGGTTTTTCAAATTTGACGTGGTCTGCCGGGTATAATTACAACCCCGGGAAATGGTCATATAAAGCCAATATGGGTAAAAGTTTCCGAATGCCAATTGCCAAAGAACTATCTGCAAATGGTGTTAATTACCATCGATTTAGTTACGAAGTCGGCAATGCTGAATTATCTCCAGAAATATCTTATCAGCTTGATGCCGGGATAGAGTATAATTCAAAGAAATTTGCAATTGGAACAACACCATTCCTAAATTATTTTACCAATTACATTTATCTAAATCCTTCATCGGAACATGACAGGCTCTATGGCAATGGAAACCAGGTATTTTATTATACACAAAGTAATGTTTTGAGATATGGAACGGAACTACATGCACATTACGAACTCTTCCAATCATTGCAAATTGGGATTATTGGCGAATATGTGTATTCAGAACAAATGTCGGGCGAAAAGAAGGGTTTTACCCTACCCTTTTCACCACCACCATCGGGTATTTTCAACATAAAGTATCATAAGCAAAAAATTGAGATTATTGAGAACGCTTATATGTCTATTGATTACAGAATTACAGCAACCCAAAACAATATAGTCCCACCGGAAAAGACAACCGATGGCTATCAGATAATTAATCTTGGACTGGGAGGCAATATTATTCTGAAAAATCAAAAATTAAGCATCACTATGCAGGTACAAAACCTGTTAAACAACAAGTATTTCAATCACACCAGCTATTACAGGCTGATTAACGTTCCTGAAGCGGGCAGAAATTTTATTATTAATGTTTCCATCCCCTTTTCAGGAAAAATTAAACAAGAATAATTATGTACAAACATTTAAATTTTAAAATTATGAACACCAGAGTATTTCTTATTGCAATT
>CAZVTW010000680.1:0-2974 GCA_964629805.1 uncultured Bacteroidales bacterium | reverse complement strand
AAATAGGAGACATTATGAAAATAGAAATAAATAAAATTATTGTATTTGCCTTGTTTGCAGTCTGCTTATTTCAGTCAAAAATGTATTCTCAGGATTTTGCACCGGAAGACTCAACACTTTTTTACAGTGCTGCACAAACAGGTATTATCAAATATTTAAATAAAATACCGGCAGGTAAGGAATCGGATTTTGGGTTTGATTCAAGAGAGGAGTTTAGTGAAATAGTATTGGGTGAGTCTCTGCGTGTATTTTATTTGGCTGACAGCGCATTAGTAAAAGACACAAAGTCTCCTTTTATATCAGCAAAAAGATGGAAAATACCGTTATTGGTTGACGGTGAATTCAGATGTTTCCTGGAAATTGTTTTCAGAAACGGTGAATATAAAGTTGTAGGAATTGGTTTGCGTGAAGTAGCTTCATATTTAGGCAGCTTTGTGAAAGGCAAAAATGATAAGACGATGAAAAACAAAGGGCTTTATATTGATTATTCATATAAAATTTATTGTGTGGTGCAAAAAGCAAAGGATAATGATCTGATTTTTTCTCCTTTCCATTCAATGAACTCTTGCGGAGTATATGCATTTGTCGAAAAAAATAAGTATACGGCTAATGAATTGGTTGAAATTGTTAAAAAGGAACACAAAAAAATGGAAAAAAATGAAAAAAAATAGTAAATATCTAAGCTTCAGACTTTCTCTATTATTATGCCTGTGCTTCAACTCTTTTTCGATTGATGCACAAATATTGGATGTACCTTACCGTAATGACATGTCCTGTGGCAATTGGTGTTGGGCTCATTGTTGTCAAATGATTATTGAATATTATGGAGACGATATTCATTTATGTGAAGTATTAGAGATAGCGCGATCTATTGATGCACGGTTTGGTGACGACAATTGTTGTACTGCCCCTGACTCCTGCTGTTTCACTGGTTTTCTTTCTAATAATGGTACAATTCTATCCAATTGGTCAATAAATAGCACTTATTTGACGAGAAACCTTTCCGTTTCGGAGGTTCAATTTTGTTTGAGCGATAATCGTCCGTTTATGATACATCTATTTAGAAGTGATTGGTCAGGGGGCCATACAGTATTATGTTATGGAATAGATGATAATGATTTATTTATTCATAATCCTGGCAATGGAACTGAAATACGAGACTACTCGGATTTAACAGTTACTCCAACTCTTACTGTTCGTTCATGGCGTCGTACCGAAAGAACAGATGTTCCTGCAACGAATTGTTTGCTAATTCAGAATATCATTGGGAGGTTAAATTCAACAAATAGCATTTATAAAGCTCAAAATACAATTAGTGCCAGTTGTAGTATTGTTGACAATTCGGATATTGAATTTCAAAGCGGAGGTGATGTAATTCTGGAAGAAGGATTTGAAGTGCAATCAGGGTCAAGTCTCTTAATGAATACAGGAGTAACTTTAACTTGTCCATAGTTTAAATCAATAGATTTGAAACAGAATTAATTAATGTGCATGATGTGAGAATGATAGGGGCTAAATCAAAATACCTGACAAATAATTTTGATAAGGTCCCGGTTTTTCAAAATGATAATATATTTATTTTAACATTAAAAACACAATGCTATGAAAGGATTATTTATTTTAGTTTTTAGTCTTGGTTTTTTGCTCGCTTGCAAAAGCCAAAGCCTTGTAAAAGAAGGAAGAATGTGGAGCAATACATCGGTAGGAACCATTTATGGGAGTAGTTATAAAAGCTATTTTATTAAATTTGAAGGAGATACACTAATAAAAGAAAAACAATACAAAATAATAATGCGTTCCGATGATGCGCAACATGAAAATTGGTATAAAAACGGATATATCAGGGAAGACAGTTCACAAAAAGTATTTATTTACAATTCGCAGGAAAAGAAAGAAGAGATATTATACGATTTTGGACTAGAAACTGGTGATAGTATTCTTTCACACGGTTGGTATATAAAAGTTGACTCTGTAAAATATGATAGTTATGGGAGTTTGTCCGATACTTTAAAGTTTATTTTTTTTGATTATGGAGTATGGATAGAAAGGATTGGTAGTGTTAGTGGAGTTTTGGATGGTATTGATTATCTTCACCCAAGGACAGGAGAATCTCGCAATATAATTTGCTACTACGAAAATAATACTGTAATTTTTCATTATCCAAGTTATTCATCCTGCTTTCCCGTAGGCGTATATACAAAAATAGAAGAAGATATAAAGCAAAACGCTTCAATAAAAGCAAGTTACCACAACCATGAAATAATATTAGAAGTTATTAATGCGAATATCCAAAATTCATCAATTCAACTATTTGATTTATGTGGGAAAAAAGTGTTTGAAAAAAAACTTCACGGAGAAAAGCAAATCATTATTTCTAACTGTGGGATTCGTTCCGGTATTTATTTGTGTTGTTTCCGAAATAATGATGTTTATCTTAGCAAGAAAATAATGATTACGAGTCAGTAGATTTACTTACCTCCATGCTAAAAAGTTTCATACTCTCTATAGAGTAAAGACAAGACATATTGAGATATATAGATATTTCTCACTTGTTTGGTTACATTCTTTTACTTTTAAGTTTAACAAGCATTATTATATAAAGGAAATTTTGAATATGAGAAATTTAATATCAACTTTATGTATTTTAATGTTAAATGCTTATCTCCTTTAAGCAAGTAAACGCACTTATAATAAAGAATATGAATCATATTATTACGTATATTAATATTATTAGAATATTACAACTACTTATAAATTATTCTGATATATTCAGATTTATTAATGATTATTTTTAACATGCATTTTTCATAAATTTGCTTATTATGGACAGGCACTAATTAATTCGTGTTAATACGTTTATCCTGTGAAATAAAGCTTCCAACGAAATAATATTTAACGGGGTAAATTCGTGGACAAAACAATTTGCGGATATAATTTAAACAGATGAAATTGAATCACCCCACGCAACCAAATC
>CAZVTW010000679.1:0-2977 GCA_964629805.1 uncultured Bacteroidales bacterium | reverse complement strand
TAAACCTGACACAATCCCCCACATGGTATAATTCAGATAGGTTTCAGATTTTTTTTCTGTCACCTGTTCTACTGTTCCAATATTCCTTTTACCACCTATGGTGTAATCTAAAATTGCTTCCATAAAGAAAAATGCTTTTTCCTATTATTTAATTCTTTCTACCCTTCTACGAATATTTTTAATGAATGTGTCTTTTTTGATTGATAATTTTATTTTTTATGTGATTTGTCATGCAAATCCTGTAATATTTTATTTAATTCATTTGATACATTTTCTATTTTATTAAATTCCTTTATCGCAAGCTCACGACTTGTTTCCTTGTTTCTGATGAGGTTGCCTGCATAACTGTGAATTTTTTCAGCAGCTAATTTTATATCTCTGATTTCATCGGCGTCTTTTCCACGTCTTTGTAAATCCTCTACAAACCATGTTCCAAAAATACTTTTATCAAAGCGAATAAATTCTTCTTTGTTTATATCCTCCAAATCAAGAAGGTATGCCTTTAGATGAAGAATATATAAATTTAATCGTATTTTTCCGAAAAAAAAATTTGGTCCCATGACGCTACTATCTTAATTAAAAATCAATTATTATAAACTATTTAGCCAATCTTCATATCTCTGTTCAACTTCAGAGAGATATAAAGGCTCCTGCTCCAAATGCCCGTTTTTGAAGTCTTCCATTTTTTCTTTCATTTGTGTTATTTTATTTTCATGTTCTTTGATATCATGAGCGTAATCATCAATAATATTTTGTCGTTCCGCGCATTTTTCATGTAATGATTCTGCCGCCTTGAGGTGTTTGAGCCAATGAGCATACATTGATTCCATTTCATTTTCATAAAGTTCATTGGTTTGTTGTGTTTCCTGCAGCCTGTTTTGTACTTTTTCGTAAGTGAGTTCAAATTCCCGTTTCAATTCTTCATTTTGTCTTGATAACTGTAAAGCTTTTTGCTTCGCGCGTTCCTCATGCATCCTGAATTCGGTAATGTCATTGGCCAAAAATAAAATCTTAAAGATATTTCGGTTGTTATCTTTGACAGGGGTATAGGACATCAACAACCATCTTATGTCCCCCGTGCGTGTACTTCTTTCAATAATGCCCTGATAAGGAATACCCATTAATAAATTTTTCCAGTATAAATTAAATTTTTCCAGTTTATCTTCCGGAACAAACATTTTCACATTTTTCCCCAGTAATTCTGATTCTTTATATTCCATAATATCCAGGTAACGTGAATTTGCTGACAAAAAGTTTCCCTCGGTATCATACTCACATTTTATTAATGTGTTGTCAATGGCAGATAAAATTCCCCTCATCTCAATTTCTCTTTTTTGCGCCTGCTCCTGAGTAGCTCTCATTTCCTCTATGTTCTGGCGCATCTCTTCCTCTTTTTCTGTCAGTTCAGCCGATTGTTGTTTTGACTCCTCATACAACTGCTTTGTCCTGGAGTTTATACGGGCAGCAGATAATGATACGGCAATACTTTCGCCAAGACGCTCAATAAACTCGATTTCATACCTTCTGATCTCATTTAGTGAGGCTATTTCCATTACTCCTAGTATTGTCTCCTCAATTTTCAGAGGTACAATAAGTAAATTAAAAGGCTTGGTATTTCCAAAACCGGATGAAATTTCAAGATAATCGTCGGGGACATCAGAAATATGTATGGTTTCTTTTTCAAGGGCACAGGTACCTACAAGTCCATCTCCAAGATTAATTGTCTTCTGAATGAATTTTTTACGATTGAAAGCATATGATGCGAGTAGTTCGAGGTAAACATTTTCCCGGTTGTTATCATTATATAAGAATAATCCTCCCTGAATGGCACCTATATAATGGACAGTGTTCTGGACAATATTTTCAGCTAATTCATAAATATTTTCAGAACTTTGCCTGAGAATTTCAGCAAATTTCGCCAAACCCTGTGTTGACCAATTTCTTTGTTCATCTTCAACCTTCCTTTTGCTTTCTTCCTGTCGTGAGTACTTGAGGTTATCCCTTAGTTCAACTACCTTATTACCCAAAACATCATTTCCATTGATGGTACTGTATTTTGCCTGATAGTCTCCTTCTATAATTCTTGCAATGAAATCACTTAGTCTTTTAAGATTGTTCCTTATTTGGTTTATGTGATGAGAAATACCCTCAAAATCATTACTTTCCGCTTTAATTTCTCCGGAGGGAATTTCTCCTTTACTCAGGACAGACAAATTTCTGTTAATTTCTGCCAGAGAATTCCCAGTAAGTTTTACAGTGTATATAAAATGAAAAATGATTAAAGCAATAATGATAATACTTGTCAGGATAATTTGGGTATAGATTTTCTTTTTGGATTCATCAAATTTTTCGATGACATCCTCCAAATTTCTCCGGTTAATAGAAGAAAGCCTCTCAAGTTTATTTATTATTTCACCTGTTAGCTGGTTCTCCACAGAAAAAATTTCTTCAAGATCCGGTTTCAGCGAATTTTCAACTGCAAAGAGATCTTCAGCCAATTGTTCATGTCTTATAAGCAAATCATTGTATTCTTTAAATATTGTCGTTTCTCTGGAATCAAAAAAAGCATTGGCAAGCATATGATGATGCTCCCTAAGGTGATCGTAATTATTTTTTACTGATGTAACAAGTTGTTTTTTCTTTTTTTCGTGTTCGAAAATAAATAAAGACTTCAATCCGGACGAAATTTCCCTAACGTATCCTTTTGATTGGTCCAAAATTAGCCTGGCATTAAGCTGATTATTATATTTGGTTTCCAAAAGTTTATTATATCGAAAAACCGGATATAAAGCAAAAAAGGAAAGTCCAACCGTCAATACAATAAGCATCACTGACAGATAAAGAAGTCTCCTGTTCAATTTAGATTGCAGATAGTAATTTGAAAACACCGACATATTAAGTAGTGAGTATTTTTAATAATGTAACAATACAAACTTCATTCCCTTTTAAAATATTTAGCACAAAATTAATACTTTAA
>CAZVTW010000678.1:0-2977 GCA_964629805.1 uncultured Bacteroidales bacterium | reverse complement strand
GTTTTAAAATTATCTGAAAAGAAGTATCTTTGAAGCTACCATGTTTGACAAAATACAACACATGATGGAAAAAAAAACCGCTGATCTATCCGAATATCGTTTTCAAAAAGCGCAGGTCACCTTAAAAGCGGCACGGCTCATGATGAATAATGAGCTTTATGATTCAGCGCTAAACAGGTTATATTACAGTGTCTTTTATGCTGCTAATGCCCTGCTTGTCAAAAATGGCATTGATGTCAAATCACACGAATATGTCTTTAATAAATTCAATGAGATGTTTATTTATACAGGTCTGATACCGAAAAAATTCGGCTATTTATTTAATGAATTGTATGAGAAACGGCAAACCGGCGATTACCAGGATTTGTACGATTTTGATTATGAGACCATTGACCACTTATTTGAACCGGTTGAAAGTTTCATAAAACTTATTCAGACTTATGTTTAATTACCTTATAGACAGATAATTTATGGATAATTCTGTAAGATATCCCTGGTTTATTGCCAAATTTTATGATGTCATCTACGACCAAATTCGATCGCATGTTGATTCTGATTTCTTTCTTGAAGAAATCACTCAGGCAAGCGGTCCTGTTTTAGAAGTCGGAACGGGAACAGGCAGGCTGTTTCGGCAGGCTTTGACAAAGGGCGCTGATATGTATGGTATTGATATCAGTGATGAAATGCTCCGCGTGTTGAAGAATAAAATTGAACCAACAGAGCACCACAGAGTTTCGCAGCAAAATATAACCGATTTTACACTCAACAAACAATTTTCACTGATTATTGCGCCTTTTCGTGTTTTTTCACACCTTGTTACCATAGAAGAACAACTCCAGGCCTTAAACAACGTGCATAAACATCTTATTCCCGGAGGTACTTTTATATTTGACCTCTTTGTTCCAAATCTTGAAATGTTGGTTAACGGTCTTGAAAATGAGGTGGATTTTGAAAAGGAATATGAACCGGGCAAAATAGTCAGAAGATTAGTAGATATGAAAACAGATATTATCAATCAGGTCAATCAAATAAAAATGTCCCTGGTTTGGATAGATGATGCCGGCGAACATTTCGAATCCTGGGAATTTCCAATGCGGTATTACTTTAGATATGAACTGGAACACCTGGTTGCCAGATCCCCACTTGTTATTGAAAAAATATATGGTGATTATAATAAAAACCTATTAAATGCGGATTCGAAAGAGTTCGTTATTGTGTGTAGAAAACTTTAAGAGTGTCTGTACGTATGAAAATCCTTCTCATCAATCCTAACAGATATAGATTTCCGCCTGTTATACCGGTCGGTTTAGAATACCTGGCAGGTGAATTATCCAAAACATTCCATCATTACGAGTTTTTGGATCTTTGTTTTGAAGATAAACCTGAAGCCAAACTACACGAAAAGATTAATAACAATGATTTTGATATTGTTGGTATCACAATTCGGCAGATAGACACCGTCCTGTATCATAACAATGAATATTTCCTGGATGAGATTGTTTTATTTGTCAAAATCTGTAAAAGTTATGATATACCGGTTTTACTGGGAGGAGCGGGATTTTCTATTATGCCCGGGGAAATTTTAACATTTACAGGCGCTGATTATGGCATATACGGGCCGGGAGAAAAGGCTGTTGTCTATTTACTCGATGCACTCTCAAAAAATCATGCAATTGACAGATTACTCAATGGTTATCAATATTTTGAAAAGCCGGAATATCATTTTACCAGGGAAAAACTGGCAGATTACGACATCTATACGGAGAATGACGGAATTGTGGGGTTTCGCACTCAGATTGGCTGTAAAGGGAATTGCATTTTTTGCACTGAATCAATGAAGCCTGTCATTTTTCATACCCCTGAAAGTGTCGCTGATGAAATTTCGCACCTTAAAACACTGGGACATGCAAAATATCATCTCTGCGACAGCGAATTTAATCTGTATCTTGATCATTGTATTCGTGTATGTCAGACCATTGTAAAAAAATCCGGACCGGTCAACTGGGCTTTATATATGAAACCGGAACCTTTTTCAAAAAACTTGTTCTTCTGGCTAAAAAAATCAGGCGCTTCATTGTTAACCCTGAGTTTTGATACCTTCAGCATTGATAAGACAAAATTGCAGCTTCTTTCAAAATTTTTCTCCTATGCTAATGAATCCGGGTTAAAAGTTGCCATCGATTTATCTACCGGTTTCCCGTATGAAAATCTTGACCAGTTGCATAGGACCCTGGAATTTTTGGATGAACAACCGGTTTCAACAGTCGGGATAAATTCATATTACAGGGTGTATCCATCAACACAGCTTTTCTATTTGATTCAAAAAGACACAAAATTACAGGAACTCCTAATATCTGCAGGACAGCAAAATAATTTCGTCAGACCCGTATTTTTTAATTTCTTTACATACGAACAAATTGCTCCTCTTATTGAAAACAAGGAAAAATTCAGACTGGAGGGATTTGAGAAAGTAACAAATTATCAAAGGCTATCTAAGAAGAATTGAAACGAAATTAATCATAGAAGGCTTTTTGAAATTTTAAACCGGAGTTTACTGACTGTAAATGAGGATTTAAAACTTCAAAGTAACGCAGAGATTGGCGTTTTCTCACATACACAAATAAAGTGTAAATAATTGTTTTTAAATATTTTAAATGTAGCTTAGATGCACTAAATAGATTTCTCCCTACAGTCGAAATGACCATGCTGTTGGTTGAATTTATAGGATGAAGGATGAGGAAAACTCCGCTTTTCTCATCCTTCATCTCAAAATCAAAAAGCCTCAGTCATTCCGACCGTAGGGAGGAATCTCGTACAAAAAACGAAATCATATTGAGAAAAAATGTTAACTACTTTTACATATTTTTGAAAAATGCCCTTTTTTATTCTGATATTTGTATTTTTATAGTGAAAATTAAATAATACCTAAAATTCTAAAATGAAAATCTACTGCAACACTGAACTGCACATTGCTATT
>CAZVTW010000677.1:0-2980 GCA_964629805.1 uncultured Bacteroidales bacterium | reverse complement strand
ATACTCAGACATTACCTGGCCGGTGAATTAGATATGCTCAATGTGGGGCTGGACTATGGAATTGCGATTTATGACTGTAATCGCGATACATTCCTTCTAACAAAAAAAATTCCTCCCCCGGGAAAAAATCTAGCAGCGCCTGAAAATCAAATCCGGGAATTATATCAAAAACACAATGGCTTTATTTACTATTTTGGCGTTGTCTTCCCCAATAAAAAACAATATCTTTATCAGCAGATGACAATCTGGACCATCTTTTCTTCTTTGCTTCTTTTGATGATTGTTTTTTTTGCATATGCACTGTTTGTCATCTTCAGACAGAAGCAGTTCAGCGAATTGCAAAAAGACTTTATCAACAACATGACCCATGAATTTAAAACACCGATATCTACTATCAGTATCGCTTCAAATGTTCTCTCAGAAAAAGAAATAACGGATCAGCCAGACAGATTAATAAATTATGCATCTATCATTAAACAGGAAAATTCAAGACTTAACGAACTTGTTGAAAAAGTGCTCCAGATAGCCAGGATTGAAAAACGCGGACTACATCTAAAACCTGAAAAAATTAACTTGCACGAACTCATAGACAAGATTTTTCAGCATAACGGGTTAATTAACAAACAAAAAGATGTGACACTCGAGAAATCGTTACATGCAGAAAGATACGAAATCAAAGCAGATAAGGTGCACCTGACAAATGTATTGTTTAGTCTGTTTGATAATTCTGTCAAATACAGCTATGACAGCGTCAGAATTGAATTGAAGACTGTCAATTCAGGGAAATATATGTTGTTCTCTTTCAGTGATAACGGCAAAGGAATTCCACATGAATACAGGAAAAAAGTGTTCCATAAATTTTTCAGGGTGCCAGCCGGAAATATTCATGACATAAAAGGATTCGGACTGGGATTATTTTATGTGAATCATGTTTGTCATGCGCATAACTGGAGCATTCAACTTGACAGTGAAATGAATAAAAGAACAACTTTTACAATCAAAATGCCGGTGTATTAAAAACTAAACGCTATTTTTGCAACACAATGGCACAAATAATAGACAAAGAAAATAAACCCCGTATTTTATATGTTGAAGATGATTTAACATTGTCTTTTGTCACAATTGACAACTTAAAACTCAGAGGATTCAACATCACTCATGCAAGCGAAGGCATGGAAGCGCTGGCCAAATTCCGGAATGGCCATTTTGATTTATGCATCCTGGATATTATGTTGCCAAAAATGGATGGTTATACACTGGCTAAACTTATACGTAAGGAAAATGAACAGGTGCCGATTATTTTCCTTTCAGCAAAATCAGCAGGAGAAGATAAGATTGAAGGACTGAAACTTGGAGCAGATGATTATCTGACAAAACCTTTCAGTATTGAAGAATTGGTACTGAAAATTCATGTTTTCCTGAAAAGAAGCCAGGTAAATAGTAATAAAAAGGCTGAAATCCCTCCGATAATTTCTCTCGGAGAATATAAATTCAATTATCAAAACTTAGAGCTTGAACATCCTGACCAAAA
Source organism: uncultured Bacteroidales bacterium (assembly GCA_964629805.1). Taxonomy (GTDB): domain Bacteria; phylum Bacteroidota; class Bacteroidia; order Bacteroidales; family CAZVTW01; genus CAZVTW01. The sequence continues at coordinate 1,449 of CAZVTW010000677.1, read as the reverse complement.
AATTAAATTGACGCAACGTGAATCCGACCTCATTAGATTATTCTGGGAACACAAAAATACAGTTCTTAAACGTGAAGAAATCCTGTCAGCCATTTGGGGCGACGACAACTATTTCTCTGGCAGGAGTCTTGATGTATTCATTTCACGATTAAGAAAATATTTGAAAGCAGATAAAAATATCAGGATTGTTAATTATCATGGTGTTGGTTTTTGTTTTAAAACTGAATAAATGTCTTTCCTAACATATTCTCAAAATAATTCTTTTCTAATCAAACAATTTATTGTATCAGCCTTCAAAAACAAAAAATCTAATATCAGGCAAACATAAAATTGTAATCTTTTTTATTATCTTCGCAATTATGATACAAGAAGACAATAATATTGACCCAAAAAAACTCCCAATTTATAAAAAAGGAGAAGAAATTCTTTCAGTAGTGAAGCAGATAAGCAATTTGATACTCCCTGAAAATGAACATCTTCAGTTAATAAAAGAGGAAATGTTTTCAGATGCTGCCCAATTAACAGTGAAAGTTACCGGTGCTGAATCTGCAGGACTTTATGACATCAAAATGGAATGTGCTGCCATCATCCGCAAAGCTGCCCGTGACTTAATGGTGAAAAATCATTCCCTGGAAATGTTTGGTTTTGAACATGTTGATTATTTCCAAATTGTCAGGGACCTTATTGAAGAATACAGGCTTTTATTTATTGACTGGGTGGCCGGATTTGACAAATGGGACTATGTTATTGATCGTTGGGGATTGTTTAATCCGCCGGGAGTCGGTCCGTTTGATCATGACCCGGATGATGATATTCCCCGGGATGGAACGGATGATAACGATTTTTGACTGTGGGATATTCAAATTTTTCAACAAACAGCATTCAACCATAAACTCTGATGGAATTATGAACCTGACAAAAATTGTCTTTCGCGCATTCCAGATCATTTTTCTGGCAATTGGTATTGTTATGACAGTTATCAGTATCAGACAATATTTACTCGCTTTGGAAACATATGACTGGCCATTCGTGACAGGAAAAATTACTGAAGCTAAGATTAAACGGTATGTTACAACTGATAATCCCGAAGGTGATATATCAAGACAAACATATGAGGCAAGTTATATCCCGAAAATTATATATAATTACCAGGTGAACGGTCAGGAATATACAAATAATAAAATCCAATATACTTCGCATAGCAAGGATACGAAGCAGGAAGCCAAAGCGGTTCTTGACATGTTTCCGGATAAAAACTCCGTCAGGATATATTACGATCCTGAAAAACCTGAAAAATCTGTCTTATTGCAGGGTGGAAATAATAATCTATGGATCATAGGTGTCATTTTTATTGGTCTGGGACTTGTTTTTATTTTCATTTACAATTTTATCAAACCTAACAACCGCAGAAAAAGTTACCTAAACGACCGAAGCTGACACATTTATAAC
>CAZVTW010000676.1:0-2985 GCA_964629805.1 uncultured Bacteroidales bacterium | reverse complement strand
CAGTATCTATTCCTTTACAGTGATCAATGACATAAAGCCAGTCTCTGACGTTTTTACCGTCCCCGTAAATAGGTATTGGTTCCAGATTCAGCGCTTTTCTGATGATAACCGGAATGAGTTTTTCATCATGTTGTTTAGGCCCGTAATTATTTGAACAATTCGTTGTAACAACGTTCATTCCATAGGTGTGAAAATAACTTCTGATGATGAAATCACTGCTTGCCTTGCTGGCGCTGTAAGGACTGTTTGGTGCATAGGGTGTTATTTCTTTAAATCTTCCGGATTCACCAAGTGTACCGTACACCTCATCTGTTGAAATATGATGGAACCTGGCTCTGGTGTATTGTTCTTTAACTTTGAAAGGTTCATCCATCCATGTATTTTTTGCAACATCAATGAGTGTAAATGTACCAGCAATATTTGTTTTGATAAAAACTTCCGGTCCAAGTATCGAATTATCGACGTGTGATTCGGCCGCAAAATGTATGACTCCCTGGATATTAAATTCTTCGAAAATATAGTGAATCAGTTCCCGGTTTGATATATCTCCCCTGATAAACTTGTATCTGTCGTGTGATTCAAGTTCAGCGAGATTGCCGGGGTCACCGGCATATGTCAGTTTATCAAGATTGACAACAAAGTAATCATCATATTTATTGATAAACCAGGGGATGAAATTGGAACCGATAAATCCTGCTCCGCCAGTTATAAGGATTGATTTCATGATTGCCCTTTTTTTATGAGTTCTATGCATTGCTTAAGTGAATCTTTCCAATAAGGAATAGACAGATTATATGTTGATTTAATTTTTGCTGTATTAAATACTGAGTAATGTGGTCGTCTGGCTTTGGTCGGAAATTGTTCAGTTAATATGGGGTTTACTTTACAATCAGCTGATTCGCTTTCAAATATTGCCTTTGCCAGATCGAACCAGCTGCAAACACCTTCATTGGCAAAGTGAAAAATTTCTGCTTGTTCATCTTTTAACATTGGAATGATATTCATAATCGCTGTGGCCAGGTCTCCTGCATATGTCGGAGAGCCTATCTGATCATACACCACATTCAGTTCTTCTCGTTCTTTACCAAGCCTGAGCATCGTTTTTACAAAATTATTTCCAAAAGAAGAATATAACCATGATGTCCGGATTATAATCCCTTTTGTTTTTCTTTTACGTATTTCTTCCTCACCTTTCAACTTTGAAAAACCATAAGCTCCTGTTGGACTGGCTTCCATATCCTCTGAACAGGGAATATTTGAGTTCCCGTCAAATACATAATCTGTTGAAATATGGATGAGTTTCGCGTTTAGATTTTCAATTGCGATGGATAAGTTTTTTGGGCCGTCAGCATTTATGTTGCCTGCCATTTCTTTTTCATCTTCTGCCATGTCAACACTGGTGTAGGCTGCACAATTGATGATAAAATCAAATTTCTTTTGCCGGATAAATGAATTGAGGGTTGAGAATTTCGTGATGTCTAGTTCAGGAATATCTGTAAAGGAAAATTCATAGTCATCAAAGGTTGATGATATCCGTCGTATTTCGCTACCTAATTGTCCGTTTGAACCGGTAACCAATATTTTTTTATTACTTTCCACAACAATCAATTTTAAAACAGTTCAGCATCATGCATATAAGGTAAATTTTTATCTTTTTCAGAGAGCAAAATTCTTTCAATATCAGGCCATTGGATGTCTAATTTTGGGTCTTTATAAAATATTCCGCGCTCATAATCCGGAGCATAATAATTATCGACCTTATATGAAAAAATGGAGTCATCTTCAAGCACCAAAAATCCATGAGCAAAACCATGCGGTACAAATATCTGACGTTTGTCTTCTGAGTTCAGTTCTATTGTAACATGTTTTCCAAAAGTGGGTGAGTCTTTCCTGATATCAACTGCCACATCCAAAACGCTTCCCCTGATAACCCTTACAAGTTTAGCCTGGGCATAAGGAGGCAACTGGTAATGTAATCCCCTGAGTACACCACGCCTGGAACAAGATTCATTGTCCTGAACAAATGATATATCCTGTACCGATTTAATAAAATTATGATGATTATACGACTCAAAAAAATATCCCCTTCCATCACCAAAAACTTTGGGTTCGAGAATGAGGACATCGTCAAGATTTGTTTTTTTTACTATCATATCAAAACACCTGTTGTGCTAATTTAATGAGATATTTACCGTAATTGTTTTGTTTCAAAGGTTCTGCTAGTTCGAGCAGTTGATTTTTATCAATATATCCCATTTTGTAGGCTATTTCTTCAATACAGGCAATTTTAAGACCTTGTCTTTCTTCAATGGTTTGAATGAATTTACCGGCATCCAGCAAAGTTGTGTGTGTACCTGTATCGAGCCAGGCATATCCCCGGCCAAGTAATTCTACTTTAAGTTTGTGTCTGGATAAATATTCCTGATTAACACTTGTTATCTCGAGTTCACCTCTTTTTGAAGGTTTGATCTTTTTTGCAATGTTAATGACATCATTTGTATAGATATACAGACCAACTATGGCATAACTGCTTTTAGGTTTATCGGGTTTCTCTTCAATACTGATTACATGTCCTGATTGGTCAAACTCAGCTACACCGTATCTTTGAGGGTCATTAACATAATAACCAAATATGATGGAATTTTTTTCTTTTTCAACAGCCTGCACCGAATGTTGTAAAAGTTTGGACAGACCATATCCATAAAAAATATTGTCACCAAGTATAAGGCACACATCATCATCACCGATGAAATCTTCACCTAAAATGAAGGCCTGTGCTATTCCTTCAGGTTTTGGCTGAACAAGATACTGAAAATTCATGCCTATTTCACTACCATCCTTAAGCAGTTCTTTAAACCGGGGTGTATCTTCAGGAGTTGATATAATCAAAACATCTTTAATACCAGCCAGCATCAGGACCGAAAGCGGATAATAAATCATTGGCTTGTCATACACCGGCAAAAGTTGTTTTGAAGCTACCAGTGT
>CAZVTW010000675.1:0-2992 GCA_964629805.1 uncultured Bacteroidales bacterium | reverse complement strand
CCGCTCTAAGTAGCAACCGCTTCGAGGGGGTCCTCGACCGCTCGAAGGGTTTTTTAGACCGAACTCATAATGGCATATTAATTTTCCTGTGGCTTTTCGATTTTTTGAACTATCATTACATATAATCTGTAAACGATATATCCGCAAAAAATTCCAAGTATTATACCACCAATAATGTCACCAGTATAATGAACCCCAAGGTAAATACGACTATAAGATACCATTGAAGCCCACAGAATAATGAAGACAGAAAAATACCTGTTTCTGAAAAACAGGGAAGTAAAGGTTGCAAAACCGAATGTGTTGGCTGCATGCGAAGAAACAAACCCAAATTGCCCGCCGCATTTATTATTAACAATATGCACAAGATGTCCTATTTGCGGATCATGACACGGACGAAGACGCTCAAAGACCTGTTTGAACAGGTGAACTGAGGTTTGGTCAGTGATGGTGACAAGTAAAATGAGCGACAAGACAGCCAAAATAGCTGTTTTGTAACGCCGTAGATAGAAGATAAAAAATAAAACACCTGCATAAAGCGGAACCCAGACATATTTTAAACTCACCCACCACATAATTTTATCCCAAAAAGGAGAATAGAAGCTGTTCAGGAATAAAAATATTTCTTTATCTATTTCTGCCAAATATTGAATCATATTCATGTTTATTATTGAATGATTTTGTATTTTTCAGAATTCGGATAGATGTTGCCACAATCTATCTTTCAGTGTTTTAAGTCCTGTTCCTGTTACTGATGAAATAAAAATATATTCTACATCAGGAATTTCTTCTTTGAGTTCCTCAAGGAGTTCTTCATCTAGCATGTCAACCTTGCTAATTGCCAACAGTCGCTTTTTATCCAGCAATTCAGGATTGTACTTTTTAAGTTCTGAAATGAGTATAGCAAATTCATCTGCAATATTATCAGCATCGACCGGTATCAAAAACAGTAAAACGGGATTTCTTTCAATATGCCTTAAAAACCTGTGACCGATACCCCGGCCTTCAGCCGCACCTTCAATAATACCCGGTATATCAGCCATAACAAAAGATTTTTCGTCATAATAACTGACAATACCAAGTTGCGGTACCAGTGTTGTGAAGGGATAATCGGCAATCTTGGGTTTAGCGGCGCTTAGAACTGATAACAGGGTTGACTTGCCGGCATTAGGAAAACCAACAAGACCGACATCTGCAAGAATTTTCAATTCAAGGACAAACCAGCTTTCATCTCCTTTTTCCCCGGGCTGGGCATACCTCGGAGTTTGATTTGTTGAAGATTTGAAGTGCGAATTTCCAAGACCGCCGCGACCACCATTCATCAATATTTTAGATTCTCTGTGCGAAGTAATTTCCAATACTTTTTCACCTGAATCCGGATTAACAGCAACAGTTCCCAGCGGCACTTCAATAACCGCATCTTTTCCGTCAGCGCCGTGCTTGTTATTATTACTTCCTGCCTGGCCATCTTCAGCAAAGATATGTTTTCTGTATTTGAGATGTAATAATGTCCAGAGTTGCTTGTTTCCTTTCAGAATGACATGACCGCCTCTGCCGCCGTCTCCGCCGTCCGGGCCGCCTTTGCTTGTTGTTTTTGTCCTCAATAAGTGGGCAGAACCAGGTCCGCCGCTTCCGGAACGGAATAAAATTTTTACATAATCAACAAAATTTGATTCGCCCATTTATTGAGTAAGTTATATTATTCAAGATGTTTATCAATAGCACTGCAGAGACGTTCAAATATTTCATCAATGGAACCAATTCCATCGACAGATTCAAATTTACCCTGTTCCGAATAATAGTCAACAAGCGGAGCTGTTTGCTCAGTATAGACTTTTATCCTGTTTTCAATAATCTGTAAATCCTGATCATCAGCACGGCCACTGTCTTTCCCACGCTTCAGGAGACGGTCTATCAGTTCCTGACGTTCTACATCAAGAGACAGCATGAGTGAAATTGACGAGTCTTTTTCTTCCAAAATTTTATCCAGAGCAATGGCCTGGGCTGTTGTCCGGGGGAATCCGTCAAATATAAAGCCTTTTGCATCCTGATTTCTGTCAAGATTGGCACCGATAATACCAACAACAATGTCGTCGGGGACAAGTTCGCCTCTGGAAATTATTTTCTCGGCTTTTAGCCCTAACTCAGTCTTTGCTTTGATTTCATTTCTTAACAAATCACCAGTTGAGAGATGAATCAAACCATACTTTTTTTTAATTTTTATGGCCTGGGTTCCTTTTCCGGCGCCCGGGGGGCCAAATAATACAATGTTTAGCATATTTTTTAAAATTTTTTATGAATTAAATTGTTTTATGAATTATTTTTTTTGTGATGTTTTCAATGAATAGATATCCGGGAAATTTCTCCCGTATCCGTCGTAATCAAGACCATACCCAATGACAAAATCATTTGGGATATGAAAACCGACATAATCAATGTGATGATCGTATGAATACATCTCTGATTTAAACAATAAGGCAGCAATTCTCAAAACACGGGGATTAAATTGTTCTATCCGGCTGATGAGGTCATGAATCGTATTACCGGTATCAATAATATCCTCAATCACAATAATATTTCTGTCTTTCAGGTCTTCGTTTAATCCAATGAGCTCCTTAGACTTCTCCCCCGGTTGCATTCCTTCGTACGAAGCTATTTTTGTAAAGGAAAGCATACAATCGGATGTGATATGTCTTAATAAATCGGCAGAAAACATAAAAGCGCCATTTAAAATTGACAGAAACATGATTTCTTTTTCTTCAAAATCAGCATTAATAGATTCTGCTATTTGTTTCACTCTTCTTTGTATTTCATCCGAAGAAATTGAAACCGAAAATTCTTTGTCCAATATTTTAATCGATTTTGCCATAGAGATAATTTACATAAATTTATGCAAAAATAAAAAAACTTTATAAAGTAAAGATTTTACGGGGAGTAAACACGACTTTGAAATTCGTAAAGTCAGCAAGAAGGAATACATGTTGAAATTTGT
>CAZVTW010000674.1:0-2999 GCA_964629805.1 uncultured Bacteroidales bacterium | reverse complement strand
AAATAATATTGCTCTGGTTATAGATATTTTGCGTTGATGTGATATTATATTTCGCGCCTTCCTGTTTATATGTACCTGAGACATTGCCCGACAGGGTTTTGTTATTGGCAGCCGGGCAGAAGTTTTCATACGAAAGGAACAGTATGCTTCCAAGGTCGCCGTCACCACCATTTGGTATTGGATCGGTATGGCCAACACCATCACCATTATCATCATATTGGGGGTTTTCAGGATTCGGATCGTTACCGGCAGCATAATTAAAGGCTTCCTTCATTGAGCATAGTCCGCTATTGTCGGCATCTGAAAGGTTGAGAGAAGCAGTAGCATCTTCAAATAATCGAATAAAATCATTGCCATGACTTGTTTCATTTTTCACACATGCAGTATTTATACATGTCTTGTTGTCACTTAGTTCATACACAAATCCACCAGAAAAGCAATTTTGCATTACAACTATTCTGTTGCCACACTCTATGTTAGATAACCACTGTTCAAGCTCATAATCCATGATGTATTTACTATTATTGGAAGTATAAATTCCTTCATACACGGTTATCCAGTCATTTTTATCTCCATCCTGATTGACGTCAAATCCGTCAAAAATGCCATCATTATCTACATCGGTTGCATCAGCAACAAGTGTACTTATATTACAAATTCCGAGCATATCTGGATCACAGTTTGATGGTAAAATATCTATATCGAGTTTATTATCTTTGTTCTTATCAAATAATATATAAACTCCAAAAGGATCATCGCCCGGCAGTCGACGATTACTAACATAATTAAAATTATCGACAATTTGGTCAACTACACGATCCGGGTAACCGGGATAACACCAATCCCCTTCGTCAACAGTGTTATACATTGGATCAAAAGCCGGATTTCCATCCCCATCAGTATCAAGGTTTTCCCCGGAATCTATTACGCCATCCTTATCGGTATCTCCATGAAAATAATCAATGAGTTCTTCAATAAAAACATCATTGTCTGCTGAAACAGGATCTCCGTTTTCTTTGTAAAACAAATCATAGTGGCTGACAAACTTACGTCTATAAAGGGCTGTCCTGAGTTCTCCTTCATATAAAAAATGATCATTATAATAGATATGCCAATCGCCCAAACCATGAACACTCGATTTTTGTCCCCCGGTGGCCATTGCTTTGTAATCAAAATCACTTTCAGAATAATTCTGTGGCCCTCCTGGTATAACATTGGCTTCAGTTCCTAATACGTAATTATTAAAATTACTTGTCACACTATTACGGTATCCACCTCCATGGTCTGTTATCCAAATTAATAATTGATCTTCCCTGTCAATGATATTGGGTAAGTACACACATAGTAGTTTTTCCAGAGAATCTTTGGATGCATTATTGTCTACATTTGATTTTGAATCATCAGAATTATAAAGGAAGATTTCATCATCTGAATAATCATAAACATTTTTCAAAGTCGCATACATCTGTTCTACATCTGTCCAGAACCAATCTTCAGAACCCCCGTTAAACATAACGGCATAATGTTTATTTATACCGTCTGGTTCAGGGATGGAAAGTGTCCTGGCTTTTGTTACAGGATTATAATTGAGCCTTGAAACTGAGATATTTTCCTGTTTGCCTTTTCCTTTTTTTACTTCAACCCTGATGTTAGTAAAGCCATTGTTATAATCATCCCAGACTGCTGTAACCATGGCTGTATATTTTCCGGACTTTTTATACACATGAGATACCCTTGGTTTCTTAGAAATCATATCTGATTTTCCGTCACCGTCAAAATCCCATTCATATCGAATAACATCAAACATTTCTGGCGTTGATGCTATCACTTTAAATTTTGTTGGGATTTTTGTATAGGTAATTATTTTCTCAACTGCTTCTACATGCATAGCATGCACCTTTTTAACAGATTGAGACCTGGCCTGTATAAAAACACACGCCAGTATCATGGAAATTATTAATTTTTTCATTTTTTATCATTTCATTTTTTCAAATCTAAATACATTACTATTTTTTTTATTATCAAAAACCTTAAGAATGAAAATTCCTGTATCCGGGAATGAAACAGGAATTATATCTTGCGTCCTGCCTGTCTGTACAACCTTTCCCGTGATATTATAGAGGTAATATGTCCTGCCCGACAATTGTGGTGACATTTTTATCAAATTTACAAAATGGTCAAAACATATATATAATTTGTGTTCTTTGGGTATACCGGCATTATTGCTATCATAAGAAACCTGAATATAAAACTCCTGTATAATATTATTACTGTTATTATTAAAATATTTTATCATTTTAACTTTATTATCATTCAAACAAGTGTCATGTATTGTAGGTGTCCCAAAAAGCTTTAATTCACCAATTTCTCCGAATTTATAATTTAACCAGTTTGGTTTTTCTAATATTCGGATTGGAGAAATATAATCAAAATAAACATACTCTTTTCCAACCTCAGCGGTTGTATCAGGATATTTGTAAAAACCTGAGTTGAAAAACGAGCATGATTCATAATTCAGCTGCTTTCCTGGTCCGGTATTCACAATCACATTAGTAGAAATTTCCGTGCTGTCCCCTGACTGGCTAAATGCCCGGAAATAAATATCATAAACACCAGGTTCATCGTAGATGTGTGTCACTTTTCCTTCTTCAGTTTGAATATCAAAAACATGGTCACCATCAACATCCCAAAGACAATATGCCAGTCCCCAACCATCAGTTTCCCTAAATTTAAAATCAAATTTGGTTTCAATACCAGTATATGTATAAGTTTTACATGGTACCTGGCAAGTAAACCATAATTGCGAAAAAATAAAGTTATTCCTGATCAATAAAAATATTAGGATTAGAAAACATGACCTCTTCATATAGTACATATTCTTAAGGTTTTATCAGATTATTGTATTACTCAGTCAATATCATCCTCTTCGTATCAACCTCTTTCCCGTCAGCAATCAGCGTATACATGTACATCCCGGCTTCAAATTCTCCTCCTGAAAT
>CAZVTW010000673.1:0-3001 GCA_964629805.1 uncultured Bacteroidales bacterium | reverse complement strand
GAATCACAAACAAACGACCAGACCAACAATTTTTCAGTTTTTTTGGTATAGCCAACCAGACATTTTTTTTAAAACCACCCCGAAAAAAGTAAAGCAATCCCCATATTGTCCCGCCAAAACCAGCCCGGTTCCGTTCAACAACGAATATAATTAACCGGTTCAGGCCTGACAGCCTGATTTCCGGCGTATTCGTATGACCGGTTAATCATATTCTAAATGTTATAGGGCGTTATATTCTCCCTTCATGTAAATCCCAAATTGGAAAACACATTTCGTAATCATTCCAGACTAAGTCACCATAATCAATTGTGAATGATTTAAATAATTCCTTATCAAGATATTTCTTTGTCATCGGATTTTTAGCATTTTGAAGAAAACTGCTAAAATCGATATTTCTTTCTACACCATCCGAAAATCGAAGATTAATAACATAATCTCCTTTATAATCTGCTTTATCAATTGATACTACCATGTCTTAAATCTTTTTTGTTATTCGTTCTGATTCTATTGGTTTGTTGTAAACAAAGAAATCCACCCATTTTCGTACAATATCATCCCGGTATGTTTCAACCAGTTTTTTGAACTTCTTCAGATTTTGAGAATCCAAAGGTTCTTTTCCTGTAACTTCTGTAATTCTCACCTCTACAAATTTTCCGTTTTCAAATATCAGTTCTGCTTTACTTTCTTTTCCTTGAAACTTGCAATGCACATGAATTGGCTCATGTTCACGTGAGTAGAAAAGAATAATCAATCCTAAATATTCATATAGTTTCGGCATGTCTTTTTATTACAAATTTACTATAAATCAAGATAAACGCAAATCGCAATTAGACTCAACGCTATCAACGGTAGCTCCTAACTTTTTATAAAAATCTATTGCAGGTTGATTCCACTCAGATACTTGCCATCTTAATTTATTGCCTATTTCTGATTTTGCTTTTTCAATCACTTTTTTAATTAGTTTAGTTCCAAGTCCATTACCTCGAAAATCCCTTTTTACATATAAATCATCCATATACATAGATTTTCCAACCCAAGTGTAGTAAGCCTAAAAGTAGGTCACATATCCTATTATCGTCTTGTTTTCATTAAGAACTACGAATCCATTAATATAGTCTGATTCTGTCTCCATTTATTCAACTGAATTTAACATTTTAGCAGGAAGTTTCTCAAATTCAGCAAATTCATGAAATAATTCAATCAATCCAAGATAGTCTATTTTTTTTCAATCTCTCGAATCGCATAATCCATATTTAGCTTATTGTTATGTCGTTAGCCCAAATGCCCTATAACGGTGAGTGGGCATGTAGTGGCGGACTTCGGAGCTTCTCGCTATCAAACCGTGATGGTGCTGATGCGAGCTACAAACCTTGAATTTACCTCTTGCCCCGCCATTACGTATGACACATTGTTAGGCACTGGCGGTTTTTTAATCTCAATCTGTTTATTTATGAAGTTTGTTTTCTTTTTTCTCTACCAATGAAATTTTATTACCAGTTAATTTTCCCCATGCAAACATATCCGATTCAATTGCTATATAATTATCGGTTTTAATTCGTATTTTGTCATCTAAACTTAGGTTTATAAATTCTTGTGAAACTTCGGAAATGATAAATGCTGTTATCTTTTTTCCTGAAAAATCAAGTAATTCTTGTGCACATAGTTGTCCCATGCTCAATGACATAAAAACAATAACAAATATTTTCCTCATTTCACTAAATATTGGTTGTACAAAAATTAATATCACTTCAAGATTTATTAACGACGAATTATATCTGAAATAGTACCAATTAACTTATCTGATTTAACTAAAAGCAAGCAACAAATATCTATTTCGTTTTTACAACTAATCAATGCGATTTTGTCGCCTGCATTAAAGTTGGCTTTTACCCTAACATCTTTTGGTATAACTAATTGACCTTTGTCGTCAATGTTTAGGATAGATTCTACATTCCAATCACTGATATTTTTGTCAAGGTCATTACTGCAACATTTATTATCTAAATTTTCTGACATTTCTTACATTTTTGAATTTTCAGACAAATATATAAACTAATTTTATTATCCAAAAAAATTGAACTGAATTATTGCTAAATTTGTGCGCAGGCTAAGAAAGCAAGTGTGTGGAAGCAGGAACGGTTGCAGGGATGGGCTGAAACACTCTTGCTTTGTGGGTTTGCTATTATTTTATCTTGTCTTTTTGTCGTTGTAGTTTCATTGTTGCACCATCTCTCCTCCCCTTGTGCCTAAAGTTGAGTGTGGGTAGGCAAGGGGAATTTCACCCCAAGCCTCTCACAGGACTGTATCCCGACAGAATAGTCGGGACAGGCTGTGAAAGTTTACTCATTTTATTATTAATTATTTTCAATGGTATTCCCCGCTAATATCGAGGGCAGGCATGCTCTCCCTCCGGTTGGGTCTGCTATCCTTACGGAGTCACCCATCTGGTTCGCTGCTGCCCTGCTGGCGGGCTTTGGGCAGACAGGAATTTCATCCCGCGAATAGCGGGACAGGCTCTACCGGAATCAATAGTTATTTTCAGGGACTTCTCCCCCATCCTGTCCCATAATACCGAACAGCTATCAACTAAGAGAAAATAAATTTTCTCAAGTTTCAGTCGTCCGGCATTAACTCAACCATACCATCAAAATTATATTCATAATCTTGATGGCGGTTTCGTATAACTTCCGGCTTACGAAGATGTTTCGCCATCGCCTGCTACAGTCTTTCTGTGTCGTTATTGTGAGACCACCCGATTCGCTTGGGCTTCCCCTACGAGGTCACAGTGAGTTTCTGTAATAGTGTGATGGTTGCACCTTCTCTTGGCGTAAACGTTGGCAATATGGCTTGAAGCGGATTGCGAGCAATTCACTATCAATCCGAAATGAAGTTGAAGCGGGCTAAAAAAGCTCCAATAAACCACTTCACCGCTTTTTGCTATATTGGGTGTTGAACTAAACCTACTGACGTAGGTAGATCTAAGTTCGCAGATTTATGTTAT
>CAZVTW010000672.1:0-3009 GCA_964629805.1 uncultured Bacteroidales bacterium | reverse complement strand
GTGAAATTCGTGGACAAAAAAAATTTTCGCGGACAAAATTTAAACAGATGAAATTCATTATCATTTATCGTGAAATATAGCTTTCGATTAAAAAATTTGCTGTTTTCAGCCGGAAACCTTTCCTGGTTATTCATTTACTCACAGGCTTGAAAGCCTGCTATACCAAAGAGGGATAAAGATTTCAATAAAAAAACTCCCTCAATTATTCCTGCTCATGACAGGAAGCAGATAACCACCCCGAAAATAAATGATAAAACTACAAAAATCTATGATCTTATCTGATAAGATTCCCCAAATAATGTATGAGACCACTCTTAAAAGACCCTTTAATGCCAAGCACTTCGTCATTTTGCCAAAAATCTGCCTTGGGAGTGGATGCATTTATGAAAAATTCTCAACAAAATTCCCAAGTTTATTGTACTTTTCATATAAAACCTGGTATTTCTCAGCATTTTCCGGTACTGGATTATATTCAGCTTCAAATCCTCCTCCCATTGCCTGTTGTGCTTCTTCAACAGAGTTGTAGATACTGCCAACAACAGCGGCAGCCATAGCGCTTCCAAGTGCACATGTTTGTTCTGATTTTGCCACAACAATTGGCATGTTCAACACATCAGCCACTATTTGCATAACAAAGGGGGATTTTTTTGCGACGCCGCCAAGTGCTATAACCCCGTCAATTCTCACTCCTTCTGATATGAACCTGTCATTAATTTTTTTTGCGCCAAAAGCAGTGGCTTCGACCAAAGCCCTGAAAATTGCCGGAGCATCAGACCCCAGGCTCAGGTTTGCTATGGCTCCTTTCAGCATTTGATTGGCATCCGGCGTTCTGCGACCATTCAACCAGTCTAACGCAATAATGCCACTTTCGTCGATTGGTATTTTTGATGCTTGCTCTGATAGCAATGGAATTATTTTTTCTGCAATTTCCGTAGCGAGCTTTTCTTTGGTCATGTCATCAATCAGTATAGAACCGGAAAGTATATTTTCCACCGGCCATAAGAGCAGTTTCTTAAACCAGGCATAGATATCCCCAAAAGCTGATTGTCCTGCCTCCAGGCCAACAAGACCCGGGGTAATGGAGCCATCAACCTGTCCGCAAATTCCTTTAACCAGGTTGTCTCCTATCTCCTGTTCCGGAGCTACAATCATATCACAGGTTGAAGTACCCATGACTTTACTCAGGTAATAGGGTTTGATCTCTCCCCCGACTGCCCCAAGATGTGCATCAAATGCGCCAACACCTATTTTTGTCTGTTCCGGCAGACCTAACCGCTTTGCCCATTCTTTTGAAATTGTTCCGGCTGCAACGTCAACTGTGTAAGTTTCAGTGTATAAATTCTCCCGTAATCCTTTTAACAACGGGTCTAACTTAACAAGAAATTCCTCTGAAGGAAGACCGCTCCATTCTTTGTTCCACATGGCTTTATGGCCGGCAGCACAACGACTTCTTTTAATTTCCAAAGGATCGGTATTTCCTGTCAAAAGAGCCGGAATCCAGTCACAATGTTCTACCCATGAAAAGGCATTGTCCCTGATCTGGTTGTCTTCCCGGAGCACATGTAATATTTTTGCCCAAAACCATTCGGATGAATAAATACCCCCTTCATATTTTGTATAGTCTGTACCTCTCCAGGAACGAGCCAGTTTGTTTATTTCCCCTGCTTCAGTGATAGCTGTGTGGTCTTTCCACAACACAAACATTGCATTCGGATTTTCACTGAAGGCCGGCGTCAAAGCCAAAGGTGTTCCTTCCCGGTTTACAGCAACAGGTGTTGAACCAGTTGTATCTACTGACATTGCAACAATCCCTGAAGCTACATCATTTGAAACCTGCTGTAAACATTCTTTAATGGTTGCTTCCAGTCCTTCAAGATAATCCAGGGGATGTTGTCTGAACTGGTTTTTTGCAGGATTACAATATAACCCCTTTTTCCACCTGGGATAATGAAAAACAGCGCTTGCATGTTCATTGCCATTTAGTGTTTCTACAATAACCGAACGAACCGAATCAGTACCAAAGTCAATTCCAATTGTATATGTTCTCATAATAATAATATTTAAATGTTTCGTGATCTAAATTAATATAAAAATCAGAGATACGATTATAAAGCCGGAAAATGCAATAATTGTTTCCATCAAAGACCAGGATAAAATGGTTTGTTTCTCATTCAATCCCAGATATCTGTTCACAAGCCAAAACCCGGAATCATTGACATGTGAAAATATTGTTGCACCGGAAGATATCGCGATGACGAATAAAGCCACTTCCATTTCATTAAATGAAAATGTACTTAAAACAGGACTCAGAATTCCGGCGGCAGTTATCATTGCAACAGTAGCAGACCCCTGGATTAACCTGACAACAGCAGATATGATAAAGGCCAGAAATAAGGGAGGAAAGGCTGATTCTGACATAATCTGTCCCAGCATATCTCCTACACCTGAGTTGATGAGTACTTGTTTAAAAACACCACCTGCCCCGGTTACTAAAATGACAATCCCTGCCGGTTCAAGGGCTTTGGTTGTGAAATCCTGTATTTGAGGCATTGTAAATCCTCCTTTTATACCAAGAATATAAATAGCAAGCAAAACTGTTATGAGTAAAGCAATGACCGGATGCCCGATAAAAGCGGCAATATCATACAGTGATTTGCTTTGGAAAAATACGATATCTGAGAATGTATTAAAAAGAATAAGAACAAGAGGAATGAGAATAAGCAGAAAAACTTTGCCAAATGATGGTAGTTGCCTGACAGAATTTTCTGCAAGCTTTTCATCAAAATATGCAGGGATGCCGGCATGTATCCTTGATGCGATAATCCTGCCAAATACCGGTCCGGCAAGAATAGTAGCAGGAATACCGGCACAAAGGCCAAATACAATCACCCAGCCAATATCAGCATTCAACAATTTGGCAACAGCAACCGGGCCGGGTGTTGGAGGAATAAAACTATGAGTTACTGCCAGCCCTGCTAAAAGGGGAATAGCATAAAACAATATTGATTT
>CAZVTW010000671.1:0-3014 GCA_964629805.1 uncultured Bacteroidales bacterium | reverse complement strand
AGAAAGGCCAATAGTATCTGAACTCAGTAATTTTCGAAATCTATGCGTTGCAAGGCATCGTTTAACTCCTCATCCCGACATCAAGTATGTCGGGACTCCGGGATTAAACGATGCCTTGCGCCTTTATCTTTCGAATTTACTGAGTTCAGAGTATAATCGAAAACCATTGGCCTTTTGAGTATTGTATACTACAAAAGGTTAAAATTTTAACCGCTTTAAGAATAATTATCTATTGCCATAAACAGGTAAATTTATTCTTTAACAGCCTTAATACCCGGAAGGTCTTTCCCTTCAAGAGATTCAAGCAAGGCGCCGCCTGCAGTAGACACATAACTGAATTTATCTTTTATTTTATACTTATTGATAGCCGCGACAGAATCACCGCCGCCAATTAGGCTAAAGGCGCCTTTTTCTGTGGCTTTGATAATGGCATTTGCAAGGGCTTTGGTACCACCAGCAAATTTTTCCATTTCAAATACACCGGCCGGGCCGTTCCAGAGTATTGTGGCAGATTCTTCAATCACCTTAGAGAAAGATTCGATTGTCTCAGGACCAATGTCCAATCCCTGCCAGTCTGCATCAATTTCATCAACTTTAACAACTTTTGTATTAGCATCTTCCGAAAAATCATCAGCCGCTAATGCATCAGTGGCAATATGTAGTTTCACGCCTTTTTCTTCGGCTTTTTGTATCAGATTTTTAGCTGTATCAAGCAGATCGTCCTCACAGATTGATTTACCAATATTGCCGCCCTGTGCTTTTACAAAGGTGTAGGTCATCCCGCCGCCAATAATGAGGTTATTCACCTTGTCAAGCATGTTTTCGATAATGGTAATTTTTGTAGACACCTTTGCGCCCCCAAGGATTGCTGTAAACGGACGTTTCACATCTTTCAGCACTTTTTCAAGGCTCTTGAGCTCGCTGTTAATCAGGTGTCCGAACATTTTCTTATCATCGAAAAACTGCGCAATAACAGCTGTAGAGGCATGTGCCCTGTGCGCTGTCCCGAATGCATCATTTACATACACATCAACACCTTTGGCCAGTTCCTGTGCAAAAGCTTTACATTCCTCTGCATCTTTGGATGTCTCCCCTTTATGGAACCGAAGATTTTCTAAGAGTAAGATTTCTCCTGGTTTGAGGTTTTGCTTCATCTCAACTGTTTTATCCCCGATGCAGTCTTCAGCAAATAAAATATTCGTTCCGGTAAGCTCTTTTAAGCGCGGAATAAGATGTTTCAGTGAAAATTTTTCCTCAGGGCCGCTTTTTGGCCTTCCAAGGTGTGACATCAACACTGCAGACCCGCCATCACCAATGATTTTTTTTATTGTTGGCAAAGCTGCCTGAATCCTGGTATCATCTGTTATTTCGAACGAATCGTTCAGTGGTACGTTGAAATCAACGCGAACAATAGCTTTTTTTCCTTCAAAATTAAAATTATCAATTACTTGCATAATACTGTTTTTTTTAATGGTTAAAATTTGAAATCACAAAGATAAAAAAATTAATTCACCTGCTTATGACATTGAAATCTTTATTGTTAAATTATTTTTAAGTGACTGATAAAAAATTTTTGGTTTTAAACTCTGCGCTGCACAGATGTTTTATGTCAGATGACAGATTCCAGTCAGATAGACAAGATTAAATCTTAACCGCGAATTGTGCGAATCATCTATTCGTTTTCCATTTAGATTCGCTACTTTTGAACCTCAAATCATAGTTATAAATATAATATATGCTTTTTAAAGAAATACCCGGGCAAAATCATATTAAAGAAAAGCTTATACAAACAATAAAGGTACAACGGATTAGCCATGCCCAGCTTTTCACGGGGAATGAAGGCTGTGGAAAGCTTGCCACGGCTATTGCGTATGCTCAGTACATCAACTGCAGGGACAAACAGGATAATGATTCATGCGGTATTTGTCCTTCATGTAAAAAATACAACAAGCTTATTCATCCTGATTTGCATTTTGTGTTTCCTGTGGTCAAGTCAACAAAAAACACTAAACCTGTCAGTTCCGACTATATTAATAGCTGGCGGGACTTCATAAACAGTTCACCTTCTCGCGGTTTGCATCAGTGGCTTAACCTCATAGGCAATGAGAATGCACAAGGCGGCATTTTCACACATGAGAGCAGCGAAATCCTGAAAAAGATCAATCTGAAATCTTTTGAAGCAGAATATAAGGTCATGATAATATGGCATCCGGATAAAATGCATCAGTCATGTGCCAATAAATTACTGAAAATTTTAGAGGAGCCGCCAGATAAGACACTTTTTTTGCTTGTTACAGAAAACCCGGGAGATTTATTACCAACGATCCTTTCCAGGACACAAATCATTAAATTTCCGCCTTTGCCAAAAAATGAAATGCTTGTTACAATAAAAGAAATGTATCAGCTTGAAGGAAATGATGCCGAACACATTGCTGCCATTTCAAATGGTAATCTCGTTAAAGCTGGTGAGATAGCCTTAACCTCAGAAGACGACACTGAAAATCTGGAACAATTCATCAGTTTGATGAGACTATGTTACAAGTATAACGTTGAATTGGCTTATGAATGGGTCAATAATATGGCGGGCAGGGGCAGGGAAAAACAAAAGGGCTTTCTGAAATATGGACTACATATGCTTCGTGATAATATTATCATGAACATTACCGGGGGTCAAACAAACAAAATGGTGTTTCAGAACCCTGAGGAAGCAGAATTTTCTGCAAATCTTTATGAATATATTGATCAGCAAAATATTTTCAGGTTAACACAACTCTTTGAAGAAGCCCATTTGCATATAGAGCGAAACGGATATGACAGGCTTGTCCTTCTCGACCTAAGCTTAAATGTCATGAAGGCAATGAGGAAGAAAGTGTAATATTTAGTGAATCCATAAATTTTCTTTAAATTTGTGGCATTGAATGAAAGTGATGTATGGATATGGAAAAGAAAATAATAAATGACAGAGGATGTATCATAGTAGGAACAAACGCAGCACAAACATTTTGTAAATCAAC
>CAZVTW010000670.1:0-3019 GCA_964629805.1 uncultured Bacteroidales bacterium | reverse complement strand
TTCCCCAAACTTTGTCAGATGAACTTCGATGTAATTTTAGCTTTAATTTTGTGAGCAGCACCTCCCATAAAATGCTCTTTGAAATTTTTGTAAAACTTCGTTCACTTTATATTGACGGAAACAAAGTAACCATACACTGGCACTATGATGAAGAGGACGAAGATATCATGGATATGGGCTCAGAATTTGAAATGCTGGTCAAAATTCCAGTGAAGCTTGTACCTATTCCGGCAGAGCATGAGTAAGGGCTTGTTTTAAAACATAAATGCGGATATCATTTATAACTGACTTTTGTTAACAATAGTCTGCAATGTAAAAAAGGACATTTTGTCTGAAACCTTTTTGAAATAATAGTGAAGATTATGTTCACTCCACAGTTTCATCTGGATAATGCTCAGATCAGGTTTATTTATCTCTCCGTTTGTAAAAAAAGCAGAAATTTGGAAATGAAAATCATGTAAACGTTCTTTTGGAAGGAAGTTTACAAAGTCCAGTTTTCGTCTGAGGGTTTCTATTTTGTCATTTGCAATATAATTTCCGGCTGTCAGGTAAAAAACATCACAGTTTTCGCCGAGAAAAAAAATACCAGGGTTGCCATCGAGTTCACTTTCAAAGGTTTCTTTTGATTTTTCTGAGTATTTTACAATATTTTGGAGCATTTCTGCCATCACGCCAAATAAAGTATCTTCCACGCTGGCTTTCTTTTTCATATGTTCTTGAATTAATGCTACAAGAACATTGACATTATCATTATTGAAAGCGCCGTTAAAATTGAGTAATATTTTTTCTTCTGCAAGAATTGTATGCAGCGCTTTTATCTGCACCAAAGAATTTTTTGCATCAGCCAGATAGTCAGTTGTCGAAGTTTTGTCAACAGGAATGGCTGTCTGAATATAGAAATATGTTTTGTTATTATCTGCCTTATCAAATAAGTATTCATATCGCTGCCGGGTTTTCCTGGCAATAGACAACAGGCCCAGTCCTGCGCCGCCTCGTTCTGATATTTTTCCGTGTACAAGTATATCCTGATAGTATTCATCAAGTTCGGGTTTAGACAATTTGTTAATTTTTTCCAGAAGGCCTTCCAAAATATCTTTTTTGTCATTATCCATGATGTTCCCTGTTGAGACCAGGTAATGGTCTGCCCGTTTCTGAATAATAATAATGCCTGGGCTAACCGGGTTTTTATCAGCATCTTTCCGCTGGTGCCTGGTGATATTTTGCATACATTCAACAAGCACAAAAAAAACTTTTTTTCGTATCTGATAAGAATCTTCCGTCCTGTTGAGGTTGGCTTCTGTTAATGTGAGGATTTGGGATGATACCTTTTCACTAAAGAAACCGTTGAAGATATACGCAAATTCATCCTGTTGCATATTTTTAATTAAATCATATGCAAGCTCAAGGTGCCCTATGTTAACTTTGTTTATCATATGTAATCAGATGTATTGTAATCAATAGCTTAGAACATGTATCTGCACCCTTCTGTTCATTCTTCGTCCTTTTTCATCATTAATTCTGACAGCGTGCGTGTCTTTAAAGTCTTTGACAACCACCCTGTCAGGATTGAGCCCATGCTGGACAAGGTAATTTTTCACAATCCTTGCCCGGTCCTCTGAAATGTTCGGATATCTCCTGGATTCCAGTAAATCCCTGTATCCCCTGATTTCAATTTTCACCCTGGGGTTATCTTCAAGCACTTGTAACAAGGCATCCAGTGATTCTTCAGCGCCCGGGTAGAGGTCTGACTCGCCTTCTGCAAAATGGAGATAATCAACCGAAATTTTGTCGCCTGCTTTGATTTCTTTCAACAGAAAATCTTTTTTGATGTTCTGGAATGTAGTGACCTGGTCAATCTCAAGCTTTTCCTGGTGCAGCCAGTAGCCTTCACTGACAACCACTACTTTGTAGTTGTCCCCTGACATAAATGTGAGTGAATATTTACCTGAGACATCGGTTGAGGTTTGCGCAATAATGCCGTCTGTTTCAGCGTCAATTATTTTTACCATCGCGCGTAAAGGCTCCAGGGTGTTTGAATGTTTAACAAATCCCTCGAGTGTTGTTCGTTTGATGACGCTCATGTCCGGCATATCAATGTCAAATTCATCATCACCGTTTTGCAGGACGTCTTTGAGGACATCATCTGAAAATTTGATTTCACGTTCCCGTTCATTAAAGATAAAGGTGAGTTCAAATTGTTTATACCCGTTGAGCTGAACCAGGAAATCATTCTGTTCCAGGTCAAAATGTTCTTTGAATACATTGTTGATATGCACCCTGTATTTATCGACATTCGGGACATAGAGGATAAATTTACCATCTCTGTCTGTAAGAGTTGATGTGACCCCCCCTTCACTGTCATAGGCTGTAATTTTGATGTTTTCTAAGCTAATGTCACCAAGTTGCGATATTTTAGCCCTGTTAAGGACAATGCGACCGAAAATTTTGTTGATTTCGAGGAAAGGAATGTAGATTGTTTTGTCTTTATTAATTAATACATCAAAATGTGATTGACGTGAGGTGAAATTTCCAATATAATCACCAAGTGCTTTTAAAGTAACTGTGTACCAGCCATGAGGAATATTTTCAACGCTTACAATTCCTTCTGGACTTGACATAAGTTCAATACTGGAGAAACTTCCGTCATTACCTTCAAAATTCGAAATTGCATTTTTAGAATAATTTCTTTCTATTTTTGTTAAAACATCTTGTAAACCTGGTTCATTAGGATCTTTTTGTCTGTTTCCGTTAATATCTTTATACAGAACAATAGTAAAATCGTTAAACTTAACCCTGGGTTGATTGAATCCAAATTCTTTTCGTATTCTGAGATGAAAATAGCTGTTATGATATTGATAATTTGAACCAGTTGTTTTATCTAAAGTTGAGGTATAATTTAGATTATTAACCAGAAAGAAACTTATGCCATGATTAAAATATCCTATTATTTTATTTGTGAGGAAGATACGTGTTGAGTTTGTCTCAAGATTATTGAATAAATTCACTCTAACCTCATATT
>CAZVTW010000669.1:0-3033 GCA_964629805.1 uncultured Bacteroidales bacterium | reverse complement strand
GTATGTTCAAAAACAACAGTTGGCATTTAGCTTGCAGCAGCGAAAAACATTTTTTCAATTTTTTCCAAAGCGTCGTCCTTTTTTATAAGTATTTTTGCTTCTGCAGGAATTTTTTTGCTTTGCGAGCGCATCTTTGTAAACTCACGCATAAACAGATGTTTGTCGATTTGCGCAAACCTTTCTTCCAATGATCTTGTTCCATCGAGTAGCATTCCAAAATACTCCTCGTTTTCAAGGTTTTTCACCAATACCGTATCTGGCAGCATCGCGCCAATTTGCCTTTTTAAAGTAATGGCGCCGCCTTTCCTGCGTAACATTCTTTTCAGGTCTCTAAAAACCCGCTCCATGACATTATTCGTTCGCTGAGGCTGAATAAGGGCTTCATTGCCGTCAATGTTGCAAGGAATCGGGTCGGCGAACAGCTTTTCATGATATCTCCCGATTTGATCAAGCATTTTATGATGGGCTCTATCTCTCGATGAGTCGTATTTGGAAGTAAATTCAGAAACCTTCTCGGAAATTAATTTCATATCGCAATCAACGCCCTCGTCGTTCAATCCGTTTTTGCCATCCGGCATGGCAATCCTCAAGGCTTCTCTAAGTTCTTTGAAAACGATTTCGTTTTTCTCCAAATTGCAGACAACTTGTTTAAAATCCTTGTCATTTATAATTCGCCGCAGCAGTTTTTCGAGCTGATAGAAAGGCTTGCAATTTTTCAGACCATAAAGTTTTCTGATTTTTTCGTAGCCGGCCACAAGCCGTTTATAGAATAGAAAATGCCGCATGTCGAACGGAAAACCACAGCCGGAAAGCGAAGACGCATCAAAAATCCAGTGGATGATCAACAATGCCGTTTTGGCGGCCGCGTGCCCCGAATCAGCGTCCATGCTTGCAAGATATTTCACATGTTTTCCAAGCTTGAGTTCGAAATTTTTCGCCTTGCTTTTCAATGCCGTTCGTATCTTGCTTTTTTTCAACAGCTTACGCAACGCCCTGTAGTCATCTTCAAGGAGGTCCTTGCCGATGTCTCTCAGAAAATGAAAATGGCAAATCAGACAGGGTATGCCGGGAAAAACCTCCTCGATAGCGCCCAAAAGCCCCTTGCCCATGTCGCTGACAACCGCCAGGGGAGTACCGTATTTCGCTTGGATGTCTTTTAAAAACGGAACGATATTTTCCTTCTTTTCAGAGCTGATTTTCACGCTGGAAAGTATGATCCCGCTGATTTCATCCATGCCTGTGAACAAATGAGGACTGTCGCCTTCGCAGGTTCCATCAATATGGAGTATATAGCCGCCCTTTCGAGCCATTGCCA
This sequence comes from uncultured Bacteroidales bacterium, assembly GCA_964629805.1. Classification (GTDB taxonomy): domain Bacteria; phylum Bacteroidota; class Bacteroidia; order Bacteroidales; family CAZVTW01; genus CAZVTW01. The sequence goes on along the minus strand of CAZVTW010000669.1, from coordinate 1,718 downwards.
GCCTGATTTTCAACTGGCTCTGGCCATGGCAAATGCCCAGGTAGGCTATGAATTTCTGTCCGAGATAGCGGATTTCGCTTGTGGAGATGTTCAGGTTCATCGATTTCAGCCCGTTTGCCACAGCTTGTTCACTTTGGGATTGAAGATAGAGGCATTTCCCGACATGAACCAAAACGTCATAGCCGTATTTTCCCTTGAATGGAACCAAGCGGCGCAAATCTTCACAACGGCTGATTTCCCGGCAATGCGGACAATGTAAGTGGGTCTCGCGGGCGACAAAACCCCCGACGCCCATCGTGATAACCGTTCGTTTCGTTGTTTTAAGGACCTTCATTCCGATTCCGCAGCCAGGGCAAGATTTCAATTCAGGTTGAAACGAGAACTCGGGGATTGCAGGAAACAGCTTTTTTGGATTCATGTCCTCGCTTCGTTTTTTGCGCAGATTCGAAAGTGCCATTATCGCTTCGAATCTTGCTTTTTTTTTAAAAGATCATGAAAGGCAAGAAAATTTGTGATCTTGGACGCCGAAACGCGGCAGCCTTGCCTTTCCAGCAAAACATTCGAAAGCTCCTCCATTGACAGTTCCGGGCGCCTGATTCGTTCAACCAGTATTTTAACGGCCATCGCTTCATCAATTTTCTCAACGTCTCCAGTCCGAACTCTGTTTGAACTCTGCTTTGTATATGTTGCAGGGTCGTCGGAAAAATACACATAAACGCCATCATGCTTTTCACGGAAAACGCCCTTCAATTCGCGAAAATGGTGCATGAAAGAGCGTGGTGGCAAAGCTACAATCTCGCCTATTTCATTCCCGCTCAGGCCTCGTTCAGAAGCGAGAATTAGGTTTTTCACGGTAGCCTTGAGATTTCCGTGTTTCGAAAATAGGATGTCTCGATAGCGCCAAATGCCGTCGACGTTGAAATCCGGTATACCGGACAGCGTGTAATAACGGCTGTTTTTGTTATAGCTCCTAATGACGGGCATCATGGCAAATTGTCGTTGAACAGTCCTTATTGAGCATCCTTTTTTCCGGGAAACCTGTTCCAGAGTTACCACCCTGATTTCTTTGAACATACGTTTTAAATTTGTAGCATCCATTATCTCGCCTGTCGTAATATATGTTTTTTGTCGATAAAATAACATATATTACGACAAATACAAGGGCATAATCCACTAATTTTAAGGTATTTGCGTTGCTTTTTATGAAGAATTGGAGCAAAATATCGATCATATACTGTGACATTGAACTATATAAGGCATTAATATACCTGATATCATTAAATATTTAGATCGCAACCGAATTTTGTTTTCATAGCAATTTTTTATACAAAAATTTTTTCTGTTATTTCAATCTGTCATAATGTGCACACTATTTCAACATCAATATCCAGCTAAAAACGAAATTAATTGGTTAACATGTGGCCATAATCAAAACCTTTTTTTGAAATATAAGCAACACATACCATGGATATGGCGCAAAATGATATAGGGACAACAGGTAATTTCCTGTATTTTCAAGATGACGCGCCAGTTGATCCATTCTTTTGTTAATAATGGCGCTCCGATCAGGGGATAAATCCTTTACTGTATTCATAAATTTCGGACCGTATTTAATTTTTTGGCTGGGGGGCGGAAAGGGGCAGGCCGTTTGCCCGGATCATTCCTGAAAAACCCGCTAAAATTTCACTGTACGAAGCACTCAAGCCCCTGATCCTTAA
>CAZVTW010000668.1:0-3035 GCA_964629805.1 uncultured Bacteroidales bacterium | reverse complement strand
TTTAAAATCCGCTTTCATGCGTTCAATTTTTGCACTGTTGGCATCAAGTCCTTCTAATTCATCTAAACGGACTGAAACTATATTTTTATAAGGAATATTGTGCATTTCAGCATAAAAAGTGAATCTTTTTGAGTATAAGGTTTTAATTATTATGTGCCGCATGCTTTTCTATGCGATGCATTGCCCGGCCATCATCTGCTGGCGGGCAGGCTAAATTCATATTTTACAGGATTTAACAATATGACGGCGCTTCGCACATTGATTTCGCGTGCTAAAATATTACTACTACAAAGATTTCGGCGCTTTGCACCTCTTTCCCTTTTTAAGCTATTGAAAAGCTGCGGTAGCATAGTAATTTTTATAGATTTGTTGAGGTTATATCAGTTTTCTGCTTTTCTATTATTTTCAATTAAATTTATATGTTTGCATGAGGTAAAATGTTTATGTGATAAAGGAATGAAAAATAATCAAAATAAACCACAACATATTGCGAGGCTTTATGACAAGGTCGTTCAGATACTTGACCAGGCAAGGAGTACGGTCTATAAAACGGCAAATTTTGAGATGGTAAAAGCATATTGGGAAATAGGCAGGGCAATAGTCGAAGAAGAACAGCAAGGAAAAGAAAGAGCAAATTATGGCGCTCATTTACTCAAAGAATTGTCTGTGAATTTGACTCATAAATATGGAAAAGGATTTGATGACAGTAATTTGAGATATATCAGAAAATTTTACCTTATTTTTCCAAAATGTGACGCACTGCGTCACGAATTATCATGGACCCACTACAGGTTACTTTTAAAAGTTGATGATGAAAACGCCAGACTATTTTACCTTAATGAGGCCGTAAAAAGGAATTGGAGTACACGCACTTTGGAACGTCAAATTGGAAATCTGTATTATCAACGTTTGCTTATGAGCAGGGATAAAAGTATTGTCAGGAAAGAAATAGAGCGGGAAAAACATATTATAGAAATGGAAAGGCGTTTGAAAGAATAATCACCCCCCCCCGTTAGGGCAAGGCTTCTTGCCTTTCTCGGATATATTTTTTTAGGCTTTGCCTGTTTATCGCAACTTTACCTTATGCATCAATCTTTCCGGCCTGTAAGGCAAAAATGTGCCACATCTCCGTGGTGCTTACACCGTCCTGGCGGACTCTTTACAACGCTGCCGGGTGCAGGCACGCCGGCAGGTTGAGCGCTCACACTTCACTGCCGCAAGTCCGCGACTTGTGGCTACCTCAACTACTCAAACTTCCGCCGGTTTGTGCGGCACCATCATTATCCGGTTACCAACCATCGGTGTCGCTACGAGCGATGCCGATGGTAGCTCACTTGTGCCGCAGGCTTTCCAGCCTGCAGGGCATTGCCACGCAGGTTGGAAAGCCTGCGTGGCAATGCCCTTTAACTGACGTTGTCTGCAACTTGTGCCCTCTGTCTCCTTTCAAAAACCCATCAGCTCATCAACTCATCAACTCCTTATCTGCCTCAGGCAAAACGTAAAGCCAGGAAAAAAAGCTAATAAACCCGTTTGGCTTACATGATTTATGATAAAACCTGTATAGTTTAAATAAACACAACAGTTTCTCCCGGAGCCTGAAAAGCGCCACAATCTTTTCCCTGCGCATATATTGTTGCTTTGCCCCTGGATACGTGTTCCACGATAGCCATGCCGTTATTATCTGTGAAGGTTTTTTTTGTCATTCCGCCGGTCAGGCCATGAAAACCCAAAACAACCCTCACGCCTTTGGCAATACTTCCGCTTCGATACTGAACATGGATTTTTGAACGATATGTTGCCATAACATAAAATTTTAATTATTACTCTTCAGAAATCTTAATAAATTGATTAAAAAGTCCTATATACATGACAGATTCAGCATCGGGTTCTTTTTTTGCCTCATCCATTATGAAGTGTGCTCCTGCAAAAACAGAACCCACATATAAATTTTTCCTGCCGAGTATGGCAAACCGAACCTCTTCTTGTCCGGATGATAGTTTATCTTCAAAATCTTCTTTCATCCTCTGGATTTTCGGGTTGTTTTCATTCAACCCTTCAAATTCTTCCAAATCAACCGAAATGATGTTGTCATAAGGTATATAATTCATCGCTGCATAATGTGATTTAAAATCTGTTTCGTCAGGATTTGTAAAATACATCAAAGCGCCCAGGGCAATAAGCAAAACAAGAAAAATATTCCATCTCCGGCCCCTGCGCTTTGATGCTTCTTCCATTTCTGCAAGATATGAGGCTTTTAAACCCCTTTTAAACGGGTAATCGGCGGAAACATTACATATCTCTCTGTAAGCATCATCAATGAATAAATACAGGGCGCCTCTATAAAAAACAAAGTAGAGAAAAAGGACCTGGATTATTCCAATATAAACATCTTTGATGAATGAGGCTATTGGGATGATAATAATCAAAAATATAAAAATCCCAGGTAAGTCTTCGGAATTTTGACTGAAAAACAAAGCCAACCTTTTTTTCTTTGTCAATCCATAAAAGTCATAATCCAATTTGCCACGGCAATGCGGGCATTTTGTAGCTTCTTCATTTACGGGTTCTTTGCAGTAAATACAAGGTTTTTTTTCTGCATCATAGCTATATTCTCCTTTGTTTCCATAGTAGGTAATTAAATCACGTACCTGAATCTCATAAAAAACAGCATCAGGATCTGAATTGTAGTTTTCTACTGTTCTTACAAATTTTTTGTATTCATAATTGTAAAAAACATATGCCAGGTATCCGGCAACCCCGGCAACTCCTATAACCAAAAGGAAATGGATGTTGTACAGGGGCATGAAAAACAAAATAAACAACATAATTATTGGTAATATAACCATTATATGATACCTGTAAATGACATACTTGAGTACGTTTGAAAAAAAATCATTTGCAAGCGACCTGAGCTCAGTTTGCGACAGGCTTGTATGTTTGCAATGAGTGCAAACTACTTCTCCTGTGTTTAAGGGTGTTTGACAATTTTCACATTTCATAAAAATTTGATTTTAAAGATTAGCAATAAAAAAAAC
>CAZVTW010000667.1:0-3036 GCA_964629805.1 uncultured Bacteroidales bacterium | reverse complement strand
CGAATTTCATTTCTGTTATGCCAACTAACCTGTATGGTTTAAGAGACAATTATCACCCTGTTAATTCTCATGTCCTTCCGGCTTTTATCCGTAAACTGCACTGGGCATCATGTCTACAACAAAACAACTTGAATGCCATAAGAAGCGACTTTAAAAAGAGACCTGTTGACGGATTTGACGGTCAGGTACCAGATGATACTATTCTGGATAAACTCAGCCAATTTGGCATTAATAATAGTCAAGATGTTGAACTCAGGCTTTGGGGTTCGGGTAATCCCAGGAGAGAATTCCTTCATTCTGATGATTTGGCGGATGCGTGTATTTTTTTAATGAACAATATAGAATTCGGGGACATCCTGCAAAAGGAGTTTAATGTCAGAAGGCCGGCAATGCCGCCGGAACAGAACATCCGAAATACGCATGTAAACATTGGTACCGGTAAAGATATACAGATACGAGAACTGGCTGAATTAATTCAAAAAATTACCGGATTTGCCGGGAAAATTACCTGGGATTCATCCAAACCGGATGGCACACCTCAAAAACTCCTTGATGTTTCCAAATTATTATCATATGGCTGGTCTCCGAAAATTCCTTTTGAAGAAGGTGTGAGAACAGTATACCAGGATTTTGTTTCGTCAGGATAAGATTCAATTTAATTTTGCCAAAATAGGATGTAGTGATATAAACTTATCTGTGTAAATTTGTTTATTCCTTTCTGTTTGAACTATAAATTAACAAATGTATCATTATGGATAAGTTAAAAAAATATTTTTTTGTCACATTTTTTCTTTTTTCAACTCTTTTATCCGGGTACACTCAAGGTCAATACAAAGTTGAGACAATTGAGAAAAAATATGAACCTGTCAACTATGGTAACCAATACATCGAAGGTTACTTTGGCCACTGGATCGATAATGCCATTGAAGATGAACTTTTTCAATTTCCGATAGAAGATTATGTATTTCCCTATTACACAGGTGGTATTACCAATGGAAGATGGATTACAGGAGAGTTTACCGGGAAATACATGCATGCCATGTGTCTTGCCTATGACTATAAATACCGGAAAAACACCTGGAAATACAAGGAATTAAAATCACGAATGGATATTATCCTGAATGCCTGGTTGTCTTTTCAGTCAAAACATGAGGGATATGCCGGCATTCATATTTCCAATGATCGCAAACCCTGGCAGGACCTCTGGAATGTCTGGCATGTGAAGTACGTGCTGCTTGGCCTGTTAAAATATTACGAACTTTTTGGTGATCCTCATGCGCTCAGGGGGGCTATTGACCTGGGGAACTCTTTTATCAGCGAATTCGGACCGGAAAAACGCGGATTTGAAGGCTCTGAGCTTGGTCCTGTGTTTCTTGAAAGTTTAGCCTTGCTATACAAACACACAGGTGATAAGAAATACCTTGATAATTGCTACTGGATAATGGACCACCAGGTTGAACCTGAACTGGTTGATTTGATCAACAAAAAAGACAGCATGCCGCATAAACATGTCTACTCAATGCAGTCTCATCTCATTTCTGCTCTTGAATTATACGAAATTGAAGGAAAAAAGAAAAAATATCGTAATGCCTGTATTCAGGGAATTGAAATCATGGCCAACAGGAAACAATTTATCACCGGCGGATTTGGTAATTCGGAATTTTTCACAACTGATCATGTATTTGGCCCGACAAGCGCTGATCATCCGCAGGAAGCCTGCACAGCAGCTCATTTTATGTATTTATGCAGAAAATTGTTTTACCTCACCGGTGATTCAAAATACATTGATCACATAGAGCATACACTTTACAATGCGGCGCTGACAAGTAAAAATCCGCACAACGGTTTCGAAACCAGTTATTACTCACCATTACAGGGCATTAAAGAATGGAAAGTGACACACCACAAAAACGGCACACCCTGTTGTTCTGAAAGTATCACCAGGGAACTGACCTGGTTACCGGAGATGGTCTGGTCAAAAAATAAAGTGAACGGATTCGCTGTTCTGCTTTACAATAAAGGACATTTCACTGATACAATATATACAAAAGAAGGAAAAAAACATGTTGTGACTGCCCGTTTTGAAACGGACTTCCCTGCCTCAGGAACATGTCAGGTGAGGCTGCAAACAGATCAACCTGCCGTTTTTGCCGTGCAATTCCGTGTTCCGGCATGGTGTAACAAATATACACTAAGCATCAATGATAAATCTTACATTGGCGTTCCGGGTACATTCCTTCATATTGAAAGAAAATGGGTCAATAACGATGTCATCAATATTACAATGGATATGCCGGTCAAATTTTTATTCGGGAAAAGTTATGCCGGATATGCCGCTTTTAAACGCGGGCCACAAATCCTTGCTGTTGACGGTTACCTCAATAAAGATTTAAAAAATCTGCATGATTTACGAATTGATACTTCCGGGGCAATTGAATTACAGGAAATCCCTGCTAATAAGCTACCTGATCAATGGTGGGGAAAACAACTCTATTCATCATCAAACCTTCATGATAATGAGGTGTATCTTGTTCCTTATGCAGAAGCGGGCCAGATACTTCACACACTGTATCACACCTGGATAAGAATAAAAGCAGCTGACCGGGAAATTATCGACGATGGTGAGTTACGGTATACAGGCGATGGCTGGATGTTAGAACAAGATACACTTGGCCATTTTGGCGGATCGATTCATAGCACACAGAACAAAGGGGATTATATGGAATATACCTTCACCGGAACCGGTGTTGAGTTATACGCCTGTTCCTGGTTTAATCCCTGGAGCCCTGATAAACGCAGACCATGTAAAGTCGATATTTACCTGAACTCAAAATATTATGGTGAATTTACTTCAAGGGAACAACACATGCAGCGCAGAATATTTCATGTAAACAATCTGCCTGAGAAAAAATATAAGCTCAGAGTAGTATGTAAAGATGAATACGCTTTTGTTGATTATATTCGAGTTTGTAAATAAGGAATTGATGCGAAATAAACCAGACAGAATACAAACGTAAAAATTATTTCTTTTCTATA
>CAZVTW010000666.1:0-3040 GCA_964629805.1 uncultured Bacteroidales bacterium | reverse complement strand
CCTGCTTTTTTTTGTGGATTTTGGGGCTTTTTTCATTTATCACTTAACACTTTTTTAACCAAACAATGTCCGGATAATATTTTAGCATCTTCGCTACCAGGAAAATTCTATGCCTCATGGCAGATACCTATTGCATAAATAGATTCCTGCCTACGGTCGGAATGACTGATTCTTTTTGATTTAGGGAGGAATGATAAGGAAAGCTTCGCTTTCCTTATCATTCCTCCCATAAATTCAACCGATATCATGGTCATTCCGACCATAGGGAGGAATCTCGTAGGAAAAATGAAATCATATTGAGAAAAAAGTGTTAACTACTTTTACATATTTTTGAAAAATGTCGATTTTGGAGATATTTACCAATTAACTAAGAACTCACAGAAGAAATCTTCCCGGGAAATCGATAGTCCTAAGTTCATCTGGTTATGTTTTAGTTATCTTTTATACGCTTTCTGCGATCACGTTTCTTTGGCTTTTCCTCCTCTTTTTTCTCATCGTCATTATCAATGATTTTTTTACTGCGGTCTCGCTGAGGTTCTTCTTCTTTTTCATCATCATCCACAATTTTTTTACTCCTGTCCTTTTCTTCCACTTCATCCTTATCAACAATGACCTTTTTTCGGTCTGAACCATAAGTCGTTCCACTGTCTTGCTGTGAAGATATAATATTCGAATGGATTTTTTTTATTGTATCCTGACCATCAACAGGCTGACCAGCAGCAGAACCGGCATCATCCATGTTTCCGGTTTGTTTTATTTCAACCTCATCTTCCTTGTCCTCAACAGTTGTACCGGATTCTTGTTCCTGGTCGGTTGTTTTCTCTGCTCGTGCCTTTATCTCCTGTTCCGACTTTGACTCTTCGCTGTTATTTTGATTCTCAGTTGTTGAGCCACAACCAGATGCAAGAAATAAAACAGCGAAAAAGATAGATATAATAATCTGTGCTCTTTTCATAGCTAAAAAATTTTATCGGTTAACAATTCTTTTTTTCCTTGATTTATGTGATTCTTTGAAATTTTTGATCTTACGATCAAGCTCGCCAGTTTTTTTGTGGTATCTCAGCATAGCCCTGATTTCATCTGTTGAATAGGTATTTCTGTTGTTTTCTGTAACAACAGATCTCACAGGTTTTTTGGCAGCTTTTAATGATTTGGCTGACATTGCGGAAACAATGCCGTTGTTTATTTCAACTGGTTCTTCGCCATTGGCAAAACTGTAATTATTTTCTTCATTTTCTTCATCAATGACATCATATCCGTCGGCAATGACAACAAGATAAAAAGTGCCGGATAAATCTTCAGGCATGCGGTAAAATCCCTGCATCACAGCATCTTCATCCCCGCCAAGCGCCCTGGCGACACTGTATCCTGCTTCAACATCAACATGGTTCCAGTAATTTGTCTGCCCTGGACCTGTTTCAAGCAAATCATATTCACCTGGCTGCCCATATTCGTCAGTATAAACATCATACAACAGAATATCATAATCTTCAGCATCATATGCATTATAGTAAAGGTAAACAATATTCCATTTTTGCGAAGCTGTAATTGTATTAGAACCGGCGTTAAAAGCATTATATTCAATGGTACGTTCCAGCGGATCATCCCAGTCCGGGTCTTCATAATCAATGAGTTCCCAGGTTAACAGGTCATACCCCCATGTGAGTTCATCTGTCACATTGTCTCCATCCTGGTCCGGGTCTTCCTGCTTGTAAGCAGAAGCAACAAAACCGGCAAAGCAAAATTCTTCAATAAAGAAATCATAATCGACCCATATATAGCCATTACTTCCCCATTGTGTATCCCATGAATTGACGACACGGAATGCCCATTTCGAATCATCATATCCTGAAACTGTCATGGCGTGATAGGCATGTTGCATGCCCGGGTTGAGATAGGTATCTGAGCTGATAGGAACATCATTATCCCACATCATAAAATTGTCCCCGAGTCTGGCTCCAATGGCAACTGCGCGCCCTTGTGCAAGATAGCTACGAAACTGGTTAACAGCCTCAGAGGATGTAACACCCCTGGCATCAAATTTATCCTTATCAAATATTTTCCTGTATCGTATCAGCTTCCCGTCTTCTGCAGCGTTATCCCAACTGGTAGGCGGTGAATTTGAGCAATCACCGAGGTCTCTGTAAGGAACATCAGATAATTTTGCTACTCCTCTTTCTACCATCATATCAAATGCCGGTTCAAAATTAGTGCCATTACAATCAGCGCCTTTTTGTGAATTGGGTATAGCCCAGAATAAATCCTTTGGACTATACTGATTACTTGCTGTTGCGGGACTGAATTCGCCATTATATGCATCAAGGAATGTCCTGAGATTATAGGCGGTAGCCCAGGAAACACATGTTCCGTATTCTCCCTGGTTGCCGATCGGGGGGAAATATTCATCCAAATTGACACGTGAGGGCAAATTCTCATCATCAGCCAAAATGATGTCCGATTCTATTTCATCAAGATTCTCCTCCTGCTCGAGCCAGCCAAAGAGTGTTGAAAAATCTTCTCCGGATATCAGTGCATAGAGGGCGTCGCTGACAAACTGCTTCCAAAATTCCTCAGATTCCTCATCCTCACAGCTGGCGAGTATAAAAGAACCTGCAAAAATGCCTATTATCAAAGGCAGTGATAAAAATTTCCAGATTTTCTTCATAAGATTATTTTTTATAATTCTTTTTATTATGTTGCATAAATATGTATGTATTTTCCTGACTTATCAATAATTAATTCTTATACTTTACCCCTGTCGTGTCAGGTTTTGCGTGCAAAAAAAACATATCTCCGAACTGCAAACTGTCCGGGAAAACGGATTTGCTGAACGATGATTTGCCAAAAACATGTATTTGGTCTATCGCCGGCATGATGTTGTAGGTATTTTCGATTATTTCAAACCTTCCAAAAAAATGTGAATGTCTGATAATAACGCGACAACTATCCGGTTTAGCATAATTCATTAGAAAATCACCAAAGATTCTGCAATCTGAAAAATTTAGCAGGTCACTATGCTTAGTCACACTGAATTGCACAT
>CAZVTW010000665.1:0-3045 GCA_964629805.1 uncultured Bacteroidales bacterium | reverse complement strand
TTTAACTCCTCATCCCGACATCAAGTATGCCGGGACTCCGGGATTAAACGATGCCTTGCGCCTTTATCTTTCGAATTTATTGAGTTCAGGAAATAGGACACTCTTCAAAAAAAAATAACCATTGATTTAACAATTAATGTCATTAAATCAATGGTTAATCCGTGTTAAAGAAAATTTTAATAGGTTAAACTTAATATTCGTCTTCATTGAAGAAGAAATCATCCTTACTTGGGTAATCCGGCCAGATATCTTCAATACTTTCATATACTTCCCCCTCATCTTCAATTTCCTGTAAATTTTCAATGACCTCAAGTGGAGCTCCAGACCTAATGCTGTAATCGATAAGCTCTTCCTTAGTTGCCGGCCAGGGGGCATCCTCCAGTTTTGAGGCTAATTCAAGTGTCCAATACATACTCAAACAATTAATTAGTTTCCGCTTAAGCTATTTTTTAAATTTTACGCGAATTTAATATTATTATTTAATTATTCAACTAATTTTTTTCACATTCGAAAAAATAATTGTTAAAAAGATATTTGTAGGTGATAAAATTCTGGTAATCGGCTATAAAACTTAAAAAATGGGCATTTTTAATATATCACTTAACACTTTTTTAACCAGGTAATATCCGGATAATATTTTATATTCTTCGCTACTCAGACAGTTTTATGCCTCATGGCAGATATCTGTAAGATAAATAGATTCCACCCTACATAGTCGGAATGACCATACTATTGGTTGAGTTTATGGGAGGAGAATGAGGAAAGCGAAGCTTTCCTCATTCTCCTCCCAATATCAGGAAACTTCAGTCATTCCGACAGGAAGGAGGAATCTCCTGCGAAAAATGATATCATATTGAGAAAAAATGCCAAAAAATCTCTATTGAGAGGATTAAATTTTAATGAGGTTTTATACCTAAGTTCCTCGTTTACATTAATTGAGTGGTATAGTTCGAAAGATGAATACCTCTATACGACAGCGGGGATTTTATTCAGGGTTTGAATATAGTGGATTGTTTTTTCTATTTCTTCAACAGTGCCTATCATATATCCTCTTTCATCGGTTTTTTTATGGACTAAAAATTTGATAAAGGCTTTTAAATCTTTGGAAAGATGGGGAAACTTTCTGATAGATTCATTTTCTAATTCTTTTCTTTGGATTTTCATGATTTGAAAGTTTAGATGTTTAACTAAAATCTTGTCGTGTGTTTCATTTTTGCAATCATAAAAACTCCCTCATTTTTTTGTCAATTTGTGACTCTGATTTTAAATATCCAGTGGATTTTTGTTCCATATATTCGGGTCTGTCATCCAATTCTCAATTTTAAGTTCTTGTTCTGCCTGTGGTTCAATAAGTTCAATCAGAGTTTTGAAATATTGGGATTGAAACATCCAGGTATGTATCTCCAGTGGTTCTTCTTTAACAACTTCTAATGCATTTTGCAGGTTAATAAATTCGTCAAAATACTTTGTTGATACCATCCAGTTTTCTAATTCTGTTTCCTGTTCTTCTTCCAGTTCAAAATAATCCACCGAAGTCATCCATTCTTCAAGGTTAAGCTCAGGTTCTTCAGCCGGAGAAAATCCTTCAGGCAGTCCACTGAAATATTCACTGTCGAACATCCAGGTTTCAAGTTCGAGTTCAGACTCAGATTGTTCTTTTACTTTTTCTTTATCTTTTACCTGAATTTTAGTGCCATTCAGTTCATTTGCAGATGACACTTTAATTATTTGTGAGCAGCATACACCTGTCAGAAATACCAAAAACACGGCTGAATTTAACATTCCAATTATTTTCATATGTTTTTCTTTGAGTATCATAGTTTTGCGCTTTAAAAGTTCAAAAATTTTTATTCTGTCCTTTCGCTTTGTTTATTACATATCTTGTGCCAAAACGCGCAAAATGTTTATTTTCAGTGGTTTATGTCGAGAGCGCTATGTGTTATGAATATCATTTCTGAACGAATTTGAACATTGGTGTTCGCTTATGAACAAAGAATATTGCTTTCAAGGTGAAATTATGAAGATGATCACACTGTTGAAAAGTATATATTCCTAAACCGGACAAGCCGGAATAGATGAGCTTTTTTTAATATTGCCAGGTTTGAATGCTAAACCTGCCGGTGCATCTATGCCCGGCACTGTTTGAAAAAAAAATGCTAAAAAAACAGGATTAGTCCTTTAACAAATTTGAGTTGATTATTTTTCATGATCTATTATTTAAATGGATTTAGGAGTGGACTCATTTATACCTGTGGCTTATTAAACCGTACATAAAACATCATTCTTTTTGTTTTCAGGTCATCTCCCTGCCTGTAATATTCTCTAACCAGTGTGACACCGTTAATAATTTTAATGATGTGCATGTTTTTAAGATTGATATACCAGTTTTCATCAAAAACCAAAACCGAGATTTCGTCTTGCAAAAGTTCAATTATCTGACCAAATTCTTCCTGTATTTTCTCCGGTTGAATTGGTACCAAAGTAAGATCATAATTATAATCAGGATGATAAGCCTGAATTTCGCCGGACATGACCTTATTCAAAATTATACTGACATATTTTGAGTAATTAAGTCCCTGGTACCTGTTTACCGGATCATATCCATAGGAAAATTCTGTTCTGATATTTTTAGCTAAAGTACTGTAGTTTTGTTTGTTAAATTCAACGGAGTCCGGATTGTAGATTAAAAATACTTTTTTTAAAAGCACTTCAGGTTGGGTAGTATCTCCTTCCCTGTAATAATGTCTGACCGGGAACCATGAAACGACTTTTTTGTCCATGATAAAGTCATTGGAATCAAAATACCATTCTTCTTCAAAGCCAATAGATTTTATTTCAGAGAAATCGGATATTTTGTTTACTTCTATGCCAAGTCGTTGATTTATTTTTTCTTTGGAAATTTTCAATTTTTCACCGGGAAATGAGACGAGTGGATTGTATGCTACAATCTCATTATGATAAACAGCATGCTGTAGTTCTTCAATTAACCAGTTATGATTAAATTTGTTGAGCCATAAAGGCATTCCTTCATGATTAAATTCAATT
>CAZVTW010000664.1:0-3061 GCA_964629805.1 uncultured Bacteroidales bacterium | reverse complement strand
GACCTCGAACTTTCTGGCCGAGACACTTACTTTATGGATGGACACTAATTAATGAAGCAGCTTTAATGCGGTTGGGTTATTCAAATCCACATGAAATAATAGGTAAAAACTTTCAAGTCAATTCGATTGTACCTGAAGTTAAGATACCAAAAGGTAAGATTATAGGAGTAGTTAAAGACTTCCATTTATCAACAATGAAGAAAAAAGTAGTTCCATTGGTTTTATTTAAAATGAAAGAAACGTGGATTGGTTCAAACGTTGTCTCTTTTAAACCAGGAATGCAAAGCCAGGCCATTGCTGCTATTAATGATGTATGGGCAGAAATTTACCCGGAACATTCATTACATTATGAAAAAGTTGGTGCTATGTATGAAAACGTTTATAAAACAGAGCTTTTACAAGCTAAACTACTTTCCTTATTTACTTGTATAGCTATATTTATATGTTCGATGGGATTATTAGGGCTTACCTTGTTATCAACTCAACAGAAAACAAAAGAAATTGGAATTCGAAAAGTTAATGGTGCAAGAATTTATGAAATATTGGCAATGCTAAATGGCAATTGTATTAAATAGGTTGCTATAGCATATATTATCTCCTGTCCGATTGCTTGGTATGCCATGAAACGGTGGCTTGAAAGCTTCGCCTACAAAACGGAAATGAGCTGGTGGATATTTTTTATAGCCGGAATATTTACCCTAATGACGGCATTAATAACAGTAAGCTGGCAAAGTTTAAGGGCTGCCAGAAGAAATCCGGTAGAGGCTTTAAGGTATGAATAACTAACACTAATGATATTCATAGTCTTTCTTAGGTCAGCTCTGTACGTCAGCCTGCCCAGTAATGAAATGTTCAGGGTACCGGCATTTGCAGTCTCACTTCGTTATTCCTTTTCGGTCATGCTCACCATTTCGCAACGGGTCAGTGAATGGGACACTCCAAACCACCTTGCGACTTGCTAACAAACTTATACCGACACAACTTTTGGTTTATGGTATAATTCTTTACAATGAGTCTGTAAGGGACTTTACCCTGGTATCCTTTAATTACTTTTCAATTGTACTCCTGCTCTCCCTTCGGTCGGGACACCCTCCGGAAAATGACAATAACACATCCCTGATTTGTATTTCTGAAATTACATTTGCATTTCTCAAAATTATTCAGAACTTACAGGTGTGGGCACTGCAAGCCATGCAAGGCACACACACGCTGTCTCGTTTATAATGAGACTAAAGTTATTGAAAAATGTCAACAAAAGATTACTTTTGTGAACAAGATGACTGATAACCGGGATTTCCTTTCGCCGGGAATACCTTTAAAGCATTTGAGCCGTATCTAGACTCAGTCGAGATGAGGATTGTTTCGACTATTGGCGAGACTCAACGACGCAGAGTTCAGCGATAAATGGAGTTTTAGAAGTGGGCTTGTTTATGATAACAAAAATGAAGGGAATATTTGTAAAGAATATTGTATATTTATAAAATTGTTTAAATGACTGATAACTAGTACCCTGCCCCAAAAATTTCGTTAGAAATAATGGATATTTAAAATATTAAATACAAAAAAACATTTAAAATATTCTGAATTACTAAATTTCTACTGTTCATTGCATACTAATGGGTTGACGATAATAAAATCATTACAATGAAGGTTTTGTCGTTTATAATGAGTATTGTGGATTAGTCGGTTTTAGTGCATATTATACGATAAGAGAATATCAAAAATCGTCAGGTTTTTATAATATCACAAAATAAACTAAACGGTACTATTTAAAAAAATTTAATACCGCCTTTACTCGCATTTATCAAATGAATCATTAAATTGATTTGAATTTCTTATATTTACGATTAAAACGGCACAAAACTTTTAAGTCGACGTTGGGTACCAATACAAAAAAGTGACAAATGACGATATTTTTCGCATAAATGTCGTATCTTTGTAAAAAAAGTCAAGAAATGATGAATATTAGCTATCAATCACTGGACAATAATGAGATATTCAAGTTAATCGAGACCACTCGAGATGGCGTTAGATATGATACCTTTGATGAGTTTTCCGAGAAGTTCACCCTAAGCTACTCAGATTGGTCGAGAATTTTACATGTTTCTGAAAGAACAATGCAGCGATATAAAAAGGAAAAGAAAAAATTTGATTCCCTACATTCCGAAAAATTACTTATGATAATGCTACTATTCCAAAAAGGAATTGAGGTTTTCGGAAGTTCATCAAAGTTTATCACATGGATAGATTCAAAAAATATTGCATTGGGAGGGATTAAACCCAAAAGCTTACTTGATAATACTTTTGGCATCAACATGATAAAAGATGAATTGATTAAAATTGAACATGGAATTCTTGCATGAAAGTATATCGATTAACAAAAAAGAAATACCTAAACGATTTATCAGGAACAGGAGCAGAGATTGCAGGCGGACGATGGAATTATAAAGGGACAAAAGTTGTGTATACGGCAGAATCCCGAGCACTATGTACCGCTGAGATTGCGGTTCATACTCCATTTGGAGTTGTTCCCGATGATTACTACCTGATGACAATAAACATTCCTGATACTATTAAGATTGAATCAATACAAGTCGATAAATTACCTGAGGATTGGAAGAAATTCCCAAATAAAAGAAAAACACAAGATTTGGGTGAGGAGTTTATTAAAAAAAGGAAATATCTGGTTTTGAAAGCACCATCAGCAGTTGTACAGGGTGACTTTAACTATTTAATAAATCCAAATCATAAAGATATTGATAAGATAAAAATCCTTGGTAAGGAAAAATTTGATTTTGACGAGAGACTTTTTAAATGATAGTACTTACACCAACAGGCTGTTAAATCCAATAGCCGCCGTGGCTAAGGGATAAGAACGCAGGAGAGACGATAATTTTGTACCTTTATCAGGCGATAGTGGAATATGGTTACTGTATTTGTAACTTTCGTTGTTGCGACTTGAAGTCGTGTTAATGATTGTCTCACAAGAAAGAAATGAGTTCTTTGATTTACCCTGTGAAATACTTTTGCGCGTACAACTGTTTATTTCACAGGGTGAACC
>CAZVTW010000663.1:0-3063 GCA_964629805.1 uncultured Bacteroidales bacterium | reverse complement strand
AACAATACCAGCAGATTTTTAAAGATTATAGCTTTGCCTGCCTGATGAGACGTGCCTGGGGCGCTTCCAGGGTCGTTGATTATTTATTGACCAGGGATGAGGTGGATACCGGAAAAATTGCTATTTCCGGACACTCGCGAAATAGCAAACAATCAATCATGGCTGCTGCGTTTGATGAACGGATTGCCGCGTGTATTACAAGTAGTGGCGGAACCGGCGGGATAACGCCCTGGCGTTTCACTGACCCAATGTATGATTGCGAATCAATTGATGAAATCACATCTGCTTTTCCCCACTGGTTTCATCCACGATTGCGATTTTTTTCCGGCAGGGAACATAAATTACCGGTAGACCAGAATCTTGTTCTAGCCCTGATTGCGCCGCGAATTTTAATGTTCAATACTGCATTAACTGAAAAACAGGCCAATCCATTGGCTCAGGAGCTATGCTATAAGTCTGTGAAAAAAGTATATCGGTTTCTAAATGCAGAAGAAAAAATAGGTGTCAGGTTTAGATACGGAAAACACGGAACATCAGCCAGGGATATTGAGGCTTATATAGATTTTCTTGATTTGCAGTTTAACAGAATAAAGCGTCCCTGGGACAATACTTTATACTATGACTATTCCTTTGAAAAGTGGAAAAATATTTCAGGAAAGGATTATGACCCTTATCAATTCCCTAACATTAAGGATGATTATCTGAGAACAGATGTTTATGGGAAAAAAATCAGGGATACAATCGCCTGGTTAGAAAAAAAGCAACAACTACAGGACAATCTTCAATGGTTATTGGGAGAAGAACCTTCCGGGGTTCAGTCCGCAGGTCCGGAAAATATCTATACCTTCTGTAAACCTGATTATCTTGATGCTGTTATTGACAAACCTGAAGATTTTAATATGGCTGCTACTTTTCATATCGGGCCTTATCATGCCATCGGAGATTACCTGCACGGAAATTTGTATTATCCCTTGAATGAAGATGGTAAAATACCTGTAAATGAAGATGGCGTTATTCCGGTTGCTATTTATATTCACGAATATGCCTATTCCACAGGTTATGCACGCAGGAGCAGGCAATTTATTCAGTCAATACTGAATGAAGGATATGCTGTGCTTGCAATGGATATGATTGGCTTTGGGACAAGAATTGAAGAAGGCCGTTTCTTTTACCAACGTTATCCACATTGGTCAAAACTTGGAAAAATGGTTACAGATGTCAGGGCAGCTGTTGATGTGCTTGAAAACCTTGAAGTCATTGATTCAACCCAAATTTTTTGCACAGGATATGCTCTCGGCGGAACTGTAGGACTTATCACTTCAGCACTTGATGAAAGAATTGCAGGAACTTCGGTTGTGTCCGGCTTTACGCCATTAAGAGATTCTGTTTTTAACCAGGAAAATAAAATATTAGAGCATTACGCTGATGTGCATGGCCTTATTCCACTCCTTGGCTTTTTTAACGGACACGAAAACAGGATACCAACTGATTTTGATGAAATTATGGCCTGCGTAGCGCCGCGTCCTTTAATGGTTGTTACAAACGAACTTAACAGGCACACAAATCAGGAAAAAACGGAAGATTACATGAAGGAAATACAAAAAGTCTACAGAAAAATTTTTAATGAAAAAGATAATTTGTCATTTGAAACTGTCCCTCATTTTGATGATTTTTCGCAAAAACACAGGGATTTAATAATTAAATGGTTAAGGGAACAAAAGAAATAACCGGGGTTTACTCTTTTCTGACAAAAATAAAATCTCCACCCTCATCACCTGCATTTTGTATTTCTCCGAACCGCGGAACATTTGGACTGTTATTAAGTACAGCAGTCCGAAAACCGGAAAACAGAGTTTCTGATGAGAGATATTTTTCTGTGTTTTCTTCTAACCTTTTAATCAAATATTTTGCGAATACGCTTTTATCCGGCACTTCTTCAAGAGCGCCGCTGGTCATTGCTTTTCGGCTTGGTAAATTGTACAACTTGTGAATGGCATAAGGGGCATCTGTAAAAGCTTTCCTGGTTTTAAAGATAGAGCCGCTGAAACAGGCATCTGCAATCAGCAGGGTATGTTTTGTTTTTATGCCGGCTATGTAATCACTAAGTGTGCTGTTCCTGAACCAGTTAGCCGTGCTGTTTTTTCGTGCATCAGAAGGAAGCCAAAAACCGGTTTCTTTTTCTTTGTCCCAAAAACCATGACCGGCATAAAAAATCAACAGGTTGTCATCTTTATCAAGCTTTTCTGCCAGGGAATCAAGTGAATTGATAATATCTGCCCGGTTCGGATTGATTAATAGTTTAGTATTCGCTGATGCGAAAGAATAATTGCTTGTAAGAACATGCAGGAGTTTTTTAGCGTCACGCACCGGATTGTCAAGATCACTGATTTGCGGGTCCTCATAGTCCTCCACCCCGATAATAAGCGCGTGAAATTGGTTTTCCTCAGTAAAAACGGAAAGACCGGATTCATGGTTTATTTCCCGGTTAAAAATCTGGTATTCGACTTCTTTTAGCTGATCATTTTTATCTCTGGCTGAAATTGTGATGATGTTTTCACCTTTGTTAAGAAATACCGGATGTTTGAAAATATTGTCCTCAAAAAAGCTAACTTTCTGACCATTCACAGACACTTCTTTGAGGGAAGCAAGAGAATTCACCTTCCCAATGAGTTCAATACTTGATTTTTGGCAGATGTTTTTAAATCCACGTTTTAATTCAGGGGATATAAGAGCAATTTCAATTTGTGGAGAGATTTTGTTTGCAGAACCTATAGAAAACGTATAGACCGGGCTTCGGCCTGTAATCACTTTTTGGGCGTAGAGGTGATAATGGCAGGTAACTGAGAGAATGCCCAGGAATAAGAAAATCAATATCTGAATGAAAGTTCTTTTCATCGCGTCTTTTTCAGTTTAAGAAGACACTTAAAACGGTTTTGGGTTGAAATCAGGACTATTGGCAATCGTAATAATCCCTTCTCCTGCGTTTTTCAAAACAAATAATCCCTGCCTGTATGCATATCTGTCTGAATTCTCTTCATATCTGACACCTGCTATGCCGGCATA
>CAZVTW010000662.1:0-3073 GCA_964629805.1 uncultured Bacteroidales bacterium | reverse complement strand
TATATTGCTTATACAAAAAATGAGAAAAGCAATAGCACTGACAGACCAATTACCTTTTCTTTTAATGGCGGACCTGGTTCATCCTCTGTATGGCTGCATCTTGGTATGCTTGGTCCCAGAAGAGTCCTGATGACCGATAGCGGAGAGACGCTTCCCCCACCCTACCGGCTGGTTGATAATGATTATAGCTGGCTTGATCTGACAGACCTTGTATTTATTGATCCGGTCAGCACAGGCTACAGCCGCACACCCCCTGATATCAAAGAGAAACAATTTCATAATTACAGAAAAGACATCCAGTCAGTCGGGGATTTTATCAGACGCTATCTGACTGAAAATGACAGGTGGGGATCAAAAAAATATGTCATTGGCGAAAGTTACGGTACGACCAGGGCAGCAGGATTATCTGAACATATTTTAAATGAGTATGGAATGTATCTCAATGGTATCATCCTGGTATCATCTGTCATAAATTTTCAGACACTCAGGACAACACCCGGTAATGATCTCCCTTATCTGCTTTTTCTCCCAACTTATACAGCTACTGCATACTACCACAAAAAATTGCAGCCCCGGCTTCTTGAGCAGCCTTTGAAGGATATTTTGAATGAAGTAGAACATTTCTGCACCATTGACTACAATACAGCTTTGTTCCAGGGAAATGAAATTAATGATGCCTTAAGAATGCGCACAACCCTCGGACTTATGAAATATACCGGACTCCGGAAACCCTTTATTGAAGATGAGCAGTTAAGAATTAGCAGACATCATTTCAGAAAACAATTGTTGAAAGACAGCGCTTTGGTTGTCGGTCGATTCGATAGCAGATATAAAATGAAAGACCTATTTGTTAACAAAGAACGCCAGGAATTTGACCCGAGTTTTCAGCCAGCCGCACATGGCGCTTTTTCAACCTGTATCAATGATTATCTTACAAAAGAACTTGATTTTCATACACATATTCCTTATGAAGTTCTCACCGGCAGGGTGCACCCGTGGAGCTATAACAGTCACAACCGTTTTCTGGATGTATCTGAACACGTGCGTCGTGCGATGATGAAAAATCCTTACATGAAAGTATGGATTGCAAGTGGGTATTATGATATGGCTACTCCTTATTTTGCTACCGAATATACAATTAATCATATGCCTCTGCCCGATAACAGGAAGGACAACATCATCATGACTTATTATGAAGCAGGGCATATGATGTACCTTCACAAGCCCAGCCTGATTCAATTGAAACAAGATGCAGTAGATTTTTTTGGCGCTGAATGACGAGATGATAATAAGCGAGACGGTGGAGAATGCCGCGCAAGAAGCCGGTTTATTTGTCATAAAGCGAAAAGGAGATACAATTGAAATCATTAATAAACCAGACTATAAGCCCAGGGAATGGGAAGTTTAAAAATAGTCAACCCCGTGAGAGTTTGAATCTCCCACAGTGTTGACTCATTAGAGATGTTTGAACTTATTGACTTTTTCTTAACCCTGCCGGTTGCCGGCAAACCAGCAGGTTAGATTTGATCATCATCTATCTATTCTTTCTCTTTCTTATCGTTCCCTTCAGATTGAGATCCTTTTTTGTTATCCTGTGATTTTCCGGTAGATTTCGTATTTCCAACACCCTGTTGCTTTTTCTGTTGTGTGCCTTTGGTTGATTTACGTTGATTTACAGGCTTTTCAGAAACAAGGTCTCCTTCAGGTCCAATTTTTCCAAGTTTTTTCATGACCGCATATTTCGCAGCCGCAATGGTTTCGCGATTCACCTTTTCGGGAATTCTGCCGCGTGATAAATCATCCATATCAATGTAGTCACCCATCAGCAGGAGCTGGATAATCATGTTGTTTACAACAGTGTCTTCATGATATCCTGTGGCGATATAGAGAGTACCGGCATCTTCTGCAAACTCTTCTGTGAAATGTGAATAATTCGGCAGACTCATGAGTTCCTGGTATGTTTCTCCAAAACCATTGAGTTCTATATTTACATTTGTTGTCACAAGCAAAGGACTAAATTCTTCGTCCTTATCTTTTGGATAGAATCCTTTGAGAATAGACAAATCTACGCTGACAGAAGGATCATCAACTCTGACAAATTCAGCTTTCCGCATCTCATCAAGCTGGAAAAGATGGAAATTATACCGCCAAATCTCTGATGTTAACATTTTGGTCTTAAAGATATGGTCATACTTAGTGTACAACATCTTTTTGATAAGGTTTCTATTCCTGTTGATCTCAGGATTCATGATACGAACCTCACGAATGAGTTGAACCAGACCTTCAGCAGCTTTTTGAGGTCCTGTAATTTCTTTTCCTTTTTTTCCAAGCTCTGTGGAGAGAATACCGCACTGAATCTTAGCTCCGGCTCCTTTTCCGTCTTCACCACCTTTCAATATGTCGATAAGGATTTTCTTCGTACCGAGTTGATTTCCCTTGGCAATAAAAGGCTGACCTGCCGGTGTACTGGCAATTGAGTCAAAAATTCTGCTGAAGATGTCACGGTTGATAATGAGTTCCTTACTGTCTTCATCCGGCTTATCAGTCAGCACATGGGCTACAAACCGGTTTTTAATAATATCAAATGTTACTTTTGTAATCGTATAAACAGTATCATCAAGTGGAAACTTTTTATCAATAAAAATTTGGTTGACAACTTCCTCAATATTGATTTTGTCAATCATTTTGTAAGAAGAAGCCAGATAATGTTTCCCGTTATCTTTGTCAATTTCCCAGTCAAGGACATCATCAAGATAATTGCCATGTTTTGCCAGCATATCAACAATGTTCTTATCACCCGAATACCTGAGTAAAGTCCTGTTAAAGTTAGGACCATCCTGACTGGTGGCTTTTTCTTTTCTTTCTCCGTGAGAATGGACATACAGGAGAAAATTCTCCGGATTGTCAATTTTTGTTATACCACCTTCATTCCTGGCATAATTGCTTGCAGTCAGGATAATATCAATTTTGTAGGGCATCTCGATTTCACAGAATCCAGTGAATGTACTACGTGAATTGAGGTCATCAACATTACTGTCAGCGCTGCTTTCGAAAAGATACCTGTAATTTTTAA
>CAZVTW010000661.1:0-3083 GCA_964629805.1 uncultured Bacteroidales bacterium | reverse complement strand
AACTTGTCAGGATGATTGCGCAGGGGCGTTTATCTGAAATGTTTGGCCCGCTGACACGGGATATTGACCATTCACTCAGAATACTCAACATTACGAAAGCCTCAGATGAGATTGTTCAAAATCTTCCTCCTGAAACAATGAGCTGGGTATCTGCATTTGTCAGGGGCGTTAACTGGTATGTCAGCCAGGCCGAAGAATTGCCGGTTGAGTTTGAATTGCTGGATATTGAACCTCATCAGTGGACTATGAATGACATGTATGACATTGCAAGACTCATCTCTGTTGACCTGTCTTTTATGCTTTATGCCCAGTTTTTGAGACTTGAAAACAAACTGGAACGAGATAAACTCTGGAGCCAGTATATTGCAGCAGGACAAAGGTCTATTCCCTCATATTCTGTTGCCGGTTTTGACGGACTGATGAATATTCTGTCCGGTTTTTCAAAATCGGGCAGTAATTCCCTGGTTGTATCTGCACAAAAGAGCGCCAACGGACATGCTCTCATGGCCAATGATCCGCATCTTGGCATTTTTGCGCCAAATATCTGGATGATTGTCGGCTATAAAACCAAATCATATCATACTGTTGGATTGCAATTTCCCGGCATACCATTTGTCGCTGTTGGCCGAAATCCCCATATTGCCTGGGGTGGTACGAATATGCGTTCAATCAGTTCCCATATTTATAAATTATCTGATGATGATTTAAAAAATGCAAAAAGTCGTTTTGATACGATTCGATCAAGATGGTGGTTCTCTAAAGATATTACCATACGTGATTCTGAATATGGGCCGATATTGACTGATTCTCCTTTCTTTGAGGATAATGGTTTTCCCGTTGCAGTAGATTGGCTCGGGCATAAGCCTTCATACGAACTAACTGCTTTTTTAAAAGCCAACAAAGCAACAGACTTTAAAGAATTCAGAGAAGCATTTGAGCGCTATGCTGTTTCCGGGCAAGCCATGCTATATGCTGATAATAAGGGAAACATAGGTCAAATATTGGCGTATCAACAGCCAGTGCTTAAGGATCCTGACAAAACGCTTGATCTTGTCAAATCAACTGATAATCCCATTGCAGGAGTGTTAACACCACTGCAATTACCGTATTCTTATAACCCGGAAAAAGGGTTTATTGCTTCTGCTAATAATATGCCCTTTAAACCTGCCATACCCATCGCTTATGCCTATTCCGGCAAAAACAGGATGCAAAGGATGACGGCTGTTATCAGTCAAAATGATAAGATTTCTGTCGAAGTGCTAAAAGAATTGCAAACAGATGTCATGTCCTACATTGCACTTGATATTAAAAATCTGCTTGTTGATAAAGTAAAACAATATGATAATGAAATATCCGGACTATATCCGGAATACTGGTCAGTATTTAAAAACTGGGACGGAAGATATGATAAATCACTCAGAGGACCGGTGGCATATGAGACACTGATGTATTTTGTTGCCAAACAACTCATTGAAGAGCAATACAAAAACGAAAGTTCCATTGATGCTGTGATAGGCGGAGATAACTGGGAGAATATTCTCCCTTTTTACATCAATGATAAAAGTGAAACCCAGATGAAAAAGATTGTTCTGCATGCAGCTGAGCAGGGAAAAGAACATTTTCTGGCGTATAATAACTGGGGAGAAATGCACAGAATGAACTTCGGCCCCTCTTTTGCCCGTATACCGGTGATTGGAAAACGCTATCTGATCTCAAATTATGGAGTTAGTGGTTCATCAAACACACTCATGAAAACAGCCCATGAGTTTACACCTGAAAAGCATACCATTTTTTATGGTTCCAACTCAAGACATATAAGCGACATGTCTGACATAGACAATAACTGGTTTGTGCTGCTCGGGGGACAGGACGGGTGGTTAAAAAGTCCCTTTAATGCTGATCAGCTCCAACTCTGGGAAAACAAACAATATGTTCATGTTCCTCTTCGAATCGAATCAGTCAGAAAAGAATTTGATTTTCATGTTTCAAAATTGAGTAAATAAAAAATGACTGAGTTCAGAATATATTGTTAATAACAATCCTTTTTATGTTAATAACTTCTATGACAAATATAATTGACACATTTTTATAATTCCTAATTTAGTTGAGTAAAATCAACTTACATGGAATCAGAAATTAAAGCAGACAAACTTAATGATGAGATAGCCAGGCTATTTGAAGAACAAAGGCTAATACTTAAAAGACTTGAAATAATAAGTGAGACTCCTTCTACATTAATCGATGGAATTGATTATTATTTTTCTCTGAACAAAAACCTCCTGGATGTGCAAGAAAGGTTTATTGATATGGTTAAGGGGATGTAAAATAAAAAACCGGGACACCAGTCATCATTATAATAATGACTCATACCCCGGTTTTTTTTGCATTTTAAGTGTCGCTATTTGGTTTTATCCGGTGGTTCAGGTATCTCTGGTAATCCCTCGTAATTCTTCAGTTCTTCCAGAATTACCTCAATGGCCTTTTCGAGTTGTGCATCTCTACCCTGATATTCCTCATACGGATTGTTTTCAACCACAATATCCGGTTCAACACCATATCCCTCGATAATCCATTTACTTTCATCAGGAGAAAATGAGGCAAATTCAGGTTTGTACATACTCCCGCCGTCAATGAATTTGATTGGCCCGCGTATACCAACAACACCACCCCAGGAGCGTTTTCCAATGGTTTTGCCCAGGTTGTGCCGTTTAAAGGAATAAGGGAACAGGTCTCCGTCAGAAGCAGAATATTCATCCATCAACAATACTTTCGGCCCAAGCATCATTTGATAAGGCACCTGGTAGGGGATTTCTGAGTTTCTACGCATGCGGCTTCTTGTCAGTTCCCTTCGCAAACGCTCAATCAGCATGGGAGACACATTTCCACCACCGTTGCCCCTGTCGTCTATAATTAGCGCTTTTTTGTTAAGTTGAGGATAAAATTGTGTCATGAAATCATTCAACCCGGTTTTTCCCATATCCCGGATATGGATATATCCAACCTGATCATTTGTAGCTTCACTAACCTGTTTTATATTGTCGCTGATCCATTTGTAGTAATATAATTCTGATTCATCTTTTACC
>CAZVTW010000660.1:0-3085 GCA_964629805.1 uncultured Bacteroidales bacterium | reverse complement strand
GGTTAAACCTAAGTAAAGCGCTTTTTCACTTCGTTCAAACCGCTCAACTTAGGTCAAAAATTTAAAAAGAACTGTTAACATAACAATAAGAGCGAATCCAATATTCATGAAGGTAAACATCATGGTAAACTTTTTATTCATATCTTCAAATCGTTTATCCATATGTTTGTATAAATCTTCAAAACGCTTGTCGACTGCTTCAAAACGCTTGTCGATCATTTGAATGAGCATCTTGATATCCTCTTTAGTTGCCAGCTTTTCCTGGTGAATTTGCCCCAAAGCTACAAATGTATCATAAAGAATATTTGCAAGTTCATTTTCATCTTTGTTTACAAATGAGGATATTTTATGCTCCCTGATTATCTGTTGTATTTTATTTTTTTCTAAAATCATAAAATCTAATATAATTTTCTTTAGACAAAATTACGAAAAAAATTTATGTTCCGTTTTGAAATAACCATTTTTTCACAATCGGATGATGAATAATCATGCTACCTTTCTCTTATTATAGATATATGTAACGAAATTAATATTTCTTTGTTATTATTCATTACTGTCCGGGAAACGTTTATTAATGGTTTAATTTTTTTGATTTCATCATATATATATATCTTAACAAAATGTCATTTTTACCCTGAGTTACACATGGCAAGAATCTAAAAGAATTATTCTGAAAGAAATGCTTATTTTTACTGAATCTAAATAAAAATCAAAATTCACATACAATTAATTTTAAAATCATATGATTAGCTTAATATTATTACTTATATCTAACAAAGAATATGCACTTTTCTGTGGTTCATTCCCAACAAGATATTTGGAAATAAAAAAAATCGTTGTATATTTGAACTATCTCTCCAAAGTAATAATTCGTTCTGGTGGAGATAATTTATACAGAAGGGGGGCTAGAGACCAGGCTCAATGATCCCCTGGCAACCTGCAGGTGTTGACTGAAAGGTGCCAATTCCTGGCCCTGTCATTTTTGGGAAATATAAATTACATCATCATGAAAAAATTAGTGTTACATCCTTTATCAAAATTTTTGCTTTATTTGTCCGGTAGAAGATTAAACGGAAACTTACCAACTGTTCTCCTTTTCCCTTTTCATTCTCACATCATGTGTATGTGATAGATAACATTATTCCTTTAATTATGTATTTGCCAGTCCGGCATATTTGTTTATCCGAGTTTTATTTATCCTATTATCAATATAAATGTTAATTAATTATTGTATCATTAAACTTTATGAATTATGAGTAAAAACAATTATCATTACGAGACATTGCAATTACATGCAGGTCAGGAACCAGATCCGGCAACCAACTCAAGAGCAGTGCCGATCTATCAGACAACATCCTATGTGTTCAATGATTCGAAGCATGGAGCTGATTTATTTGCGCTGAAAGAATTTGGCAACATCTACACACGAATCATGAATCCTACTACCGATGTTTTTGAGAAGAGATTAGCTGCGCTCGAGGGTGGTGTTGCTGCGCTGGCAACATCATCAGGTCAGGCAGCTCAATTTCTTGCGCTGAACAATATCCTTCAGGCTGGAGATAACTTTGTCAGTACGAGCTATCTATATGGTGGTACCTATAACCAGTTTAAAGTCGCTTTTAAACGAATAGGTATTGAAGTCCGATTTGCCGGAGGAGATGAAGTGAATAAATATGAAAAGCTTATTGACGAAAAAACCAAAGCGATATACATAGAAACAATTGGAAATCCACGCTTTAATGTGCCTGATTTTGAAGCATTCTCACAACTGGCAAAAAAATATGATATTCCGCTTATCGTTGACAATACGTTTGCTGGTGCCGGGTATCTTTGCAGACCAATTGATTACGGCGCTAATATTGTCACCTCTTCAGCTACAAAATGGATAGGAGGACACGGAACAAGCATTGGGGGAATCATCGTTGATGCTGGCAATTTTAACTGGGGAAATGGTAAATTTCCTCAATTTACTGAACCCTCTGAAGGGTATCACGGAATGGTTTTCTGGGATATTTTTGGAGAAGGCAGCCCCTTTGGTAACATTGCTTTTGCTATCAGGGCAAGGGTAGAAGGACTACGCGATTTTGGTCCTGCTATTAGTCCTTTCAATTCATTTTTGCTCTTGCAGGGACTTGAAACACTTTCATTGCGTGTTCAAAAACATGTTGATAATGCATTTGAAATTGCACATTGGCTGGAAAAACATCCTAAAGTGGAAAAAGTTGATTATCCGGGGCTTAAAAGCAGTCCATATCATAATCTGGCAAAAAAATACCTGAAAAATGGATTTGGCGGAGTACTTACTTTCTATTTAAAAGGAGGATACGAAGCTGCTGTGAAACTAATTGACAATTTGGAACTTATTAGTCATTTGGCAAATGTGGGAGATGCCAAAACCCTTATCATTCACCCGGCATCAACAACTCACCAGCAATTGAGCGAACAGGAACAGGAAGCATCAGGTGTCACTTCAAGTCAAATTAGACTCTCTGTCGGTATTGAACATGTTGATGACATTAAAAAAGACCTTGAAGGCGCTTTTGAAAAGATTTGACATTTCATAAATGTGTATTATCAATAAAATAAATGAGTTCACAATGAAATTTCTTTTTTAACCGGATATTTCACCAGTGAACTCATTTTAATTGTTTTATATCTAACCAATTATATGCTGAGCGAGCATAATATAACTTCATAAAACGAAACAAAGTACTTATTTGCAGTTGGTTATGGTTTTGTAAAAACGTAAGTTATGCCCAGTCATAGTATAACTATACAAAACGCATCATTGATTATTAGCAAAATAGAAGCAAAAACTTAAATTTAATTCCACCCGATATTTTGCCGCCTTTTATATAAAGACACTTCTTGCATTTTTTACTTTCAATAAAATTCTCCATTTTTGTATGAAATTTTTTAGATTATTGTTATGGAATATAAGGAAGCGCTCAGAAAGATAGCCGAGGCAGAAAAGAATGCTTCTTATTCGCTAAGCCTGGATGAATTAAATTGCCCGTTACCCAGAGAAACAGGAAATTTAAAATCACTCAGAACTTTATGGTGCAGATGGTCAGGACTGGAACGT
>CAZVTW010000659.1:0-3102 GCA_964629805.1 uncultured Bacteroidales bacterium | reverse complement strand
TTGTATTTTTATTTTGAGAAAGGCATTTTCACTGAAAAATACGTAAATCCCCGGTTCGGCAAAGGCTCCGGCCTTTGTCGTAATTTTTTTTAAGGCTCTGCCTTAACTTTCTATGCAATTTTGAAATACATTTCCCGGATGAGGAAAAAAGCATCCCGCTTTTCTTTTTTTCCTGCCTAATCATTTGTATTTTTACCATACAAAGAATCATATTATCATGAAAAGAATACCACTTGCATTAACAATTGCATCTATTATCATTATCTCAACATGTAAAAAAATTGACCTTGTGCGCCTCATGGCTGTAAAAAACGGTGAAGTGACCAGCACAATGGCCACTGAGGTGACAGTAACCGGGGAGATTATTGACATGGGACAGGGCATAGACGAGTATGGCTTTTGTTATTCAGCTAACAACCAGCAGCCGGTCATAAACTACTACGATGGCTCGTTCTACCGCGAGGGCGGCAGCGGCCACTGGTGGTCAGCGACGTCGAGTGATAGTGAGCGCGCGTGGAGCCGCTACCTCGCCTACGACCTCGACCAGGTGGACCGCTTCTACAGGAACTAGGGGAGTGGGTATTCAGTGCGTTGCCTCAGGGATGATTGATTATTTGATTATTTATTTATTTGGGGGCTGGGGTGAATTTATTCCGTTAAATGCGAAGCATATTTAACAGGGAGCCCCGGCGAATTTTTGCGATAAGTGAGGGCAAAACCGAACCTGTTCAGTTTTGCCGAACAAAGCAAAAATCACTGGAAGTAATTTTTTTTCGAAAAATTCAATTTTCAAAAAAATTAAAAATATTGTTGATTTGGAATGGTTTTGGTTTTTTTGCGGTGTCGTTGTCGCGTTGTCGTTGTCGCGGTTTCATTTTTGCGGTGTTGTTGTCGCGTTGTCGTTGCCACGTTGTATAGACGCGGCGCAGACGTAGAGACGCGCCGCGGCGCGTCTCTACAACGCAACAACGACAACGCGGCGCGTCTATACGTCCAACCAACGTATCCGTCCAACAAACGTATCCGTCCGCCCACCGTATCCGATTCAACCAATTCCGTATTATCACCGTATCCCCGCCAATCTAATCCCAATCAATATATCAAATATATTAAAATCGTTTGTTTATATTATATTTGTTGTTCAAACCAAAAAAATGACAAAATTTCAGGGAAAATACAGGATTGAATCTGCACGGTTGAAAGGTTGGGATTATTCAAAAAATGCCGGGTATTTCATCACGGGCTGCACGGCTAACCGTGTTCATTATTTCGGCGAAATACAAAAAAAAAAATGATTTTTTCTGAATTGGGACATATTGCAGAGGCATCATGGTTGGCAATGTTAAGGGTTTTTCCCGTTATTACCGAACCCATATGGGAAATAATGCCCAACCATTTCCATGTTTTGTTTTTTTTGAACAATACAGACAAAAAGGAACAAAAAAATGATGCGCAATTTGGGCCGTTAATTCCCAATTCTGTATCATCCATCATCAATCATTTCAAGGGCAGGGTAACAAAATATGCCAATAACAACCAAATAGGTTTCTCCTGGCAGGAACGTTTTTACGATCATATTGTACGCGATGAAGCAGAATATCAGCGTATTGCAAATTACATTATCCACAATCCCAAAAATTGGGAAAACGACAAATTTTTTTCGTAATCCCGGCCCACCGTATCCGTTCGCCCAATGAATCCCGCACAACCAACCGTATCCATCCGCCCACCGTATCCGATCCAACCAACCAATTCTGTAATCCCACCCCTCACTGGCGCTGATTTGTAATCCCTGCCTAAAATGAACTGAAATAATGGGAAGCGGAATCTTTTGGTTAAATTAAACACCTCAATAATTCTTTATCTCTTTAAAACTTTAGGCTCTTTTAGAATAGAAGCACATAAAATCTAATCATTTCATTA
The DNA here is from genome assembly GCA_964629805.1 of uncultured Bacteroidales bacterium. Classification (GTDB taxonomy): domain Bacteria; phylum Bacteroidota; class Bacteroidia; order Bacteroidales; family CAZVTW01; genus CAZVTW01. The sequence goes on along the minus strand of CAZVTW010000659.1, from coordinate 1,179 downwards.
AAAATCATTAACTTTGTTGTTTGATGATTATTATTAATACTATTTGATATGGATTACAAAGCATATATTGAAAGAAATCCTGCAGTTTTGTCCGGAAAACCCATCATTAAAGGAACAAGAATATCCGTAGAGCTCATAGTGAGAAAACTTGCAACAGGATATGAAATAAATGATTTATTACGCAGCTATCCTCATCTTAAAACAGAACAAATTACTGCTGCCCTTGAATATGCTGCTGATATTATTGCAAATGAAGAGATAATTGAAAATACATGATTATTGCTGACGAAAATATTGAAGACGACATAATATTATCACTTCGAAAAATTGGTTTTGAGATCATTTCTGTCAAAGAATCCCACAGGGGAATTTCTGATATTGAAGTTATTAATCTGGCAAAAAAACATAATGCTTTATTAATTACAGAAGATAAGGATTTTGGAGAACTGGTATTTGCTCATGGTATTGAAAGAGTGAAAGTTATTTTACTGAGATATAAAAAAATAGATTATCATAACTTGTTTGAAAATCTGTTGAAAGCAATTGAAATGATAAATCAAAGAACCAATATTACTTTTGCTACTATTACATGCAATAAAATCAGATATTCAAAAATTTAATGTCCCCCGTTTTTCGATGTCTCCGGCATATGAATAACATATGTATCCAGGCTCTGCCTGTCAACAGGATACTATAACTCCCCTGTCCGCCCACCGTATCCGATCCAACCAACCAATTCTGTAATCCCACCCCTCACTGGCACTGATTTTTAAACCGTGTCTTGTCTAACCCATATTCTCAAAACAAATCAGAATGGGTCCCGGTTCGGAAAAGAGTTATCAGGTTTTTTATGTACCAGGTTGGTTGAATGATATTTGCAGTAATTTGTGGAATTTGATCATTATCAGGACACTGTTGAACATATTAAATGAGGATATTAGCCGGAATTTCGCACCAGCATTTTATTCTTTGATAAACATAAAAATAGGGTCAGGAGGCAGAGGTTTTACAGTTACAAGGATAATAAAGTCATTACGTTTCTGAGTAATCCGTTTTTTGCCCGATAAAATAAGATATGAATGTATTTGATATTAATAAATATTACCTCGATAATCTATTGAATGAATAAATACTTCAATAACTGAGGAATGCTTTTCAAACTGGAATACGATCCGTATT
>CAZVTW010000658.1:0-3109 GCA_964629805.1 uncultured Bacteroidales bacterium | reverse complement strand
GAGTTTTTCAATCTGGTTGGTTACTTTTTCAACCTGCTCCCTTGTTTCCTCAATGGCTATGGTAAACCTGTGTATGCCTTTTATCTCGGTGGAGGAAACCGTGAGGCTTTCAATATTTATGTGCCTTCGGGTAAAAATAATTGTTAAACGGTTGAGCAGCCCAATGTGGTTTTCCGAAAATGCGATTATGGTATATAATTCTTTCATGATTATTTTTTTTAAGCTAAGATTCCAACACAATTTCATCAACGGCTTTTCCAGGGTAAATCATAGGAAAAACATTGGCTTCTTTTTCGATTTTTACTTCGAGCAGATAAGGGCCATTGTGCTGTAACATTTTGTCTAACGCATTATTTAGCTGTTCTCTTTCTGACACTAAATCTCCATCTATGCCATACGCTTTGGCGAGCATCGGGAAATCGGGGGTAGGCATGTTAGTCTCGGCATAGCGCCTTTCATTAAAAAGTTGCTGCCATTGCCTTACCATGCCCAAAAAGTTATTGTTGAATATTATTATCTTCACAGGCAGATTATACTGGTAGATTGTACCCAATTCCTGCGAGGTCATTTGAAAACCGCCATCGCCACTAAAGAGCAATACGGTTTTATCCGGTCGCCCTACCTGCGCACCCATGGCTGCCGGTAAGCCAAACCCCATAGTGCCAAGCCCGCCGGAAGTTACCAGGGAATTCGGATTCTTAAATTTGTAATATCTAGCGCCCATCATCTGGTTTTGTCCCACATCGGTTACCACAATGGCATCGCTGTGCGTTTTTTCCGATAACAGGCTAATGACTTCACCTGCTCTCAGCTTACCGCTTCCAATGAAACATTCTTTATTGATAACCCTTTCTTCTTCTATGCGGTGCAACTGCTTAAATTGCCCGAGCCAGCTTTTGTCGGCAGAATAATTGAGAACAGGGTTTATTTCCGCGAAAAACTCTTTTATATCGGCATGAATTGGCAAGGTTGCCTTTACATTCTTATTAAGTTCTGCTTTGTCAATATCAATATGAATGATACGGGCTTGTTTTGCATACCTGTTTAAATCACCTGTAACCCGGTCGTCGAAACGCATTCCCATGGCAATAATCAAATCGGCCTGATTCGTAAGCATATTCGGGGCATAATTTCCGTGCATCCCCAACATGCCGAAATAATTGGGGTTGTTTTCATCAATAACAGATTTTCCCAACAAAGTAACAGCCACCGGTATATTGGTTTTATCAATAAACACCTTGAATTCGTTAACGGCATTTGCAAGCAGTATTCCATGGCCTGCCAGCACCAATGGCTTTGACGACAGGCGGATTAATTCCAAAGCTGCTTTTATATTAGATGGTTTTAATTCCGGTTTTGGGATATATGACCTTATTGATTTTATTTTCTTATAGTTAAATTCCGTCAAACCCATTTGGGCATCTTTAGTAATATCGAGCAATACAGGCCCCTGCCTTCCTGTTGTTGCAAAGTAAAAAGCTTTGGCAATGGCATCGGGAACTTCTTCAGCACTTGTTACCTGACAGTTCCATTTTGTAACCGGCATGGACAGGCTTACCATATCTGTTTCCTGAAATGCATCGGTACCCAAAAGGTTAGAGGAAACCTGTGCTGTAATAAAAATTACCGGAATTGAATCAAGATTTGCATTTGTAATGCCGGTAATCAAATTTGTTGCCCCTGGGCCAGATGTGGCAAAACACACCCCTGCCTTACCTGTTACCTGCGCATAAGCCTGTGCAGCATGAGCGGCTCCCTGCTCGTGTCTTACCAGAATATGTTTTAGCTCGTGATGCCTATCGAACAATTTATCGTATAAAGGCATAATAGCCCCGCCCGGATAACCAAAAATAGTATCCACATTTTCCTTTAAAAGAGAAAAAAGTATTGCTTCTGCGCCGGTTATTTTTACTGTTTCTTTCATATCAGTCTAATATTTCTGAAATTATTTGCTGGTCCGATTTTAACGTGCCGTTCAAGTAATCTTCAATAAGATTTTTGGGTGTATCAATGGCAATACCAACAAAAATAGTTATCCGTTTTGGCTGAAAAAGTTTTATCAGGTTTCTATCAATCCTGTGAACAATAATGTCAGTTATCCCTTTAATTTCAGCCCATTCCAACAAATCCGTAATATTTTGTTTGGGGGGAATTTCAATTTCTTCGCTTCGAACGAGCCCATTATCAATTAAAAACAACTCATAATGGTTGCACTGCCCGAAAAATTCGCTTAAGAAACCCTTTGTAACCGGTATGGCAATTTTTTTCATTTTATAAATTTTACATTACAAAAGTAAGGGGTATGAAAATTGAAGGAGAAAAAAGCGATACTGAACAATCCGCAAAAAAAGTTGTATTAAAATAACAATTTGATTATAATATTATATTTTCAATCCTCAATAATGCTCTGGATGAAACACATACACGAATGTTTTCATAAATTGTAATAAACCAATTAGGACTGGTTAATTTCAATTATTAAGATTAATTTCAAACTTCTTTGAGTATTTTTGCAATAAAATTTTGGTAAATAATGGATTTAAATACATACGATGATAATAATTGTTTGGAATGTAAAAAAGCTTCGAAGTGTTTTCAGTTTTTATTTCCCGACGACCTTGAATTTATCAATTCGAAAAAGAAACAGGTTACTTATTTAAAGGGGGAACAAATATTTAAACAGGGCGCTTTTGCACCTTATGTTTTGTATATAGTGGATGGGTTGGCAAAAGTATTTTTACAAACGGGCAGCACAAGGCAACTGAACATAACTTTGGCAAAACAAGGCGATTTTATGGCATTCACATCTGTATTTGATAATGATGTGTATAATTATTCGGCAATGGCGTTAAAAGATACCACAATTTGTATGATTGACAAATCGGCCTTAAAGCAATTATTGCTGAAAAATTCTGATTTTGCCATGCGCATAACATCGCGTAACTGCAAAAATGAGAAACGATATATGGATATTATCCAAAATGTTTCGTTTAAGCAAATGCGCGGAAAACTGGCTTCGACATTGTTATACCTGACTGATGTATGCCCCGAAGAAAACATATTCGAGTACTTAAACCGACAGGATATTGCTGATTTTGCATCAATCACT
>CAZVTW010000657.1:0-3118 GCA_964629805.1 uncultured Bacteroidales bacterium | reverse complement strand
TTGAAGCGGTTGATTCGATGAACGAAACCCTTCAAGCGGTTGAAAACCCTTGAAGTGGTTGATTCGAGTTCGGAAGTGAGAAATTTTTCCGTTAAATTGAGCTCCTAAATAATTACTTTGATATTTAATAAAACCTCTACTCATTAGAGGCCTTATTAAAGAAGCTGATTAGCAGTTATTACAAATTTAACACAGTAGAACTAATTTGGTTAAATAAACAGAAGGCGTGAAGGCTTGTTAAAAATAGATAAGCCAAAAACCCGGAGCCTTTTTAAATTCACTTCCAAAAAATAAAGCGCTTTCTTAATGACATTATTTAGACAAATGATTACCCCGATTTCCAAAAGTTTGCGATTTTTGGCGATCTACCCTTCAGCAAAGGCTTCAACCTTTCCTCCTGCACCTTTCAGTTTTTTCCTTTTTTTCGGTTTTCCGCCTTCAGCTTCGATCTTTCAACTCTTACTTCCTTTCTCCTTCCTTTTTCTATAAAAATAAAACAAATTTATCTACATTTGGGGATTTAACTACAAAATTGGATGCTGCTTCTATGTTCCAGGTTAGGAAACGATTGAATAAGGATTGGTATGAAATTCTCCATGAAGAATTCAAAAAGAATTATTTCATGAATATGCTTCAATTCCTCCGCGAAATAAAAAGGGATGAAACTATTTATCCTCCTGTTGAAAACATATTTTCAGCCTTAAATCAAACGTCATTCAACAAAGTTAAGGTTGTGATTATGGGGCAGGACCCGTATCATTCACCAAATCAGGCAAATGGTCTGGCTTTTTCAGTGAATAAAAATATAAGAGTACCACCCTCACTCAGAAATATTTATAAAGAATTGCAGTCAGATATTGCATGCAACATACCAGATCATGGCGACTTAAGCTCATGGGCAAAGCAGGGCGTGCTGCTGCTAAATGCAACACTTACAGTTACAGCAGGAAAAGCAGGCTCTCATCAGAATAAAGGGTGGGAAAGTTTTACAGATACGATAATAAAAACATTATCGCAAAACAAGGAACATATTGTTTTTATCCTATGGGGCGCTTATGCAAAGGGAAAAGAATCGCTGATTGATGATACAAAACATCTTATCCTGAAAGCGGCTCATCCATCTCCTTTATCAGCTAACAATGGCTTTTTTGGGTGTGGTCATTTTTCAAAAGCCAATGAATTTCTGAACATTCACGGAATGGAAGAAATAAACTGGCAGTTGCCACTTCAGCAAAAACAATTATTTTAAAACTATCAAAATAGCATGATGCAATTATTATATAATATTTCTCTGAATGTTTATACCCTTATCGCCTGGTTTATTTCACCTTTTAATGAGAAAGCTCGCTTATGGTGTAATGGCCGGCGTCAATCAATGCGAAAAATCCGGGATTTGAATATCACACCCGGCAAACTTGCCTGGTTTCATTGTGCTTCTCTGGGCGAATTTGAACAGGGAAGGCCACTGATAGAACACTTTAAAAAATTGTATCCGGATTATAAAATCCTTCTAACCTTTTATTCTCCTTCCGGATATGAAGTCAGAAAGAATTATCAGGCGGCAGATTATGTTTTTTATTTGCCAATGGATATTAATGGAAACGCAAAAAAATTTATTAAAAAATTTAAGCCAGACATTGCCTTTTTTGTCAAATACGAATTCTGGAAACATTATACATCACAATTAGAAAAGCATCATATCCCATTCTTTCTAGTTTCCGGTATATTCAGGGAGAACCAGCATTTTTTTAAATGGTATGGCGGTTGGTTCAGGTCAATATTAAAAGACTTCACGCATATTTTTGTGCAGGATGATCATTCCTGTAAGCTGATTGAATCCATTGGGATAGGAAATGTTACTGTATCAGGTGATACACGGTTTGACAGGGTATATGAAATAGCAAAAAACACACAGGAACTTCCGTTAATCGAATCATTTAAGGATAACAAACCTGTATTTGTTGCCGGTAGCACATGGGAAGAGGATGAGAAGATATTGAGCGCTTATTTTAACAGCAAAAATATAAATCTGAAATTGATTATCGCTCCGCACTTGGTTGAACAAGGGCACTTAAAAAAATTGCATGCATTGTTTAATAAAACGAAAAAAGTTGAAAATTATTCAGGGTTGTATAAAAATAACCTGCCACATGCTGATATTCTCATTATTGATACAATTGGTATCTTATCTTCTGTATATAAATATGCAGATATCTGTTATGTTGGCGGCGCTTTCAGAACCGGACTACATAATATCCTGGAGCCGGCTACACACGGAAAGCCGGTTTTGTTTGGTCCTGAATACCAAAAATTTAACGAAGCAAAAGAACTTATACAATTAAAAGGTGTATTCTCAATCAAAAACGAAGATGATTTTTCCTATATGATGAATAATCTTTTAAATAATCCGGAATTGATATCCCAGGCTGGTGACATTTGCAAAAAATACATTGCAGAAAGGGTTGGGGCAACAAAAAAAATATTCCAAAAAATAAGCTTCGAATCTCATGTATAAGGATAGTTATTCACCGGGATTTTTTTTGGGGGGTTGAAACAAATTAATCTTAACATTTTAGTACGGTTTATTTCGCATCAAACCCTTATTACAATTAACTTCTCCTTTCCGTGTACTATTATACCCAAAACTTTCATATATTTGGAATAGTTTATGTAAGTAGATTAAAAAAAGTATAACTATGGAAAATAAGAAATTTTCTCTATTTGTTGTGCTGATATTATCTGCTCTATTTGTGGATAATACGAAAGCACAATTAGAGGTTTTATCAGGTCTTCGACAGGGATCATATCACCGGTTTGCCAACGATATAAAAAAAATATCAAATGTTGAACTCGATGTAAAAACCAGTGCAGGCAGCATTGATAATTTTAATCAATTAACAAAGGGTGAAAGACCCTTAATCACATTCCTTCAATATGATGTTCTTATCTATAAAAAATATAAAGACAGGGAAAACAATACCCATTTCACTGATAACCTGAAAGTTTTGCTTCCGCTTGCAAAGGAAGAAATTCACCTGATTACACGCGATGACAGTAAAATATATTCATTAAAAGACCTGAAAGGTAAACGTGTGGCAGTAGGCGCTGAAAATCAGGG
>CAZVTW010000656.1:0-3118 GCA_964629805.1 uncultured Bacteroidales bacterium | reverse complement strand
CGGCCACAGTTGAAATCACAATTAATCAGTCTCCTTCTGTTTCTTTTACATATAATGGAGGAGATGACACCACAGTTTATGCTGGTCAGGAAATGAAAATTGCCCTGGAAACAACAGATATTATCGACTCTGTTACTTGGTCAACCGGAGAAACAGGAGAAGAAATAAGTATTGTAAATAAAGAAGGCCCTTTTGAAGTCGTAGTAAAAAATCAAAATGGCTGTGTGGCAACCGCTATGACGAAAATGATAAACATCAAATCAAGGAATCCTGAAAATCTTAAGATAGAGGTTGAAAATAACATTATTACTGTTAATAATGATGGGATGAATGATGTATTAGGTATAAAAGATATTGAGACATACGATGATCCGGTTGAAATTGTCATATATGATATTTGGGGTTCGAAAGTGTATGAATCCGGCGATTATTACGATTCCGGAGGGTGGAGAGCCGAAGAAGTAGACGCCGGAACCTATTACTATCATATAAAAAGCGAAGGGAAACAAGGTATCACAGGATTTGTTGATGTAATTAAATAGTGATATTTTTTATATAAGAAAAAGTATATTCATATGAAAAAAATATATAAATGCTTACCTCTGTTTATCCTGTTAATAGGTGAAGTCTTTGGCCAACAATTACCAGTCGACAACCAGTACCAGATCAATAAATTTTCGCTTTCACCGGCTTATGCAGGCTATAACAAGAATGTTGAAGCATTTATCGGGACTCGCAGGAACTGGGTCGGTATTGAAGGTGCCCCAGAAAAACAAATGGTAAATATCAATGGACCTCTTGCTGATAATGCCGGTGTTGGAGCACTTTTCACGCATGAAAAAACAGGTAATTTTTCTCATTTTTACGGTTCGGCGGCTTATGCCTATCATATGGAAATGAGCGATGAACAATATTTAAGTTTTGGATTAAGCGCCGAGTTATATCGCAACCAAATTGAGGGTGCTTCTGTCAAATCACAGGGAGTGGACCCTGTTATTATGCTAAACCAGGTTGTAAACGGGACTGCATTTAATGCCTCTTTTGGCGCTGCTCTGAGGCTTAAAGGCCTGAATTTTGGTATTGTTATCCCCAGAATTCTTGAATCAAAAATAAAATATGTTGAGAATAGTCAATATACAATGGCCCGGACATATGTAGCACATTTTTCTTATCTTATTGATAATGATAATGATTTTATTTTTGAACCTTTTGCTGTCGGAAGAATGACAAACAACAGCGGAATCCTTTTTGAGCTGGGTATGATGGCCAGATACAAAAAAAGAATCTGGTCCACAATACATTACAGGAGTGGAGGATTTGGACTTAATATTGGCGCAGCGCTGCATGAAAGAATTATTATGAATTATTCATATGAAGTAGGAGGTAATGGAATGCTTGGTCTCTCATCAGGCACGCACGAGTTATCTCTGGGATTCCTCATAAAACGCGCAAGACGTGAAGGACCATCTATGTTTCCCGAAAGTGAAGAAACTAAGGTTACAAATGAAATGAAGAAAAAACTAAAAGAAGTACAAGAAGTACAAAATGAATTGTCAAAATCAATTGTCGAGAATAATCAAAAAATCCAGGAACTTGAAAAGAGGATTGATTCTCTTCAAAAACAACAACCCCAAACTCCTCCAAAACCGGAAGAAGAAGAATATAGCAAACCTCTTATTCTGAAGAATATTAAGTTTGGAAATAACAGTGACAGGCTTTTCTCCAGTTCATTTCCCGCGCTTAACAGGCTAGCAATTGAAATGAGAAAGAATCCAAGCCTTCAGATTCTCATTACCGGACATACAGATAATGTGGGTAGCTCCAGATACAACAAACGTCTTTCGGAAAAACGCGCCATTGCGGTTAAAAAATACCTGGTTGAAAGACAAAGAATTGATGAAAACAGAATAAAAACAATGGGAATGGGCGAAGAGAAACCGGTTGCTGATAACAGTACACCTCAGGGACAGGCTGCTAACAGAAGAATAGAAGTCAGATTTAAAAAGAAATAGTATGAAAAAGCATTGCATTTACTTAATCCTGTTTTTTCTGTTCTTATCATTAAATGGATACACACAGACGATAACTCCTGTTTCCTTTTCATCAGGAACAAGCAGCACGATGAGTAATGGTATTCGATTTTCATCAATTACAGGTATTCATAGTAGTCAGTTCTTAAGAAAAAAGACAACGGAATATTTATCAACCGGTATTTACAAATTTATAAAGGTTACTCCGGTCATAAAAAATGGCGAACAGGAAAAAAATCAAATCGAAATATATCCTAATCCGGCATCTGATTTTATTCAAGTGACAGGAAATGCAAATATAAATGGCGATTATATTTTAACTATTTTTGACTTAACAGGAAGATTAATGAAATTAGTTCGAATGAGTCATAAAAAGGATATTGGCATATCGGAAGATATATCTGTTGACAATTTGCAAAAAGGTCATTATCTTATTAATATTTCGGATGAAAGACAAACAAAAGTATTGTGTGTTTATAAGTTTATCAAGCTTTGATTTTAAAACTTCAATTGTCTTGTTCTTTTACGAATAAAAGTTCATCGATTATGAAAAAAATAAGTACCATATCAATAATATTTTTATTTCTGTTTTTTAATATTACAACAGGATATTCACAAAGTGTGCCACAGTCAATTAGTTTTCAGGCTATTGCCAGGGATAGTCTGGATCAGCCGCTTTCGAACAGGGAAATAGCTGTGGAAGTGTCAATTTTAAAAAGCTCCACAAGTGAAATTGTATGGCAGGAAACACATCAGACCGAAACAGACGATTTTGGCGCTTTTGAACTTCTCATCGGCCAGGGTACAAACACTTCAGGAGGGACATTAACCGGATTTGACAATATCATATGGGAAAATGATGAATACTATCTCAGCACCAGGGTAGATTTCAGCGCGGAGAAATTTGGAAACGGACTGATTGAAATGGGCGATATTAAATTTCAGTCTGTACCATACGCATTTGTAGCTGAAAAAGCCCTGAATGCTGTATTAAAGATTGAAGAACTGACGGATGTAAAGCTTTCTGGTATATCCGGCGGACAGGGTTTGATTTACAGCGGAGGAGAATGGATAAATGCCTCTGTTAT
>CAZVTW010000655.1:0-3120 GCA_964629805.1 uncultured Bacteroidales bacterium | reverse complement strand
TTATTATTTATCTGCTGGTAATAGCTTACCTGGGATTTTTGGGATACAGAAAGACAAAATCTGCCAGTGATTATCTGGTAGCCGGACGAAAAATTCACCCGTTTATCATGGCTTTAAGCTATGGAGCAACCTTTATTTCCACATCTGCCATCGTAGGCTTTGGCGGAGTTGCAGGATTATTTGGAATGGGTTTGTTGTGGTTGACATTCCTGAATATCTTTGTAGGAATATTTATCGCCTTTATCTTTTTTGGCAGACGAACCCGCCGAATGGGACAACATATTGATGCACACACATTTCCTGAGTTTATCGGTACGCGGTACAAATCAAAATCGCTCCAGGGAATGAGTGGGTTGATCATTTTTCTTGCCATGCCTTTGTACGCTGCAGTCGTATTGATTGGCGGCGCTCGTTTTCTCGAAGAAGTACTGGGAATTGATTTTAACATTGCCCTCACATTTTTCTCCCTTATCATTGCTGCTTATGTTATCGCCGGCGGACTCAAAGGTGTTATGTTTACCGATGCACTGCAGGGAGTTATCATGTTTCTTGGAATGATTTTCCTGCTCATCATGACTTATATACACCTCGGCGGAATAAAAGCGGCCAATGAAGCACTGACAAATATGGCAGACCTTGTTCCCGATAAACTTCAGGCCATCGGGCACAAAGGCTGGACGGCTATGCCTGGATTCGGTTCTCCCTGGTGGTGGACCCTTGTATCTACCATCGTTCTGGGTGTCGGAATCGGTGTACTTGCCCAACCTCAGCTTATCGTTCGTTTTATGACAGTGAGTAGCAACCGGGAATTAAATCGCGCTGTACTTATCGGTGGTCTGTTTATTTTCTGCATGACTGGTGTTGCCTTTGTTGTTGGCGCTCTGTCTAATGCATATTTTTACCAGGAATCTGGTCAGATAGCCATACAGGTTGTCAAAGGGAACCACGACAAAATTATTCCGACTTTCATCAATTCTGCGATGCCTGCATGGTTTGTATATCTGTTTATGTTAAGTTTGCTTTCGGCAGCCATGTCAACACTGAGTTCACAATTCCACACAATGGGATCATCCATCGGACGCGATTTTTACGAACAGATATTCAAAACAAAAAAGAACTCTATACTTGTCACCAGGATAGGTATCATTTTCTCCATTATCATAGCAATCATTCTTGGTTATTACCTGCCCGGAGGAATAATTGCCAGGGGTACGGCCCTGTTTTTTGGTATATGTGCAGCTACATTTCTTCCAACCTATTTTGCAGGATTATATTGGAAAGGAGCCACCAGGGCAGGAGCAAAATGGAGTGTTATTATCGGGCTGGCAACAAGTGTATTTTATTTACTCTTCATCCACAAAAAAGAATCTGAAGCTCTCGGTATCTGCAAAGCCATTTTTGGGAAAGATGTTTTAATTGAAAAATTCCCCTGGCCTGTGGTTGACCCTATTCTGATTGCCTTACCAATATCAATTATTGTATTAATCGCTGTGAGTTTATTAACAAAGAAACTCGAGGATAGTCACCTTGACTATTGTTTTAATGGCGTTGAATCTTAAAAAAAGGGAGAGGAAATGAATACATTTGCTTTAGGAGTAATAATAATTGTATACCTGTTATCTATTGCATATCTGGGGTTTCTCGGATATAAAAAAACAGTTAATACAAGTGATTACCTGGTAGCCGGACGTAATATACATCCATTTGTTATGGCTACATCATATGGCGCTACATTTATTTCGACTTCTGCGATAATTGGTTTTGGCGGTGTCGCAGGATTATTCGGTATGGGGCTCATGTGGCTGACCTTTCTGAATATTCTGTTTGGAATATTTATAGCGTTTGTCTTTTTCGGGAAAAAAACCCGCAAAATGGGTCATCATATGGATGTGCATACGTTTCCTGAATTCCTGGGAAAAAGATATCAATCTGATTTCGTTCAGCGAGCGAGCGGGCTAATCATTTTTATTTCTATGCCTCTGTATGCAGCAGTTGTGCTCATCGGTGGTGCCAGGTTTCTGGAAAGTGTCTTAACAATTAATTTTGATATTGCCCTCACTATTTTTTCCCTTATCATTGCTGCTTATGTCATTGCTGGCGGTTTAAAAGGAGTTATGTATACTGATGCACTCCAGGGAGCAATTATGTTCCTGGGTATGATTTTCCTGCTTGTCATGAGCTATACTAAACTGGGCGGAATATCAGCAGCAAACAATGCACTTACAAATATGGCAGACCTGGTACCTGAAAACCTAAAAGCCATCGGACATGTGGGATGGACTTCAATGCCGGCATTTAATTCGGCATGGTGGTGGACACTTGTTTCTACCATTATTCTCGGAGTAGGAATTGGCGTACTGGCTCAACCTCAGCTTATTGTCAGATTCATGACTGTGAAAAGTGACAGGGAACTGAACAGGGGTGTTCTTATCGGAGGCTTATTTATTTTTGTCCTTATCGGATTCATTTACATCGTAGGTTCTCTGTCAAATGTTTATTTTTATAATGAAACAGGAAAAATATCCATTCAGATGGTGCAGGGAAACCCGGACAGTATAATACCTGAGTATATAAATGCAGCCATGCCAAAATGGTTTGTGTACATTTTTATGCTTAGTTTGCTTTCTGCAGGTATGTCTACCCTTAGTTCCCAATTCCATACGATGGGTACATCAATTGGAAGGGATTTATACCAAAGCATTTTCAAAGGAAGAAAACGCTCCATACTGATAACCAGAGTCGGTATCATTATATCAATTACAATCAGTGTCATTCTTGGATATAAATTACCAATGGGTATTATTGCAAGGGGTACAGCCATATTTTTTGGTATTTGCTCTGCCACTTTTTTACCATCGTATTTTGGCGGATTATATTGGAAACGTTCAACAAAAACAGGAGCTGTTTCAAGCATCCTCGCAGGCTTGCTGGTCAGTGTGTTTTATCTTGTTTTTATTCATAAAAAAGAAGCTGAACCTTTGGGCATCAGTCAACTTATTTTCGGAAAAGATATTCTTATCGAAAAATTTCCCTGGCCGGTGGTTGATCCTATCCTGATTGCATTACCTATGTCAATCGTGGTATTCGTTGTTGTAAGTCTTTTAACAAAAAAATTCAGTG
>CAZVTW010000654.1:0-3121 GCA_964629805.1 uncultured Bacteroidales bacterium | reverse complement strand
ACAGAAAAAAGTAAGGTGTTCTGTTTAGGGTATTAATATGACATGAAAATCTGTGTTTAACATAATAACTTTTGTCAAGTCATTTTCACAGAAAAAACCAAACATAATTTTTATCCTTGCCGACGACCTGGGCTATTATGATTTATGTTGTTATGGCAACCCTTTTAACGAAACTCCTGTATTGGACAATCTTGTAAAAGAAGGAATGAAATTTTCACAGGCCTATGCACATCCGGTGTGTAGCCCTTCAAGAGCTGCCTTGATGACAGGAAAATATAATCCCTATTGCCTCATTGATTGAAAGTATGGACGATGGCATTGGGCGTATCAGAGCTGAATTGAAGCGATTAAATCAAGAAGATAACACGCTGATTATATTTATGTCGGACAACGGTGGCATGGGTATGGATCAAATTGCCTATCGTCCAACATCGATGGCGCCACTCAGAAAATGGAAAGGGCATGTGTATGAAGGAGGTATCAGGGTTCCCATGATTATGTGCTGGAAAAACAAAATTACTTTCGGCTCTGTAAATGACAAATTTGCATGAGTGCAGAATTGCTATTATTGCCCTTTGCTTAAAGGGTTAGCAATTTATTCAAAAACAATTTCCGCATCAATAGCTTCATTGGTTTTTAAATCAAAATTGACATAATATGATTGTTCAATACGGCTGATTTCAAATTCGGTTTTCTGGTTGTTTATCAGTACTGTTTTTGCTGTTTTATTTTCAGGAAGCAGGATTTTAAATTGATAATCAGAAGTTGAAGAGGCTACTTTTAATGTGATTTTTTCTTCATTTATATCGTATTTATAGCTAACATATTTATCCGATGCCGGATATTTAATGTTCACTTTTATATTTTGGGTTTCGGTAATTGCCCATTTTGGCGAAAGTTCTACTTGGTTAAAGGCTATGCCTTTATCCTGGATCCCTGCTAGTCCTTCTACAATTGCTGAAACCACACACGAAGTATTCCAGTTGGCCAACCAGCTGCCATGCTGCCAGGGCCAGGTAAAATAGGACGGTTGATCAGAAAGTGTAACGGCTAACACAAACCATTTATCGGGGTTATTTGAATGTGTAAAATGTAAGCTTTTTATATCTTTTTCCGGATAGGGATTGTCTAACGGCCATGCATATACACCTACTGTTGTGCTGCCGTTCATTCCTGACCATGCCGCTTTGTAACTCCAACCGCTGCGCCGGCTGTAACTGCCATTTTGTGGCGACCACCAGTTACGAACATTCTGGTTTTCACGTACATACTCTCTGTGTATGGTGCCATCCTTGTATTCAATATCGAGCCAACCAGCAAGTCCTCCTCCTGACAGAGTATGCAGAATATACAAACTCCGGGCTTTTTTTTCAACTTTTAGTATTTGTTGCAGGGTATAATCCGGGTCAATTGCTAAACCCAGGCAAGCACGATTATTGTTTTCTTCTGGATCGATAATCGTAAACGGTACCTTATCATAAATCAATTCTCCTTTAGGAATAATACTTAAATCGTTTTCCTGCCCCTGCTTTGTCCAGCCGGGAACACTACCGGAGCTGTTGCCTGAAAAATCTGTATTTGCAATTTCGCGAAGATTTAACGGAGTGAATTTTGTTTTGGGACGTTCGGGTATTTTTCCAATCCAGTAATAGGGGAACTCTCCGTTGTTATCTTCCAATAAATTTTTCACCCTGAACAAAATGTCTTTCCCGTAGTCTTCGTACCCGTGATTAAACGCTCCTTTGGCTATTTCTCCGGCAATAAAAGGGAAAACTCCTCCATTCACATAATGCCAGGGATTGAGATGTTTGCCGAATAATTCCGGAAAAGGGGGATAGATGGAGTAGAATTCCCCAGGTGCACTTTCCGGCATTTCTTTTTTTATTCGTTGGTATGTTTCCAGTATTTTCACCACCTTATCGTGTTCTATTCCCCGGTTCATTGCATAGGCATTACTTAATGATACTTGTTTACTCATATCAACTATAGCAGGCCGTTTATAGCCGCTATCTTCAGGTACAAAATGATAATAATAATCTCCGCTCCAGGATACTTCATCTAAACGTTTGAGTATCTGATCTGCCGTATTTTGCCATTGTTCTGCTTTTTTCTTATCTCCTGCATACTGCAACATTTTTGAGAGTAATCGACAACTATGTGCAAAACCGGTGTTATCTCCGTGCATAATTCCAAAATTGGTTTTTCCCGGAATCACATCCATCACATCACCGCCAGTGGGTGCTACATCCGAAGGGGGTTGAAAATCCCAGGTATCTAAGGTGAATCCGCGTTTGAGTAATTGATATTTTTCAGACCATACATATTCGCTTTTCATGTTGTATTCCAGGGCTTTTACTGCAGTGGGCAACCATTTCATCATCCATTCATCATCGCCGGTGGCCTGCCATGTGGCAAATAAGCCCTGCACAAACCAAAATTCCACATCATTTTCAACAGGTACCCGCTGAAAAAAATGCCTTTCTTCTTCCAAAATGTTAATAAATTCGTGGTTATGAAACCG
The DNA here is from genome assembly GCA_964629805.1 of uncultured Bacteroidales bacterium. Lineage (GTDB taxonomy): Bacteria > Bacteroidota > Bacteroidia > Bacteroidales > CAZVTW01 > CAZVTW01. Next base: position 600 of record CAZVTW010000654.1, on the reverse strand, counting down.
CTCCTGAAAAACACCTCTTGACATGGGCATATATAAATCGTATATCATTCCACTTTCGTGTTGATTTTCAGCATATAAATCAATAATGTCTTTTAAATCAGCAGAATAATATTTTTTACCTTTCAGGATATTTACATGATCGCGTAGCCAGTCGGAAAACATAAACCAGGGTTGATCATCGTAACGAACAATTTTCGCCTCATTGCCTTTAAAAATGTTCCATTTCAGCAATTTCATGTAATTATACCATAGCGAATCAGCGTCTGAAATGTTGGTTTCGCATTGTACTTTTATATTACGGCTGGCAATTTCATTTCCCGAAATATCAATTAGAATTATTTTGTGAATGCCTAATTCTCCGGAAACAGTAAAGCGGATACCTTTTTTTACCAGATGAGCAAAATATTTTTCTCCTTTGGCATCACTGACAATAATATTCCCTTTTTGATTGAGCACCGTAATTTCATCTAAAGGCTGGTATATTTCCTTTTCGGGATGTATTCTGACTTGTGCTATCAAAGGAATACTAATAGTTAAAAGTAAGATTGTGTAAATTAAAATTTTCTTTTTCATCAAGGTACTATATTAATTTGAAAATTT
>CAZVTW010000653.1:0-3128 GCA_964629805.1 uncultured Bacteroidales bacterium | reverse complement strand
CCGGGATTAAACGATGCCTTGCGCCTTTATCTTTCGAATTTACTGAGTTCAGAAAATAGGACGATACAAGAAAGCCTGGTTTTACAATAACCAGGGCAATGGTTCTTTTGGGTATTTCAAGGTGAGAGAGGTTTTAAGCTATTCTGCTGTAAATTATATCATAAAAGTTGTTTTTTAGATAAGTTTTCACCAAATTTAATAACTCATACCAATACATAAATTTACCATGAAAAGAAATTCCATATTGATCATTAATCCTGGTTCTTCATCGACAAAGATAGCTGTCTATGAGTTTAATAAATTTGTTTATCTAAAATCTATCCGTCATTCCAGGGAAAAATTGCAAACCTTCGAAAAGATTTCAGACCAATTTGAATACCGAAAAGATGTCATACTCAATGAGCTTTCCACAACTGATGTAAAGACTGATAAAATTGTTGCAATCGTTTCCAGGGGCGGGCTGGTAAAACCAATCGAATCCGGTGTATATGAAGTAAACGATCAAATGCTGCATGATTTAAAAGAGGGAATCATGGGTGAGCATGCCAGCAACCTGGGCGGACTCATCGCTCATGAAATAGCAGCCGGCTTGCCAAATACCAGGGCTTTTATTGTTGATCCCGTTGTTGTGGACGAAATGCAGGATATAGCCCGAATTTCAGGACATCCGAATTTTGAGCGGCTTTCTATCTTCCATGCCCTGAATCAAAAAGCTGTCGCCCGGGAACATGCAAAATCAATCGGAAAAAAATACGAGGAAGTCAACCTGGTTGTAGCTCATCTGGGTGGAGGGGTAACAATCGGAGCCCATAAGCAGGGAAAAGTTGTCGATGTTAACAACGGCCTGGACGGAGATGGCCCCTTTTCACCCGAGCGATCCGGGTCTTTGCCTGTTGGCGCCCTGGCTAAACTATGTTTTAGCGGTGAATATTCATATGAACAGGTCAAAAAAATGATTACCGGAGAGGGTGGTTTATATGCCTACCTCGGCACAATTGATGCTTATGAAATGGAACAACGAGCTGTTAAAGGTGATGAAAAAGCAAAGCTGTTGCAGGAAGCGATGTCTTATCAAATAGCCAAAGAGATTGGCGCTTATGCTACCGTACTTAAAGGCAACGTTGATGCCATTTTACTCACCGGGGGTATAGCATTTGATGAAGCTGTGGTTGATTTAATTAAGGATATGGTTTCATATATTGCCCCGGTTATTGTTTACCCGGGTCAGGATGAGATGAAAGCCTTGGCTTTAAACGCCTTACAGGCCCTTCAGGGTGAAATTGAAATTAAAACATATAATCCTGCAAAATAATGTATGAGTCCACTCCTAAAAGTCCATTTGTTGCCAAACTCATCGTTATTTTAAATTTTTGAATCCTCATTAACAGATAGTTAACTCCGGTTCAAAAATTTAAAATGCCGCCGACATTTTATTTCCAAGGGCAGGCTTGATTTTTACAAAAATCATCCTTTTAGGAGTAGACTCATGTATAAAAAAATTCCAAATTTACAAATCCCTGAGTGATTTATTTTGGTGAGATTGTTTTATTTCATTGTAAGATAACTCAATAATCTCCCTGATTTTTGAAATAATCTCAGAGCCGGAAATTGGTATTCTGCCTTCACCTATTTTTTCTATCTTCTCAATGATTTCGCCTGTTTTGAATGTAGCAGGTTCTCTGGCCGGCTGGTAGGCTTCCATTTTGGAATGACCTGAAGTGACTGACACAATAAATCCTGCTTCAATAAGGTCATTAATAACTTCTGTGACCAGTTGTTTTGATGTTTTTGTTTTTTTTGATAATTCAGGAATTGTTAATGCACTTTCCCCCTTAACAAATCTTTCGATGACATGATATAAAACAGATAACGAGAGTACTTTTCTATGAAAAATACTCACCCTTACTTCACCGTGTACATACTGATAATGGTCGACATGTTGAATGGCATAGGAAATTTTCGCACCAATAAGTACAATTAACCAACTTATCTGAAGCCAAAACAAGAAGAGGGGCAAAGCTGCAAAACTCCCATAAATAGCATTATATCGTGATACACCAACCTGAAAGGCAATATAAGCCCATTGAACAATCTGGTATATACTGCCAGCCACAATACCTGCAATTAAAGCAGAGGAAAATTTGACATTGGTATTAGGCATGACCATATAAAATATCATAAATAAAAGCCAGGTAAGCACATATGGTATGAGCCTCATCAGGAGAAGAATATATGAAGTAAAATACGATAATAACTGTATGCTTTCAGTAGCCTCAATGATATATTTACTCATAACATTCAGACCGCTTGACAGGGACACGAAAAAAGGCATTAAAAGCATCATGGATAAATAATCAGTAAATTTTCTGATAAAAGGTCGCGATTCTTTTAAATGCCAAATGTCATTAAATGATTCTTCAATATTTATCAATAATTTCATGAATATATACAACAGGAATGATAAACTGACCAAAGCCATATATCCTCCATTAAAGGACTCCAGGTATTGTGTTGCGAAACGCAGAATATAATTGACAATCTCCTGTTGCCCCTCAAAGGTTTTTTTTAAAACTTTTTCTAACAAGGATTGTATTCCAAATCCCTGAGCTATTCCGAATGCCATGGCAAGCACAGGAACAACTGACAAGACAGAAAAAAAAGTAAGAGCAGAAGCACGGATGGATATCCTGTCACGGTAAAATCCTTTTAAAGTAATATATATAACCCTGATTAGCTTAACAAAAAATCTGTTATACTTGCCTAAGTCTTCAAGGTGAACAATCCAAATACCACGTTTAAGATAGCCTATCGTTCTTTTAATGATGTTTGCCATTGGTAAGCATTTCATTGATTTCTAAAAGATAAAGTTTAATTATTGCTTATAACCTAAAATTTTAATATGAGAAATATTTCTTGTTCAAATCATTATGCTAATTTTTTTGGGAGTGAACTCATCTTATCTGTTCCCGGAATTTTTATAATAATATTCATTATCCTCATGATATGTTAATATAAAACAATCATACTACTATAAACTATAATTAGAGTCTGTCCATAAAGTCCGATCTCTTCGTTGGATTAAAAACCCTAAATCCTCATCCACCATCCGGCGGACTGCGGTTTATGAT
>CAZVTW010000652.1:0-3132 GCA_964629805.1 uncultured Bacteroidales bacterium | reverse complement strand
CAATATCAGGTTCTGCTGCTGCTTCTGCTTCTGCTATTGGTAGTATTATGGGCCCTGAAATGGATAAAGAAGGATACAACAAGAATTTCAGCGCTGCTGTTAACATCAGTTCTGCTACAACCGGTTTGTCAATCCCGCCAAGTAATATTCTCATCGTATATTCCCTGGCGAGCGGCGGAGCGTCTATCACAGCCCTGTTTGTCGCCGGATATATACCGGGAATTATGACCGGACTGGCAATCATGCTAACAGCCATGTCACTACTCATTTATAAAAACAAAGGCCTAAAAGGTGTTATAAAAACACTCCTGAAAATTGTTATTGCCACTGCTATCATATTTACAGCTATCTATGGTCTTAGAAAAGCGTATACAAACCTGGATTCAGGAATAAACACATTCATCTGGACAGCTTTGGGCCTCTTATTTCTTGCTTTTATGACCTGGCGGACAATCAGGCACAAAGAAGAAGCCTGGTACGGTACGAAAAAATTCCTGGATGCACTCCCGAGTTTACTCATGTTGATTATTGTCATCGGTGGTATAGTAGCCGGGTATTTCACTGCCACCGAAGCCTCTGCTGTGGCTGTTTTGTATTCTCTTGTACTCGCCCTCATTTACAGACAGCTTAAAGTAAAAGATTTACCAAAAGTCATTCTCAGATCAGTCAAAACAACGGCTATTGTCCTTTTACTTGTTGGCACATGTATTGGACTTTCATGGATTATGGCCTATGAAAACATTCCGCAAAATGTCAGTGAAGGGCTACTGTCCATCAGCAGTAATCCAATCACTATTTTGCTTATTATCAATCTCCTGTTACTATTTGTCGGCGTGTTTATGGATATGACCCCGGCAGTCCTGATATTTACACCAATTTTTCTGCCGATAGTAGTCAACCAGTTAGGCATTGACCCAATTCATTTCGGAATCATCATGGTGTTGAATCTCAGCGTTGGACTCTGTACACCACCTGTCGGGTCAGTACTATTCATCGGCTGCAGTGTGGCAAATGTCAAAATTGACAGGGTAGTAAAACCCCTGCTTCCTATGTTTATTGCCATGATTGTTGTGCTCCTGATTGTTAGCTATGTACCGGAATTGAGCCTGTGGTTGCCTAAATTTTTTGGGGCAATGTAATAATCTATAATAATCACAAGTTATTCTTTGTCATACATTTGAGTCACGAATTTATAAACCAGGCAAATTTTAAAAAATTGAAAGTCTTTTTTTTATGTATAGACTTCGCCAGTTTTTTTAATCTTTACAAAAATAAAGGAATAATCTCAAAACCGCCATTTTTAGAATATAATTGGAGGGTCTCTTATTTAATGGTATTCGTTAAATATATTGTGATTTCTTTCATACATTTCCCGAAATAGAAATGACTATGCATTTATGTATTTTTGCAGGGGTAGGAGTTGGTGATGGTTTATCATTATCAACCTCCATCCCGTATGAATATGATTTAGTGTCATTCCGAGCGTAATATGGAATCTCAATACAAATTATACCAGCTTCTTTTTATGTCCAAAATTAAAAATCAGAACTAACCAAGTCTGATGTAATATATTTATAATACCCATTTCCTGTAACACATTAAAAAAATTTCCGTATACTGTTGAATTATTTTAACCACAACCCTAATCTTGATCTATGTTTTTATATGTTGAATATGAAATTATTATAACACATATTGGCTTATTTGAAAATATTGAACTAACAACAACCCAAAAATCTTATTCATGTTGTCCGGAATTCTTTATCCCAAAAAAATCAAACAGTTACAGGAAAAAATAGCACATCTTGAAAATCACCTGGAAAAACTTCACAAACAAAAAATAATTATTGAAAAAGAGGCCTATCATAACCTCCAGGCAGTTGTTGAATCAAACCTTGATGCCATTATCCTGTTCAATAACATGGGAGAAATCATTTTATTCAATCCTGCTGCAGAAGAGCTTTTTCAATACAGATCAGATGAAGTACTGAATCAACCTGCTGAAATACTTCTGAGGGACGGTTGCCAGATGACTCATAAAAAACGCCTGGATAACTTTATGCAAAAAGGCGTTGGTCGTTGTGGTCATATCAATGCCAGGGATGAAAAAATTTTCCGCAAAAAAGACGGGAGTCTGTTCAGTGGTTTGTTATCACTTTCCGGGGCGCGCGAAAACGGAAAACTTTACATAGCTGCTACCATTGTTGATGTTACAGAACAGAAAAAAGCTGAAGAAAAGATTAAATCACAATATGAACAGCTTAGGGAACTCAATGAAAATAAAAACATGTTCTTATCAGTTATCAGCCATGATCTGAAAAGTCCATTAAACACCATTATAGGTTTTGCAGAATTGATATACAGAAAACATAAAAATCTTCCAAAGGAGAAATTGCAAAAATTCAATACGCTGATATTAACTTCAGCAAAAGGGATGGCTTCTCTGCTTGATAACCTGTTGCAATGGTCGCGTCTCCAACAGGAACAATTAGTACTGAAAAAAGAAGAGATCAATTTGTATGAAATTGCCCATGATAACATTACTTTTCTGTCTACAAATGCTGAGAACAAAAAAATAACCGTAAAAAACAACATTCAGTCAGATTTAACAGCTTGTGCAGACAAGGAAATGATTTCAGCTGTCATCAGGAACCTGCTTTCAAACGCCATAAAATTTACAGATCAAGATGGTCATATTCACATTGAAGCCAGGCGAAACCATACACAAATTGTGTTAAGTATTAAAGATGATGGCATTGGCATGTTGCCTGAAACAGCAAACCAGCTATTTTCTGATAATAAACAATGTAGCACAAGCGGAACATCAGGAGAAAAGGGAACTGGCCTGGGACTCATAATTTGTAAAAACTTTGTTGAACGAAACGGGGGCAGCATTTGGGCTGAAAGTACGCTGGGAAAAGGGTCGGTTTTTTATTTTACTATTGAAGGTTAAAAAATATGTATGCAAATTCAGATTGTATAACTCTTCTCAATCTCACATGTCCAAATTAGCAGGTCATTTACCTACACAAAACCGCGATATATACTTTTCAGCCATCGTAAAATCCAGTTTGGCTGCTTTGTGCAAATCCTCGCAGCCATTCAGTGTGTCTTTGAGATGTATTTTTGCAA
>CAZVTW010000651.1:0-3143 GCA_964629805.1 uncultured Bacteroidales bacterium | reverse complement strand
GCTCAACAATCCCGGCGTCATAAAGGTATTGAACAAGGAACGGATTACGATGATATTTGCTTCCATACAACATTTTTTCAGGTGTAATGGTGTTTGGTAATCCACCGGGGTTGATTATTTCAATCCTGTCAATGAAAACATGTATTCTTATCTTTGCTGCCCGAAATCGTATAATCCCTGTGTATAAAAGCATTGGCAAGGATTTCACGGACTGCATTTACCGGATAATCCAATTTATTTTGCCTATGCCCTGATATAATTTTGAATGTATGCGTATTATACCGCCCAAAAAAAGACAGGGCATCATCGAAATTTGTAAAAATATCTCTTTCAAAAAACTTATGATCCTGTATATCATCCTACAACGAACCACCATTAACTGAAACACATGAAATGCCTGCCTGCGGAAGAAATTTGGTAATCCTGTTTTGTCCGAACAATAACATGCCGGCAATAGTAGGTTTATATTCATCATTGGTTTTTATCAACAATTCAATATTTTCCAGGATGACGTCTTTGTTTTCATCATGGAAATCGACTCCTGTGCAGTATGTGGTAAGATAATTTTGTATTTTATATTGATCCAGGCTACCAGGAGTTGCATTTGAAACCGGAATAATTTCATACTGTATACCTGAAGAGAGCTGAAATAAACGTTGAAGTTGATCCCTTTCAGTAATTTCACGTGTTGTGCTTCTGTGACGAATAAAAAATCTTTGTATCGACTTCCTCTTAGCGTCAATTGTTGCTTTTTCGATGGTAGAACAGGGCTTATTAATTCCGTTTTCAATCTCAATGACAGCTATTCTATTTCCGGACATTTAAACTTCATAATAAACAGGTTTTATCAAAGATTTTATCAAATCATTACAAATATTCATGATTCGCTCCTCATTCCCTGAACCGGACAAACCCTTTATTTGGCCCTTATCATCAATGCCAGGGAAAAGATATCCGCCTTTTGCATTAGAGAAAGCAACAATTTCACGGGCCAGTTTTATGTTTTCTGTCTCTGCAAGTTTAAACTCAACATAAGAATTTTCACCATTTGAAATAATATCTGAAATATTGTGCTTTGACAGCATATTGTATCAATTCTTAAACCAATCCCCGCCTTCTGTTATCATCTCATTGCATAGTTGTATCATTTCCTGTTTCATTTTGTTAACTTTTTCAGGATAATTCCCGGAAAGATCATTTTTCTGCCCCGGGTCTTTTCGCAGGTTATACAGTTCAAAATACGCCGGATCCTGGTTTGGAATAGCTTCCATATGATTTTCCTGAAATCCCCATTGCGCCCAGGGTTGTTCGTCCGGCCCGGGTTTGAATTTGGCCAGTTCCTTCTGATTCAAATCTTCAGCATAAGCTATTGTATCTTCATACCCCAGCAGACACCAGTCACCACGGCGAAGCATGCAAATAGGTTCATGAAAATACCTGTAAAAAAAGATTGGTTTTTCCCTGTCAGTTGTTGAGGAAGTTCCGTTTAGTATCGTCGCCAGGCTTTTACCATCCAGTGACCTGTCACCAGGTATTTTTGCCCCCGTATATTCAGCAATTGTGGGTAAAATATCAGCAAAACCTGCCGGAACGTTTGATATTTTCCCGGACGGGATGTTGCCGGGCCATCTGATGATAAACGGAATCCGTATTCCACCATCATAATTAAAACATTTCTCGCCCCGGAGGGGATCATTTGAATGCAATTCCTGAGAACCGTTATCTGATGAAAACATGACGACAGTATTTTCCACCAAATCATTTTTCTGAAGGTAATGTAATAACCTACCCGAGGCATTATCCATGTTTTCTATGCAACCGTAATATGTCTTTTTGTACTGGTGATTGTCTCTCAAACTGTCCGGGGCAGCTACTTTCTCATGTGGCTCGTTGAACCAGACATTCAGATAAAATGGCCTGTCGTTGTTTTTGGCTTTTTCCAGCCAATTAATGGCTTCGTCCACGACCAGTTGGCATGCATACCCCTGCAATTCCCCTACCGGTTTGCCATTGCGGTGATAATTGACCGGATTTTTATGTGAAGGCCTTGCGTTGTTATAAGCAAAGAAGCTGTAATCAAATCCCTGATCATTGGGTATGGGCTGATCCATATCTTCGGAAGTCAGGTGCCATTTACCAAAATGTCCTGTCTGGTATCCCTGTTCTTTGAGTATTTCAGCGATTGTTATTTCCTCATTACGCAAATGCATAGGGGATTTCCCGGGTATCCAGTTGTAGATACCCACACGTGTAGCATTTCTGCCGGTCAGTAAAACAGCCCGTGAAGGTGAACAGACCGCTGCTCCGCAATAGAAATCTGTAAACCGCATTCCCTCTTCTGCTAAACGGTCAAGGTGAGGTGTTTGACATGTTGGTGGCATATCGGATAAGGCCGGATGAGCATTCCGGTAACAGGAAAGATCATTGTACCCCAAATCATCAGCCAACATGATGATAACATTGGGGTTTATTTTATCTGTCTCATTTTCTGTTGTTTTTGTTTTTTGGTCGCATGAGTATCCGGCTATCAGACTCAGGCCTAACAAACAGATTGAGTTTGTTTTTTTCATGATGCAGATTTTTGATTTATTCCGGTTCGAAAATAATGATTTTTTTTAAAATCTCCTACTCATTCAACCGCCATTGCTGCCATTTATCTTCAATAACCGGACTGATATTTGTCTGCGGATGCTGTTCTTTGTTCAGCTTTCGAATGGCCTGCAAAGCCACCCTTTGTTTTACATAGTCAGAAAGTTCTTTGTAGGTAACATCGCCTTTTGTCTCATTAATTTTTTCGAGCAGGTAGTATGTAAAAAGCCCATGTTCCTTCTCCTTATAAGGATGGGACGATTGGTTACCGCTGCTGGATGTGAAAACCACAAGATTACTCTCAACCATCTCTTCTTTGGCTTTTATCTTTACTCCCCTGGCTGCTACGAGCCCCTGGTTACGTCCACCACCGCTAAAACAGGCATCAAGAAATACAGTCACGCGTTTAGTCGGATGTTCCGTAAGTTTATCGTAAATGTCTTTCAGCTTAATGGCAAATTCAATATCCGAACCACCAACGTCAACCGGCATGAGATAGGGTTCTTTGGTTTTCTCATGTGGAAGGCCATGTCCGGCATAGTAAAAAATAAATT
>CAZVTW010000650.1:0-3172 GCA_964629805.1 uncultured Bacteroidales bacterium | reverse complement strand
TTCCGTCAAACACACCTACCCCGGCCGTATTGCCGGGCCATGTGTGGGCAAGGGGTTCGGGTCGATCTATGAGCTTGAATTGATCGAAATATTTCATCAGACCTTCTGAAGCAAGGAGACCGGCCTGTTCGCTGTTTTGCTTTATAAGTTGGTCAACTTGTTTGTATTCGGGGAGTTCCATATAACTATTGTTTGGTGGTGATTCTGCCAATGCTTCACGCACAATCCTGTCGCGATCTTCAAGCAGCTCCTTCCTTATTGTGGTGAGGCTTTTCTCAGGCAGGTCTGGGTATTGGTGCCGCATAGCATTAAGTTGCTCCCGGGTACCATTAAGAGGCAAAAAATATTCGTCTGTTAAAGGAGGGGAAGCTGGAATTATTTTGTTTGATAATATATCTTTGCAAGGTACTGCTGTGTTCCGGCATTTAATGGTAGATGTTTTCCAGCCGGGAGGCCATACATATTCTGTATTATAATGCTTCCTGGGCAGGTCTATTTTTTTATAGTTTGAGAGCAGTTGGTTGAAGGTGGCAGCATTAAAAGGATTTGCTTCGTCTATGTTTTTAAGGTATGTTGAGAGTTTATCAAGAAGTTCTGCCTTGTTGTTGCTGTCATTTATAGTCTTAATAATATCCGGCGGGAACTGATCGATGTATCTTGAATGAAAAACCATGTGCAAATTTTCAAGGTTTTGTTGCACACGCCTGATATAAGGAGATTTGTCCAGAAGTGCCCATGCTTTTGCCAGGTTCGGGTCTGTGGCAAAGACAGGGATAAGATCACCATAGTTTGCTTCGAGGTCTTTCTTAAAAGCTTTTCCTATATCCATTGGTAGGCTCTTTGTAGAATTCACACTTGTTTTTTTCAAATCCTCAAAATGTTTTACGATGATTTCTTCAGCGCCATCAATATGAATCAGGTCACCGAATAATTCATCAATTTCATCCATAAAATCCTCAGATTTTTTTATGGATTTTTTGAATTCCAACAGCAAATGATGTTTTATCGGGAAATGACTCTTAATGTAATTCCATTGCTCGTTTGTTAATGAATTAACGCTGTTTTTTGCCTTTTGCCTTAAAACACTTGAGGTAACATTGTCAAGTACACTCCCGGTAATCAGCACAACATCTGCCCATATTGCGAAATCATTCCAGGCAGAGCAGAACGCCTCGTAACCAGGCTCAATATTATTCTGGTCGCAAATTGTTTCATTGATTGTGTAGTCAGTTGCTACAAATGAGATATCAACTATTCCAAGAATAAGCTGGATTGTAGTTTTTGCAGCAGCAATTTCACCGACACCTATAGCAAATGTCCCAATCATAAGTGCTGTTTTTATGTCATCCTGTAAATCCGCAAAGTTTTTTTCACCTATCAGGTAATAAAAATATATTGCAGGCATCCTTACTGTCTGGTTTTTAATATTGTGTCCGGGTACAGGTTCTTCAAAGTAAACTGAAATTTCTGTGAAAGGATCAATGTTTTCCTGTCTCCAAAGGATAATTTCCTTAGATCCGTAATCAACAACCGTATTTCCGGCATATACTATGATTGATTGTTGAACATCTGCGCGAAATTTTAAATTGCATCCATTAATAAATTCAGAAACATAATTAACAGGTTCCCTGTTTACAGAGAATTCGACACCTGTCAATCCGTTAATAAATGGGAGAAAAATGTCATTGCCAAAATACACAAAATTTGCCTCTGAATTCTCCTCTATATTCTTCAATCCCTGGTTAAGAATATCATCGTTTTGTTTGTTATATAAACCATATAATTCTTTTGCAAGTCTTGTTTCATTATCTTTACCCCCGGTATCCTGGATTTTACTAAACAGATCCTGCAGTAGGCATTGATCTTTCAGGGCAGCTATAAGGGTTTCTGTATCATCACCGGAAGCAACGGTGTTAATAAGGTCAAGGATTAAATCTTCCTGTCTTTCGTAAATGAACCCATTGGTTAATTGCCGGATATAATCTATTCTGTCGTCAATAGGAATATTTTCTAGTTCGCAGGATGAGAACTCAACTAATTTTGTAAGTTTTTCGGCATCTGATATTTCTTCAAATCTCTCAAAAATTTTCTCTTGTTGTAAGTCGTATTTTTCAATATTATATGGAAAAAGGTATTGATGTAATTGAGCAAAATCCTTATTGTCAAATGTAATTTGTAATGAATATTCCGAATTATTAATATCAACAAAATTAAATTCAGATTTATCAGTATCAAATATGTATACTGATGTCCTTGAATTTATTGTAATATTATCTTCACTAAAAGTTGTAACACCAAGTTCAATTTCAATTGATTCATTGTTTTGATCATAAATGGTGATATTAGAACAATTCAATTTATTTTGTGCTGGTTCATCTATTAAGATATCCAGGCTTGTGTTTGCAAATGTTACAAGAGCTTTCTCATCATTTTCGTCATCAGAATTTGCATAAGCACAGCGTATTTTGTTCAATATTTTGCTCACCAGGATTTCGTTGTCAATTAACAGGAAATCAATGTCTGTAAGTATCCCGACAAGAAATTCAAGCATGTTGGCCGCATTAACAGTACCATGTTTATTAGCGTGCTTAACTATTATCTCATTTATTTTTTTCTCAAAATTTTCGGAAACCCTGTCGCCAACACTATAGGTGATAACTTCGCCTGCTTCTGTTTCAAAATTATTAGGGATGTCAAAAATAAGGTCTTCTGTCAGCAACAGGTCAATATCATCTTGTTGTTTAGTGGTGAGACATGTCATATTATCCATTTTGATTGCAGGGGCAGATTCATCTTCTTTAGCAGGCGGCGGGATAATTGCATATGTTTTTAACCCTTTGCTGTTGATGCTTTTTAATAATTCATCAATCTTATCTTTAATGGATTGTTGTGGTTTCTGTCCGGATTTTTTTACCGGTACTGGTTCAGGACAAATTTCTTCAAAATAAAACATATTGAGAAAATAACTTCCTTCACCAGGCGCTTTACCATTGTTTCCTTCAACGTATCCTTTAAACTCTTCGCACACTTTATCAGTTCTGTCGATTTCTTCTTCCTGTGCCAACACAGATTTTTCAGCCAGAAAGGTCAAAATAATTAAAAGGGAAAAGACCAGGTTTGTTTTCATATCTCAAATTTCAAAATATTATATTGCTCTTGATTCTTTAACTTT
>CAZVTW010000649.1:0-3192 GCA_964629805.1 uncultured Bacteroidales bacterium | reverse complement strand
ACTTGTGCATGCAGTGATTGTAATTTTATGAAATTGCATACGTTAAAAAAACTATATGTATGTCTTGAATACGAAAAACCTGAGGTGACATTAGAGAAGGACCTCATGAAAAAAGCATACAAACCTATTGAACGTATGCTTGAAATATCGGAAAAACTGGGTTTGTAACCATTGATTTTGGATTTTTGAGAATTATTAACAATCTTTATTAACATTTTAACATCATTTTATGTATATGTTCATAATCACGAAAATTTTAATAATTATGGCTTATAAACATCCCAGGGTATTAGAAAAGAATACGTTATATTATTAATTCAATGTTAAATGCATGTTAATAATATATCATAAATACATGAAATTTTACAGGCTAATAACATGAAATTAACAAGAAATATAGAAATGAAACGGTACATCAGGCAAACTTTTCTTGTTTTACTTTATACTGTTTTTGCCGGTTCCTATCTGTTATCACAAAATAAAACTGATCCGAACGGGTATAATATTTTTTATCATCCCAATGGAGAAATTGCCAGCGAGGGGTACATGAAAGACGGAAAACCTGATGGCTACTGGAAAACCTACTTTCCAACAGGTCAAATCAAATCAGAAGGTAACCGTAAAAATTTTTTACTGGACAGTATATGGGTGTTTTATAATGAGCAGGGCGACACACTGGAAAAAATTAATTATCTGCACGGGAAAAAAAATGGGTATTTTTATACCTACAGGCCGGCGCTTGATTCAACAGATACAAATTCTGTTATTTCTAAAGAATTGTATATTGATGATCAAAAACAGGGATTATCTTATTACTATTATAAAACCGGTGAGTTAAAACAGGTAACACCTTACAAAGATAATAAGAAACATGGTGAGGGTAAGGTGTATGCAAAAGATGGTACCATCAATACCCTGATAACATATAATAAAGGAATGATAATAGAAAAACAGTATATCAACCGCCGGGATGAGCAAGGATTAAAACAAGGGTACTGGAAACACTATTATGATACTGGAAATTTGAAAACAGAAGCCTATTATGTTGATGATAAACGAAACGGCTATTACAGGGAATACGACGAGTCCGGAAATTTAATCAGCGCTGTTCGGTATGTTGATGGCGAAATTGTCATTAAAAAGAGGCAACAGGAGGCAGAGACTCAAAACGAGGAAACTGTCAAAATTGAGGTAAAATCTACATATTATCCTGATGGGCAAATAAAATCAACTGGCGCTTATAAAGATACAATTCCTGTTGGTTTGCATAAGGAATTCACCCAAGAAGGAGACATAGCCGGCGCCCGGGTTTTCGATGAACTAGGCCACGTTGTAGGTGTTGGCGCTGTTGATGAAAACGATAACAGGCAGGGGAAATGGATACATTATTACCCTGATGGTTCAATCAAATCACAAGGAAATTACACCAATGGTCAACGTCAGGGATTGTGGACATTTTATTACCGAAACGGACAGGTTGAACAGACAGGCCGTTATCGAAACGGCAGATATGAAGGGACCTGGAAATGGTATTACGAAAATGGCGCGCTTTTACGCGTTGAAGAATTTGAACGCGGGCTGGCCAATGGCGAAATGATTGAATATGCAAGGGATAGCAGCGAAATCGCCAGGGGAGAGTTTATAGCCGGAGAAAAAGAGGGAGAATGGTTTCACCATGTCAATGACGAACGTGAGGAGGGGAGTTACATTGCCGGCAAACGAAACGGGGAATGGCGACATTATTATCCTGACGGACAGTTAAAGTTTAAGGGTGACTTTGTTCAGGGTTTACCAAACGGAAAACACCGTTATTACTACGAAAACGGACGCGTAAAAGAGGAAGGACGCTATGTGATGGGAAAAAAAGTTAAAAACTGGAGAAAATATGATCCTGAGGGTAATTTGTACCTGACAATCACATACAAAAACGGTGAAAAATATAAAATTGACGGCAGTAAAATCGACAAAAACAGGGACAGAATGCCTTAATAAATATTGGATCAATTATCATTTTTAACTGTATTCCAAATTTAAAAAAAAATCCGGTGAGCCCTAAAAACAGATTATGGATATCAGAAAGGAACAGGTTTTAAAAACAGACAAAGAATTTGAGAAGCATTTAAGGCCTTCTCATTTCAGTGAATTCAGCGGACAATCGAAGATACTTGAAAACCTGATAATTTTTGTCAAAGCTGCAAAAATGCGGGGCGAAGCATTAGACCATGTCCTTCTTCATGGTCCGCCCGGCCTGGGAAAAACAACACTTTCTCACATTATCGCTAATGAACTTGGTGTGAATATCAGAATCACTTCCGGACCGGTCATGGAAAAACCGGGTGATCTGGCCGGTATACTAACAAATCTGGAAGACAAGGATGTTTTGTTCATTGATGAGATTCACCGCCTAAGCCCCATCATCGAAGAATACCTGTATTCTGCCATGGAAGATTTTAAAATTGATATTGTTATTGACAAAGGGCCAAGCGCGAGATCATTACAGATTACCCTGAATCCTTTTACACTTATCGGCGCCACCACACGCTCCGGGCTGTTGACCAGCCCCCTGCGGGCAAGGTTTGGTATAAAATCATTGCTTGAATATTACGATGCTGAAATACTGAAGACCATCATTAAACGGTCATCTTCAATTTTGAAAATTGAAATTGAAGATCCGGCAGCCATGGAAATAGCCCGCCGAAGCCGCGGAACTCCAAGGATAGCCAATGCTTTGCTGAGAAGAGTCAGAGATTTTGCACAGGTGGAAGGTACAGGCAAAATTGACATGGAAATTGCGACATATGCCCTTAACAGGCTCAATATTGATAAGCTTGGGCTGGATGAAATGGATAACAAGATTTTAACAACAATTATTGACAAATTTAAAGGCGGGCCGGTTGGGCTAAGCACAATTGCTACTGCTGTTGGCGATGAACCCGGAACAATTGAGGAAGTGTATGAACCTTTTCTTATCAAAGAGGGTTTTATTAAAAGAACGCCACGTGGAAGGGAAGCAACCGAACTTGCTTATAATCATTTGGGTATTAAGGTGAAGCATGTGGGAAAGCAACAGCGTTTGTTTTGAATGAAAGCGTAATGAGATTAAATATTTACATCTATTTTAACAACTAAAAATGAACAGTATGGCAGATTTAACAACAAGGTATTTAGGACTTGAATTGAAAAACCCGGTTA
>CAZVTW010000648.1:0-3193 GCA_964629805.1 uncultured Bacteroidales bacterium | reverse complement strand
CCACCCTGAGCGGAGTTATGGAAAAAGACAATCCTGATATTTATGATTATAATGTACCGGAAAAGTTAAAGCAAATTTATCGTGAAAAAAACTACGGACCATACTCTGAAGGAGGTGAGATGCCGGTGTGCTTTATTGCCACAAACCACACAACAGGAGGGAACTCAGGAAGTCCGGTCATCAATGCAGAAGGTCACCTTATCGGTATAAATTTTGACAGGAACTGGCATGGTACGATGAGTGATATCATGTATGATCCGGATCAATGCAGGAACATCAGCCTGGACATCAGGTATGCACTTTTCATTATTGATAAATTTGCTGATGCAGGATACCTGCTCGATGAAATGGATATTAGGAATTAACTCACATCCTCCCTGATAATTTTGGTTATTGATCTTGTACGTTGTTTTAGCTTGTAGAGTTCCCCTGTGAGCTGTTGATAACGATTTTTTATGTCGTTTTCTCCCGACTTATAAAGTGCCGGGGATTTTTGTATTTTTTCGAGCTCTGAAAAAATTTCTTTGATGTTACTTGTAGCTTCTCTCCATTCCAGTGAAAGGGACCTATAGACCAAACTTGCAGTTAATTGCCTGAAGGATTTAGTACGGTGCTCAAGTTCTTTCATGAGATCATCAACATTTTCATTACTACCTGAAATTATTTTCATGAGTTTGGCCAAACCACCAATTTTGTTTTGAGAAATCTCATTGATTTTATTGTTCAACAGCTTTATTTGATCCCCAAAATTTACAATCTCATCCTGAATTTTTTGAATTTTTTCATTTTCTTCCAGTATACTCTGTTTCGAAAACAGCGTGTCTGATGCAGATTTTGTTGCCATGATTTGAATTATTAGATGAAGGGCATTGAAAAAACGAACTAAAATTAGGCATTTTTCATTTTCATCAATACCTCAACTATTTTCCAATAAATTTACGAAAATAATCATTGAATAGCAGAAATCATGGCATAAAAATTATCTATAGGGACATATTTTGCAACGCTATTCCCGGAACCAAGGGCATATGCTCCTTTTTCTGAGGTCATTTTTATAAGGTTTTCTGCGCGATTTTTAATCTCTTCAGGACTGGCTGATGCAAGCATATTCATATCAATTCCTCCCATGATGGCAATTTCCTGGTTCCAATCTTTGTAAGCTTGTTCAACAGGTATAATTTCATCCTCGAATGAATGTTTACCATCATATCCAATATCATGGATAACATCATGCATTACCTCGTTAAGGTTTCCACAGGAATGTAAAATTGCCGGCTTCCCGGCCATATGAATTGCTTCAACGATTTTTTTATGCCAGGGAAAAACATATTGCCGCATTGCTTCAGGAGAAAACATGGTTTGTGTTTTAAAACCCCAGTCGTCATTTCCAATAACAGCACCAACGCTATCAAATGAAGAAACAATCTGGTAATATTTTAATAACCTTACCCCTATTGCCGAAAATATCTCATGGGCCAGATTCTCGTCAGTCATGGTTATAATGCAAAGATTTTCAAATCCAACCAGGTCCATGGCATTCTCCAAAACACCACCATTGCTGCAGGCAATAAGTTTCATCCCATCCGGCAGTTCCCTGGCGAGCTGATCATATATCTCATATTGACCTTTCGCAGGATCGGGCCAGGGGTACTTTTCAAAAGATTCCCAGTCAGAGATGAGTCCCCCTTCATTCTGAGACCTGCTTTGCATTTGATGAACATCCGTTTTAGGGAAAGCCAGGGTTTCAGTAAACCAACAGGGTACTGTTATAAAATCATAACCACCATTGAGAAATGCCTGTATTCTCATCTTAAAATAATCCAAAGAGCCCTCCTGGTATCTATTCGTATCCTGAGCAAGCTCATAACACATTTCATCATCAATGATAAATTCAAACGCGGTTGCCCTGGATGGCCTTTTTTTATCCAGGATGTCAAGTATGTTTTGAAAATCAGGAATACATTTTTTACCGTTCATCATAATTATTGTTTTAATAAAGATGCCTTTCTCATTGCCAATAAGTTTTCCGGTGGGGTATTGACCGTTATTTCACAACCGCCCGAAAGAATAAATGGTCTGCCATTTTCTTCTTCCAACAATTGACGGGACATATTGTATATTTCTTCTTCAGATTTATTTTGAATGTCAACCGGATTAATATTACCACATCGTATGGTCTTGTCGCCGGTAATACTGTATACATAATCAGGATCAACCTGCCAGTCAAGATCGAGAATGTCAATATTGAGTTTTGCCAGTGAGGGTATAAGATGTGTTATGTCACCACAAATGTGCATTTTTACTTTTCCGCCAAGGGAATGAATGAAGTTTATCAGTTCTTTATGTCTGTTTTTAACAAATGTATCATAAGTTGCAGTATCAATTTGAGAACAAATAGCATCACCAATTCCGATAATATCGCATCCGGCTTCTATTTGCGCTTTAGCAAAATCTTTGGCTGTCACCATACATTTGTCCATGAGCAAATTTGAAAAATCCGGGTCCATCATGAGTTTTAACAGCATATTATCAACACCTGCCAAATCACAGGCTTCGGCAAGCGGGCCCTCTATCCATCCAATAATCGGGACTTCTCCGTTGAGTTTGTTTTGGAGAAGTCTGGCTGCCTGTATCCGGTCAAGTGTACGTTCAGATTTATATACATCCGGATTTTTGAGATTTTTAACATCTTCAATATCAGAAATTATCAATTTCTGGCACTTGGGGACACCTTCTTTTACATATTCCACCGGGGCGCCAAAAGCAGAAGTTTCCCTGTATGGATCAGAAATTAATCCAACCATGTCGATATCAAAATATTCCAGCGCCTTCAGGTTAGCCTCAACAAGTACTTTGTAATCAGAAGCAAATTCAGCATATGTCTTGTTGATAAACCGGGCAGCAAAATGCATTAAAATAGGTCTGAACAGGACTTTATCCTTCAATTTCCCACTTGAAACAAGCGTATTAAATTCATCAGATTTTGTCATAAACTTTCAAATCTTTATAAAAGTTTTAGTAACTCAAAAAGCCAGTACACCGAGGACCACTGAGAGAAAAAAACTCTGTGAACCTCTCTCGATTGAATCGAGACAAATTGTGTTACAACTATATTTGCAGCGAAGAAAAAAACTTAAATAGTACCCTGTCCCAAAAATTTTATTAAAGATTTTGGCAAATTAAAACATTTTTA
>CAZVTW010000647.1:0-3193 GCA_964629805.1 uncultured Bacteroidales bacterium | reverse complement strand
TCCCATAATCAAAAAACCTCAGTCATTCCGACCGTAGGGAGGAATCTATTTATCCGATAGGTATCCGCAATGAGACATGTAATTGTCCAGGTAGCGAAGAGTCTAAAAAATCCGGATATTATTTGGGTAAAAAAGTGTTAAGTGATAAATGATAAATGCCAAATAATTATTTAATTTTTTTTTGTGGCATTTTTATTTGGTATTGGATTATTAACATTTTTATCTTCTCATTTGCAAAATTGAAAGACAAATGACATTATTGATGTGAAAGACAGAAAAAAACTGTTGGTCTGGTCGTTTGTTTATGATTCAAATCTCTGCTGTCACACCATAGAATCCATTCCGAGAAGCTTCTTTATTGCCAAACTCATCGTTATACCGACTGGTTATCAAGCCTGTGCACGATTTAACCGGCAAAAGGGAAATTAAAATTTCCTAACACGATAATCCGTCGGCGTTATCAACAATACAACAAACCTGATACAAAAATGTATTGCTGCTTTGTTATATGCCTCGGGCATGCGCAGGCAGGAACTGCCAGACCTCACAGTAAAGTATGTCAATTTTGAAAGAAAAGTCGTCCATGTCAAATCAGGAAAAGGCAAAAAATATAAGATAAATATAAGATAATACCTTTGCCTGACAATGTCCTGCAGTTAGTAAAAAAATATCTGGCAGAGTACAAACCCAAACATGATGTGTTTGAAGGCCAGAAAACAAAAAACAGGAAACAGACAGGAGACAGCGTACCCTACAATGCAACATCCCTTAAACTGATTATTGACCGTGCGTCAGGAAAAACAGGCATTGACAAACGCGTGTTTACGGGTTTACCAAGAATTTTCATATTATCAAAAAAAATTTTTACTTTTACTACATAACTAAAAATATACATTTTTTATATTTGCAGTTAAGCATTGGGTTTCAGCGCCTGAACCACCTGTTGATATAATAATGATAAACGCAATATGGCGTATAAAGAGGTGTTGTGGGGAATTAATGAATCTGCACGAAAACGGACAGAATTCAGGATGTTGGAAGATTGATAATATAAGTCTTGAAACAATTTTAAGTAATTTGAATTTAATCATATACCACTGACATAACTAATTAGATTAATTTGTAACTTTGAAAAAACGAATTTGAAATGATAATTGAGAGAACAGATAAAGAGATTTTAATTAGAATACCAAACACAATTGATGTTGAAGGAGCACAAAGGATAATTGATTATATTAACTATCAAGAAGTGACCTCAAGGTCAAAAGCTACACAATCTGACGCAAATAGATTAGCTGATGAAATTAACCAATCATGGTGGGATAAGAATAAAGATACCTATCTGAAATGATTGTTGTTGTAGATTCGAATATTGCTTTTAGCGCGATACTAAATACTCAAAGTTTAATAGGTGATTTGATATTAAATTCTCAAGGGATTTTTAAATTTCGAACGTGTAATTTCCTTACAAAGGAAATAAATCTTCATTGGAAAAAGATTCTTAAAGTGTCAAAATTAGCAGAAGAAGAATTGCAAGAATCTAGAAGGCTGATTTATAAAAACATTGATTTTATCGATGAACGACAGATACCTTTGAGTTTTCGAAATCGAGGGTATGAATTAACAAAAGAGATTGATAAAAAGGATTTTGTTTTCATTTCACTAAACGAATTCAATGAATCATTGCTTTGGACAGGAGATAAGCAATTGATAAATGGTTTAAGAGCAAATGGATACCAAAAAGTGATTTCAACTGACGAACTTGAAAAACTATGAATTGATTTAGAAAAGGACTTGAAAAAATAACTCCCCACAACACACAATATAAAACAGTTGGTGTTCAGTGGTTTGCGAGTATTTGTACTCGCATCAGCTTTTTCCTCGGTGGATACGAACGCGCTCCGAAAACCCAACCCTTTCATATTGTAAAACGTTGTGCACAATTATAAAAACCAAGAAAGAATGAAACAAATTTGTTACCTGCTTTTACTTATCTCATTATCTGGTTGTCCTAATAATTACAACTATGAATATGATATCATAGTAAATAACACCCCAAAAAACCTTGATGGTCTAAACTCAGAATATGATGATTTTAACTCAGACCTGCCATATGACTATGACGGTAGAGATATTTACTTTTCAACTAATAGGTCAAGGTCAGGCGACAATTTCAATATAATTGGTAAAGGATTAAGCTTTTCCTATCATGATAAAGACAATGTATTAGATTTAACTATACACGACCACCTTATTTTTGAAAAGCAAGCTGAACTATTATTTGAAAAAGTAAATACTGAAAGTGATGATTTGGGACCCTTCTCTCATTACTTTAATAGAGATTTAGTATTTCTGTATGCTAACAATTTAAGCGACACATTTAAAATAAAGCTCGTCGAATATTTAAACTGGAATTCTTCTTCACAAGAGGCTGTTATTTCTGAACCAACAGATATTCCAATTATAAATGATGTCGGTAATAATTTATACCCTTCTTATAATCAAAGTGCCTCGGAAATGTATTTCTGTAGCGACAGAAATGATTCCATTTACAACATTTATTCTGCTATTTATAATAATGAGATTTCATCAGAAACACTTTTGAATGGTGACATAAAATCAATAGAAAAACAAACTGTTTTATCTAGTATTTACGAAGACAAATGCCCATTTATAAAGGATGAAATAATGGTATTTACCTCAAATAGGGTGAATGGTAATGGAGGATATGATTTGTACTACTCATTTTTTGAAAATGGGAAATGGAGCACCCCGAATCAATTTGACGACAAGATTAATACACAATTTGATGAATATAGACCAATACTTTTACAGGTCTTTGGTTATAATTTAATGATATTCTCATCAAACCGACCAGGAGGAAAAGGTGGGTATGATTTATATATTGTTAATATTGACAGAATAATAAAATAACATTTAAAATATGATTAACCGGTCATACGAATACGCCGGAAATCAGGCTATCAGGCCTGAACCGGTTAATTATATTCGTTGTTGAACGGAACCGGGCTGTTTTTGGCGGGACAATATGGGGATTGCTTTACTTTTTTCGGGTTGGTTTAAAAAAATGTCTGGTTGGCTATACCAGGAAAACCGAAAAATTGTTGGTCTGGTCGCTTGTTTATGATTCAAATCTCTGCTGTCACACCATAGAATCCATTCCGAGAAGCTT
>CAZVTW010000646.1:0-3198 GCA_964629805.1 uncultured Bacteroidales bacterium | reverse complement strand
ACCCTCTTTCTTCATGACGCTTCCATTGTCCTTCGGCCAATGGAAGGTCACAGTCCTGCGTCTGTCATTGAAGCGTGGGATTTATATTTCAGGGTGATGAAGTGAAAAGTACTTTGTTTAATGGTTTTTTATTAGCCTGATTGCTAATTTCGAAGGACCTACCCCCGACCTTACATGTCCGTTAGGACATGTAAGCGTCATGAAAAAAGGGGAGTCTGCACTCCACAGTTGTCGCGCGTTTGCAATGCGTGCCTGAAATAAAAATCAAACACATCTTCTTCATGACGCTTCCATTGCCCCTCAGCCAATGGAAGGTCAATTTTTTCTTAAAAGTTTTTAAACACATTGCAGCAAGATGAATAATACCTAATTTTGCGCAAAAATTTATAATACGATGCAACCTGTTTTTGCTGAAATAATAACCATTGGGGAAGAATTACTCATTGGCCGGACCATAGACACAAACTCCGCCTGGATAGGACAACAACTCAATCTCATCGGTATAAAAGTAATAAGAATTACTAGTGTTCCGGATACCAGTAAAGGGATAAACAATGCCCTTAAAAATGTTTATGATGAGACTTCTGTTGTACTTATCACAGGCGGCCTCGGTCCAACTAAAGATGATATTACAAAGCAAGCTTTATGTGAGTTTTTTGATACTGATTTGATTCTGAATGATGATATACTTGAAGATGTCAAAAAGATTATTTTCCCCAAATATGGAAGGCTCAATGATCTTAATATAAAACAGGCCCATGTGCCCAAAAAGGCCGAACTCATCAGAAATCCCAGGGGAACAGCGCCTGTGCTTATTTTTAGTAAAAAGGAAACTCTGTTTTTATCAATGCCAGGTGTTCCACATGAGATGAAATACCTTATGACAAATTTTGTTATTCCCAGGCTCAAAACAGAATTTAAGACACCTCATATCCATCATAAAAATATCCTTATTTCAGGTATAGGAGAGTCATTTCTGTCTGAGAAACTCAATGATTGGGAAAAACAACTGCCAGAAAAAATACAGTTAGCTTATTTGCCAAGTCCCGGATCGATAAAAATCAGGTTAACCGGGGCCGGAGAGAAACAGGATGAAATTCAGGATGAAATTCAGGGTCAAGTCAATAAGCTGGAAAAAATTATACCGGAATATATTTTTGGTTATGATGAGGATACCATCGAAAGTGTTATCGGGAAACTATTGTCAAGAAATAATTTAACCATATCGACTGCTGAAAGCTGCACCGGAGGGTATATTTCTCATCTCATCACTTCAGTTTCCGGTAGTTCATCGTACTTTAAAGGTTCGTTGGTTGCCTATGACAATGAGGTAAAAACCGTTAAATTGTCTGTTAAAGCTGATGATATTGAAAAATATGGCGCTGTTAGTCAACAGGTTGTTGAACAAATGGCAAAAGGAGCGCTTGATTTGTTTAAAACCGATTATGCCATTGCTGTAACCGGTATTGCCGGACCGGGAGGTGGAACAGATGAAAAACCTGTTGGAACGGTCTGGATTGCTGTGGCCAATAAAGAGTTGGTCATCGCAAAACAATATAATTTTGGAGATGACAGGCTCAGGAATATAAAACGATCAGCTACAACTGCTTTGAATATGTTACGGATATTTGTGTTGAATAATTCGTAAGGAGCTGAAAATAAAACTGAAAATCGTTTTTAACAAATCATATCATCATGGCTTTCATTATCAGGGAAAAAATCTTCTCAAAAAAATGGTTTATTTCATATTCTCTTGTCACAATTGGTTCTTTCATCCTTGCTGCAGGCTTTGTTCTGTTTATCTCACCGTATAAGATTGTACCTGGCGGTGTATACGGAATTTCCATTGTGGTTCATTACCTGACCAAAGGGTTGTTTTCGTTTTGGCCGGAAGGAATACCAATTGGTTTATTTGGCCTTATCCTGAACATTCCCCTTGTCGTGATAGGGATAAAAATTCTTGGTCCGCGTTTTGGCATTAAAACAATAATCGGTTTTGTGCTGACCTCTGTTTTCATGGATCTGCTGGATTTCATGATAACAGACCCTGATCCTTTAAAACTACAGGAAGATTTGCTTTTGGCCTGCCTTTTTGGAGGGTTATTAATAGGATTTGGTCTTGGCCTGATTTTCAAATCAAAAGCAACATCCGGCGGATCAGATATTGTTGCCATGATACTTGAAAAGTATACAAAATTACCGCTTGGACAATTAATTTCTTATGTAGATGCCGTTATTGTACTCCTGGGGCTTGTTGCTTTCGGGGATTGGAAAATTCCGCTCTATTCATGGATTACCATTTATGTTGCTGGTCGTGTTATTGATTTGACCCTGGAGGGAACAAGTTTCCACAAAATGGTATATATTATTTCTGATGAATACGAAGCCATAAGAAAAAGGATTATTGAGGATATTAAACGCGGAGGTACATACATACCTGGTAACGGCATGTTCAGAGGTGCTGAAAAAACAATCATATTTACAGTATTAAGCCGGCGGGAAGTGACCATTTTGAAAGACTATATCCGGGAGATTGATGAGGAAGCTTTTATTGCTGTTACTGACGCCAAAGAAATTATTGGTGAGGGATTTAAAACTTTTGAGAAGTAATTAATCAGTATTCTTTTATACTCTTCGTCCAAGATATTTAATATTCCTGAAAACAATCATAACATCAGTAAAAAGGGTATAATCCTTTGCATATAGCATGTTATATTTTCCAGGATCAATATTGATTTTTTTCCTGACCTGTAAAGCATCCAGCGGATTCAAAATGCCAGGCTTTAGGGACGGCAGATGAAAATTTGAGGATTTAGGGGATTGGTAATACCCAACCCATGTATAGTAACCGATGATGACAAAAAAACAATTTTTAAGCATCCTTAACGGTTCTTTTACAAAAAATACCAGTATAGGAAAAATGATGGCAAACGTAATGCTTAAGGTAATGTCTGCTAATCGTTTGAATCTTTTAT
This sequence comes from uncultured Bacteroidales bacterium, assembly GCA_964629805.1. Classification (GTDB taxonomy): domain Bacteria; phylum Bacteroidota; class Bacteroidia; order Bacteroidales; family CAZVTW01; genus CAZVTW01. The sequence goes on along the minus strand of CAZVTW010000646.1, from coordinate 223 downwards.
TCGATTCTTTGGCTATTGAATTTATTTCAAGGGTGTACAGGTCACCTGGTGTATGTATTGAACTGCTTCCGATAATAGAAAGGCTTTCCGGGGGAGCTATTTTAAAATGAACATCATCATCTGAAAGTAACAGCATTTGCTGAATAATCTCACCTGATGATATTTCCTTTGAACAGAATATGATTTCATTTATGCTGTTTATCTTTACGATTTCCCTGAGTTG
>CAZVTW010000645.1:0-3198 GCA_964629805.1 uncultured Bacteroidales bacterium | reverse complement strand
TAACAAATTAAGGTACAGAAAAAGAATAATAATATTATGAGTGATTTAGTAAATAAAATAATAGCAACATTCATCGGTACAAAAACCGAACGGGATTTAAAGGCGCTTCAACCCAATGTTGGAGGCATTAATGAAGAATACGAAAAACTGCATGACCTTAGCAATGATGAACTCCGGGCACGAACACCGGCCTTAAAACAACGCATTCAGGATTATATCAGTGAGGAAAATCAACAGATTCAGAATCTCAAGAATAAAATTGTTGAAGAAAACATTGATTTTGATGAAAGAGAAAAAATATATGAGGAAATTGATGAGATAGAAAAGCATATTGATGAAAAAGTAGAAGATGTGCTGAATGAGATTCATCATGAGGCATTTGCTGTAATGAAAGAGACGGCGCGCAGGTTTTTCGAAAATGAAACCATAGAAGTCACAGCCAATGATTTTGACAGGGACCTGGCTGCAAATAAGGATTTTGTTGAAATAAAAGGTGACAAGGCTATCTATAAAAACAAATGGCTTGCCGGAGGAAATGAAATAACCTGGGATATGATCCATTACGATGTCCAGTTGATTGGTGGTACAGTGCTTCATCAGGGAAAAATTGCAGAGATGGCTACCGGTGAAGGTAAAACGGTGGTTGCAACGCTTCCTGTTTTCCTGAATGCATTGACAGGACGTGGTGTCCATATTGTCACTGTGAATAACTACCTGGCAAAAAGGGACTCTGAGTGGATGGGACCATTGTATCAATTTCATGGCCTGTCCGTTGATTGTATTGATAACCACCAGCCCAACTCAAATGAAAGGAGACAGGCATATTTATCTGATATTACTTTTGGTACAAATAATGAATTTGGTTTCGACTATCTTCGGGACAATATGGCCATTAATCCTGAAGACCTGGTACAACGAGGCCATAACTACGCTATTGTCGATGAAGTTGATTCGGTACTGATTGATGATGCCAGGACACCACTGATTATCTCGGGCCCTGTTCCCAAAGGCGATGATCAACTTTTCGGGGAACTTAAACCTAAAGTGATAAGACTTGTTGAAGCACAACGAAAACTTGTCACACAACTTCTGGCAGATGCAAAAAAACTTATAAAAGAAGGTGATAAGGAAAAAGGAAGTTTTAAGCTACTGCAGGCGCATAAAGGATTACCGAAAAACAAGCCAACCATCAAATTTCTCAGCGAACAGGGCATCAAAACAATGATGAAAAAGACTGAGGATATTTATTTGGCTGAAAATGCAAAACGAATGCCCGAAGTAACACAGGATTTATATTTTGTTATTGAAGAACAGCATAACTCGGTTGAGATGACAGACAAAGGCATAGACCTGATTACCTCAGCCGCTGACGACCCGGATTTTTTTGTATTACCGGATATCGGGAGTGAGATTGCTGAAATTGAAAAATCCGAAGAGGACGCTTCAGCCAAATTGTCCAAAAAGGATAAAATGCTTGGAGATTATGCCATTAAATCAGAACGTGTTCATACCATCAACCAGTTGCTGAAAGCCTATTGCCTTTTTGAAAAGGATGTTGAATACGTTGTCATGGACAATAAGGTGAAAATTGTTGATGAACAGACCGGACGTATCATGGAAGGTCGAAGATATTCGGATGGTTTGCACCAGGCCATTGAGGCAAAGGAAAATGTTAAAATTGAAGCAGCTACGCAAACATTTGCGACCATTACACTGCAAAATTTTTTCCGGATGTATACCAAACTTTCAGGTATGACCGGGACTGCAGAAACCGAAGCAGGCGAATTCTATGATATTTACGAACTGGATGTTGTGGTTATTCCAACCAATAAGCCAATCATCAGGGACGACAGGGAAGACCTGGTTTACAAGACCAAACGTGAAAAATACAATGCTGTTCGCGATGAAGTCATAGAACTCACAGAACAGGGACGACCGGTGCTTGTCGGGACCACCTCTGTTGACGTTTCCGAGTTATTGAGCAGAATGTTGAAGCTGAGAAAAATTAAACATAACGTGCTGAATGCCAAATTACACCAAAAAGAAGCAGACATTGTACTGAATGCCGGACGACCGGGCGCAGTCACTATTGCTACCAATATGGCTGGTCGTGGTACCGACATTAAACTACCAAAAGAGGTAGTAAAAGCCGGGGGGCTTGCCATTGTTGGTACCGAGCGGCATGAATCCAGACGTGTTGACCGGCAGCTTCGCGGACGAGCCGGTCGCCAGGGTGACCCGGGAAGTTCACAGTTTTTTGTTTCACTGGAAGATGATCTGATGAGGCTTTTCGGGTCTGACAGGATTGCCAAAGTCATGGACAGGATAGGCCTTGAAGAAGGCGAAGTTATTCAGCATTCCATGATATCCAGATCAATAGAACGTGCCCAGAAAAAAGTTGAAGAAAACAATTTTGGCACAAGAAAACGATTGCTGGAATATGACGATGTTATGAACAGCCAGCGGGAAGTTATTTACACACGAAGAAGACATGCCTTGTTCGGAGAACGTATCGGGGTAGATATCGCCAACATGTTTTTTGATGTCTGTGACAGCATCGGCTCTACACATCACGGAAACAGTGAATTTGACGAATTCCAGCTTGAACTGATCAGGGTATTGTCCATTGACAGCCCGGTCAATAACGAAGAATGGTTGAAACTGAATGTTGAAACCATCATAGACAGGATGTATGACGTTTCGATTGAAACCTACAAAAGAAAAATAGAATTGATATCCCGGCAAGCTACACCTGTCATTAATGAAGTGTATCTGAAAAGTTCGCACCAATATGAAAATATTGTTGTTCCCATTTCAGATGGTACCAGGGTCTACCAAATACCTGTCAATCTTGAAAAAGCCTACAATTCGAGAGGAAAAGAAGTTGTTACTTCATACGAAAAGACCATTGTTCTGCATACAATTGATGAAGCCTGGAAAGAACATCTGCGGGAAATGGACGATTTGAAACAATCGGTGCAAAATGCAGCTTACGAACAAAAAGACCCGCTTTTGATCTATAAATTTGAGGCCTATGAGTTGTTCAAGACAATGCTTGACAAGATAAATAAGGATGTTGTCTCAACACTGATGAAAGGACATATACCGGTTCAAACCCCGCCGGAACACCTGCGACGTGCAGAAAGACGCAAACAGGACATGAGTAAATACAGCACCAAAAAAGAAGAAGTTGATTCT
>CAZVTW010000644.1:0-3205 GCA_964629805.1 uncultured Bacteroidales bacterium | reverse complement strand
AAACATGTAAAATTCCGAAAATCAAAAAGATATTCGTCAAAAAAATGTGATGTTTCATAAAAATTATTGTGAATTAGTGATTAAATAGTTGTAACTTGGTATAAACCTTTTTAACTGTACAATTGTTCATTTGCATAAATACACATTGATATAACATAGTTATGATGAATTTCTACACACTTATTCATTCATCATTGTATATATTTAAATACAATTGTATATTTGTAAATGATTTATTGTGAGGGTCAAAGATACAGAATACAAAAAAAAAATGAAAACATTTTTTGACAAATATTATTTATACCTGTTTTTTACGACACTTTTGTTTTTGATGTTTTGTGCTACGAATTCGTACAGTCAGGTGCTCCCGGAGAATATCCGTAAAAAAATAACAGAATACGAAAACCTGGCCATCAAAAATCAAAATATTCAGGAGTATAAAAAATCTGCTGCTTATTACAATAAAATTGCCATTATCTACTGGAAACTGAAAATGCTGGAACAAGCCACGGACAATTTTATCAAAGCAGCCAACAACCTCGAAGCCATTGAAGATTTTCAAAGTTTAAAAAAACTGTACAGTAATATTGGCTCCATTTTTATTGATTTGGGAAACATTGACCAGGCAAAGAAATATTTTAAACGCAGCCTCGAAATAAAAAGAAAATCCAATGATCTTGAAGAAATCGCCTCGGGCCTGGTTGATTATGGCTATATCCTCAAACAAAACAAGGAATATGACAATGCTGTCAACACCCTTGAGGAGGCACTAAAAATTTCATATGAATCCGGAAATTCCCAGCTCATCCTGAATTCATATAATCTTCTGGCACAGTGTCATAGTCATCTTGGGAATATTGGATTAGCAAAACAATATGAACAAAAATACACTTCATACCAGCAACATATAGAGAATGAAAGCCTCAAGGAGGATCTTACCCAGGATTTTAAGAAAAAAGAAGAAAAGACACGTGAAGAAATCCAGGAAACACGTGTAGCCTTAGAAGCGGCAGAAGCTGAAAAACGTGCCAAAGAAGCCGAACTTGAATTAAAACGACTGCGTGCAAGAATCATTGAGGATTCCCTGCAATCACTGAAAATGGCAGAAGACTCACTGCTTGAAATGGACAGACTCAAACGGCTTGAGATAAAAAACCTGGAACTTGAAAAAGCACATACACAAAAAGTCATCAGAGAGCAAAAAATCAGGCAGAGTTACCAGGAACTCATTATTTACTTTATTGTCACAGCCCTTATTTTAATCATTAGCCTCTCAATATTTATTTACAGGAATTACAAAACCAAGAAAAAGGCGAATGTTACCCTTGAAGGACAAAACAAACAAATCTCACAGCAAAATGAAGCCCTGGAAAAAAGAAAAAAAGAACTTGAACGTGCTTTTAAAAAAATTGACTGGCAAAATAAAAACATCAAAGACAGTATTAATTATGCCGTGAGAATTCAAAATTCGATGATGCCGGTTAAAGACGATTTCAGCGAATTTTTCCCGGAGTCATTTATTTATTTTAAACCAAAAGATTTGGTCAGTGGAGATTATTACTGGTTTAACCAAACCAATGGTAAAGAACCTCACATAGATGGAAAAGAGGGTTTGGAAGAGAAAAAAAACGGCACAAACGGTTCAGGTACAAATGGTTCCGGTCCTACAAAAGACAAAGGAGATGTAAAACAAATACATTACTCGACAAAATTACAACATGTTGTGGCTGCTATTGACTGTACAGGGCATGGCGTACCAGGCGCTTTACTTTCAATGGTTGGAATGAACCTTTTAGAAGAAATTGTTGATAAACGGCAAATTACCAAACCAAACAGGATACTGGAAGAATTACATAAAGGTATTCGCAAGGCCCTGAAGCAGGATACAACATCAAACAGGGATGGCATGGATATCGCCTTGTGTGTTGTAAACAAGCAGGAAAACATGGTTGAATTTGCCGGTGCAAAGAACCCGCTTGTATATGTCAAAAACGGGAAATTACATGTATTAAAAGGAGATATTTACAGTGTTGGCGGATTACAAATAGAACAGGAGCGGAAATTTACCCTGCACCAGGTAAAAGTTGACAGCCCCGTGAGTTGTTATATTTTCTCTGATGGATATGCAGACCAGTTTGGGGGGAAAACCGGTAAAAAGTTTATGATTAAAAATTTCCGGAAACTGCTCTATGACATGCACCAGGTTGACATGACCGAACAACCCAATATACTGGACCACCATCTGATGAAATGGAAAGGGACGCGTTTTGATCAGACTGATGATATATTGGTTTTGGGTTTTAAAGTTTATCCGAATATCTAAACACTATTTTAAATCTCAGTTATAATAACTTTATAATAATATTTATCAATGATATTTTTTTTATGAATTAATTGAAGTAAAATTTAAACCTATCTATTATGAAAAAAGTAATTTATCTCGTAATCTCGCTTATCCTTATAGGAAAAGCTGTTTCAGCTCAGGTCAGTGATACAAAGGTTATACCTGTTGCTATTACGCTTGAGTCAATTTTAAGACTGAATGTCGTAACTGGCGGAAATATTGAATTTGTTGTTAATACCATTGATGCATATACGAATGGTATTCAAAATGCAAGTCAATATGATACGCGAATAACTGTAGCATCTTCGCGACACTGGAATCTTGATATGTATCCTGATGACCCAAACGACATAAATGGTGTAGACAATGCAACACCAAATACCATGTCCACCAATAATGTTGCCTTTTGGATTACATTTAATTGTGCTACATGTACTGAGGGAAATGCTGCAGCAGATAATTGGAATATTATTGCAGGTCCAACTGAAGCTGAAATGAGAAATCTCAATGAAGTAGCTGGATCAAATATGGTTATTCAGGGTGAAAACAGACAGTCCGCCGGAGATATAAGTCAAAATGATTTTACAATACACTGGGAATTAGCTACTGCAGATGTGATAACCAATACTCCTTTAGGTCAAAATCTGTTATCTCAAAATCTTGCTTCTGACAGATATCTAACGAATGTTACAATTGATCTTCAGGCCGGACCATAATTGTTTAATGGTTTTAATACAAGCAATAATATTTCCATATTCAACTGGAAAGGCAATGATTTAATAAAAAATAATAAAACAATTTTTGAAAGTCAAACTTATCAGTTTGACTTTCATTCTTTTATCAACCGAAAGAAACTACTTT
>CAZVTW010000643.1:0-3207 GCA_964629805.1 uncultured Bacteroidales bacterium | reverse complement strand
TTGTTCCATTCGATTATTTCACCATTTTGATTGCACAACACGATTCCATCAACCGATTGTTCAATAACTTTTCTGAATTTTTCTTCACTTTCTCTGAGTTTTTTATTTGCTATTGTTTGCTCGGAAATATCATCAAGATTAGCCAGAAGCCCGATAATTATTCCGTCATTATCATAAATGGGATTAAAGTAGTATCTGACGTAAAGTGTTTTTCCCCATTTGCTGGTGTATTGTGCCTCTTTGAATACCGGCTTGCCTTTTTTTATACATTCAAGGAACTGTTTTGAAGCGCCAATATCAATCAGTGGTTTAAATTTGAGGATATTGATTTTTTTTGTTTCCTCAGCAGAAGGCGAACCCAACATTTCAATGACCTTTGAATTAGCCTCAAGAATATCTCCCCGGGTGTTGAAGTAAATGATGCCTGTGAGTGAGTTATCAAAGAGGCTTTTGTATCGCTGCTTACTTTCAATAATATTTCGTTGGGCATTTTTGCGTTCTGTAATGTCCCTGGCAATGCTTAATACTGCTTTTGCGCCGTTGAAATTGATGACTTTGCTACTCAGTTCAATCGGAAAATACTTATTATCTTTTGAAAGATGACCGGTTTCGAAAATAAATTGCCCTTTCTGCTTCAACAATTCAATTCTTTCCGGGACTTTTTCAGCAAATTCAGGGCTGTCTATATTAGCAGGAGTCAGTTGCATCATTTCTTCCCGGTCGTATCCAAGTTTTTTGCAGGCAGCCTCATTCACCTCCAAAAATTTGCCATTCAGGTTATGGATAAAAATTGAATCTGAAGCGCTGTTAAACAGTGTCCTGAATTTTTCTTCATTGAGCCTAAGCCCCGTTTCAAATTCTTTTCTTTTAGATACATCTTCAATGGCGCCGATAATGGAATGTCCGTTTTTGGGTGAAGTGAATGTGGATGGCTTTATTTTATCCAGCACCCATTTTTCCCTGCCATCTTTAGCAATAATCCGGTATTCATTTGAACAAAATCCATTTTTAAGCAACTCATCATAATTCCGTCCGGATATCATGCTACGGTCATCAGGGTGAATCACTGAAAAAAAACCGTGTTCAAGTGCATTTATCTCTTCAATAGTGTATCCGGTGATAGTTTCCAATGCGCCGGTATACCATAAAATCTGACCTTTATGGTTTTCAACCTGTAATTCATAAACAAAGTCAAACAGGACATCAGATATATGTTCAAGTTTTTTTCTGCTGGCTTCATATTTTTTCTCCGCTGTTTTTTGTTCGGTTATATCTCTGGCAGAAGTGCGGCAAAGATATTGGCCTGCAGGTTTGTCAAGATATCTGACACTTTGGAGATGAAGGTAATGTGTTTGTTTTTCGAGATCATCAATCCTGATTTCACATTCCTGGATACGTTCAGATTCGAAGGTTTTTTTGATGTGTTTATAAAAAATTGTTTTGTAATCTTTATGAATAAAAGCCATTAAAGGTTTGGCAAGCAAAAGGTCTTTTTTGATATGAAGCATGGTGCATCCGGTCTGATTGACATCAATGATGTTGCTTAAACGGTTGAGTATAAAATATCCAACAGGTGCGTAATTGAACAGCTCAGAATATTTTTGACGTGATTTTTCTATTTCGATCTGGCTTGTCCTGAGCTCTTCATTCTGTATTTCCAGCTCAATTTGTAAAATACTAAGCTCTTCCACAAGATTTTCAACATCTTCCAGGTAGGCCCCGTTTCCGGGCTGCCCCTTTTGTTTCAGTAATTTTTCCGCTTTTGTCCGTAATTCCCAAAACTTGTTTTTCTCTGACATGTGACTAAATATTGTTTAGGTATATGATGTATTGGTTCAGAAAATATTATTCTTTATTTAACGTACCCAAACCAATAAAGTTAATTAAGTTTGACAAAAAATCAATGTAAAAATATATTACAAAGATATTACATGTTTGAAAAAAATGTTTTTATCAGCAGTCTGATTCGGAGAAATTGATTAGACAGTTATTCTGGTATGCTAAGGGTAATGTAAAAGTCAACATTTTTTTCAACATATCTGACAGGATCGATCTTCAGGAAGTATTTTCCCCTGTCAATATTTTTTTCATATATAACAACTGTTGGTAAGGGTTGGGTAAAATTTTCGAACAACAAATTCATTTGTTCATCAAATAATTGGAGTCTAAGGCCTTCACAAGCAACCTTTCCTTTTTGAAGTTGAAATTTAAGATGATTGATATTTCTGTAGATGATGATTTTCTTCCAGTCAGTATCTGCAAATACAGGTTCTTCATTTTTACCCATAAAAGCGCCATGAAATGTATGATAATAGGTTGAATCATATGTAAGCAGTCTGGCCATTTCCTTGAAATCATCCGGTTCTGAGACATCTGCAAAATATTTGCAAAGTGATTTGTTGTGGTTATCAGCCTTACAATACCAACCTTTGACATCTTTATTACGAGCCGTTTGCTGCATCATGCTTATTTGTCCTGATGTAAAGTTATTCCGGCATTTCCTGAAAGCAGGATATGACATGATATTATTTGTAGAAGGTTTGTAAATATCACCCCAGTTATCATATATAATTGTGTCCAAATAATTGCAGTCTATGTCCACGAGATCCAACATTAAAGGCTCGGCAGGCGTATCACAGATTCCGTCTCCGTTTTTCTCACATATCCTGCCGGTTCTGAACGGCCCTTTAAATGTTCGCGCTCGCGAAACGGCTTCCTGTCTGTATTTCCCTTTGTCATAATGCCTGTGTGTATGTTTCAGACCAAAAAAATGTCCCAGTTCATGTGTTAAAGTGGACGAGTAGGTATTGCTTTTTAAAATGACCGAATTTGTTAATTTGTTATAGGTTCCCCTGACTAATGCATTTTTACCTCCTTTTCTTTTTTTGAGATTTTTAACAACGAAAATATTGACAGCATCTTTTGAATGATGAAAAAGGGTTTGGAAGAAGGCTTCAAAAAAATAGCCCATTATCAAACGACGGTCATTATGAACAAACTCAATATCCGGCCTGAGGTAAAAACGGAATCCTGTGTTATTTTCTGCATGGAAATTATTGAGGATATCCATTTGGTTTTGAACATATACATAGTCGTCGCTATAGGCATTAAGGTTTTTGCTTTTATAAATCCGGAATTTTACGGGAATCATGTATTGGATTTCTTTTTCCTGCAAAAACTCATTTCTACTAACAGCTCTGTTATCGA
>CAZVTW010000642.1:0-3207 GCA_964629805.1 uncultured Bacteroidales bacterium | reverse complement strand
GCAATTATACTTCCATATATCAACCGGATTTTGAGAAACAGTTTTATGGTTTTGCTCTCTTACGTATTATGCAGGCAATGGGTGCTTATGGTTATCGTGGATTTTTCCAGGGCAAAAAACATTTTTTGCAAAGCATTCCATATGCGTTCAAAAATATTGAATCCCTCCTGTCGATTGGTCATTTTGATGACAGACTTTCGTATTTGATACACCTCGTGCAGGAATTGCCATCTTCTGAAAAACTTAACCAAATTGTACTAAATTCAGTAAAATTGACGGTGAGTATATCAAGTTTTTCATACAAACGTGGAATTCCATATGACAAATCAGGACATGGAGGCGGATATGTTTTTGATTGCCGGGCTATCCATAACCCGGGAAAATACGAGACATACAAACAACTGACCGGTAATGATAGCAAAGTCATCGAGTTTCTTGATAAAGAAGCTGATATGCAGGAGTTTTTGTCTTATGTTTTTTCCATGCTGAATATTTCTGTTAAAAATTATTTGACAAAAGGCTTTACAAACCTGGCTGTTCATTTTGGATGCACCGGAGGTCAGCACAGGTCTGTTTATGCTGCTAACAGAACACTGGAATTTCTCCGGGAAAAGTTTGATGTGAATACGGAGTTAAAGCATTGTGAACTCCAAACCAAAAAATTATCATAATAATACTCCTTTTCAACCAGGGGATTGAATTCCTCCGGTTAATCGGGAGTTTTTTTATTGGTTTTCAGAACCATACGATTTAAAATGCTGTTTTACTTCATAGATATTTCGTATTTTAACTTACCCTGAAACGGGTCTCCTTTGAGTTTAAAGTCATTTCCTTCCTTATAAATCTCAATCCTGGTGAGTTTCTTATCACCGGGCAGATAAACAAGTCCTTGTGCTTTATCTTTATCATCAACAAATACGTTGAATTCCAGTTTATCCCATTTCATGAATTCCGTAGACTGGGCTAGTTTGATATGCGGAATTACAGACCCGTTTTTTACAAGCATCACAACCGGAACTTCACCGGCTTCAATATGGCGCCATCCATTTGAATAAACTTCCCCTGTCTGATAATCAATCCATTTGCCCTCAGGAATATAAACATCCCTCGATTTTGTTTCTTCAAATAAGGGAGCAACTAACATATCCGAGCCGAATAAATATTGGTCATCTATCAGCCATGAACCGGCATCATCGGGAAATTCCACAAATAATGCCCTTAACATTGGCCATCCGTTTTCTGTGCATTCTTTGGCCTGGGCATAGATGTAAGGCATTAATCGATAACGTATATTTGCGGCTTTTCGGAATGCATCAGTGAAATCTTCACCATATTCCCATGGTTCTGTTGGCGGAGCGCCATGGCTTCTGACATGTGAAGTTAGCATCCCAAATGGTGTCCATCGACGGTACAATGCCTCAGGTGTTTTCTCTACAAAGCCACCAATATCATGACTCCAGAATGAAAATCCGGAAACGCCCATTGATAAGCCACCTCGTAAGGTTGCAGCCATTGCTGTGTTGCTGTTTGCCGGGTCGCCGCCCCAGTGTAAAGGATAACGCTGACTGCCGGCCCAGGTGCTTCGTGCCCAGATAATTCCTTCGCCGGTCACTTGTTTTGTAATATCATACACTGCTTTATTATACCGGAGAGGATACAGGTTATGCTCATAAAAACCTGTTTTTCCTGAAGCATAAATACCGCTGGCCGGCGCTGCTTCACCAAAATCAACTTTAATAACACTCACTCCCTGATCAAGAAGGCCTTTTATTTTATCCTGATACCAGGAAATAGTTTCTGGATTCGAAAAATCGAGAATGGCATCTTCTGTTGGTAAATTTCCTTTTCTGTTTTTTACATACAGATTTTTTTTGACAATCTCATCAAATAATGTATTTTGAGGTACAAAATAAGGTAATTGCCATAAACAAGTTTTGAATCCATTTTTTTTCAGTTTTTTTATCATTTTTTCCGGGTCATCAAAGCGTGAAGGAGCAAATTGATAATCACAACGCCAGTCGGTTTCAAACCAGCCGGTGTCAAAATGAATTACATCTGCCGGAATTTTATGGGTTCTCAGATTATCTGCGACCGCAATTCCTTCTTCCTGAGAAAAATATGTGATACGGCTCATCCAAAAACCAAATGACCAGAGTGGAGGCAATTCCGGCTTACCTGTCAGATTGGTATACTCATTGAGTATTTCTTTCGGATTACCAATAAATATAAATATGTCGAGTGTCTCATCTCCTATCATCATCGATTTGACCCCGTCAAAATATTTTCCGAAATCGCAGGTTATCGGAGAAGAGGTGTGCATAAAAATACCATATCCGCGGTTGCTCATGTAAAACGGAATTGGTTTATACATACTTTCATTCTGAACGCCGTTTGCATCATCTGTCCACAAGACAACTTTTTGCCCGCGTTTGTTAAATTGCTGGTATGATTCACCACAGCCAAATATTTTTTCACCGGGTGCAAGGTTAAAAGCTGCTGAAAAACTGCGCGAATAATCTTCAGAGCGCCGTACAAAAGAAAAAGGAAGTACAGGAGTAAAAGTTTTTCCACCTACATCGCTCATATGAATCGTTGACGTTAGTTCACGTTCATCTGCATTATAAATTCTGATATGCCAGGGTGATGTCTGAATGACTATTTTCCCAACATCAGAACTATATTGGTGACCATCTGCTGTTTTAGAATATTCCCATGATTTATCAACCGGCGCTTTCCCGTTTATCAGCATCAGTGATTCTTCTCCTGTATTGAATTCAGGCCCTGAATTTGCTGTTATACGTATTGTCCTGGGTGAAACGAAAGAAACAGAAAATGGCAGTTCAGGAGAGTCTTCATATTCATTTGAAGGGAATTCGTTTTGATCAACCGGAGATAATCCCCCTAACATATTATTAAAGGACATTTGAGTTTTATATTCCCATCTTGCATACCTGATTTTTCCCTTCCCTGATTCAGGATTAAAGTCTGCAAGGCTATCAGCAAGATAATAGGTGTTTTTGAAATTTTTAAAATCGGGACTGATATCTATTGGTTCATTCAGAAGGCTGAATCCCTGAATCTGACCATTCGTATTAACAGAAATAAAATAAAACAAGGCAAGAAAAAACAATCTAAAAGTGGATGTTGTAAAAGTCATATTTTCAAATTTTTGATTAAACAAAACAAATATATAAATTTATGTGTATT
>CAZVTW010000641.1:0-3207 GCA_964629805.1 uncultured Bacteroidales bacterium | reverse complement strand
TTGCATTATTGGTTCTAATGGCCTTTTTTGTTGGCGCTGTTTTTCAGCTTTTCAGTCAGTTTCCGGGTGCAGGCCCCGGTGGAAACATGCCAACAACAATGTTTACTGTTATTTATTTGGTAATTGCTTTGTTATATTTTTTCCCGGTGTTATATCTATACAGATTTTCGTCGAATCTCAAGCGGGCTTTGCAACTCAATGATACAGATTCTTTAACAATGTCTTTCAGATGGATGAAAGCTCATTTTAAATTTGTTGGTGTCATTACAATCGTCCTGCTTTCATTTTATGCCCTGGCTCTTTTGATAGGAATTTTTGCGGGTGCAGGTGCTTTATTAATGGGATAAAGAAGAATGAAACAGTTCAAAAAAAAACCGGATTGACATCAATCCGGTTTTTTTGAATTTATTTTATTTAGTCCGTTTTAATTATCTTTTTCACTATTAAGTCTTTATCTGTTTTCAGTCTCAAAAAATACATTCCATTATTAAGATTATGTGTGTTCAATTGAATAGAATATAATCCCGGCTCCTGTTTGTTATCATTTGTGATTGACATGACCTCATGGCCAAGCATATCAACCAGGCTTAATTTAATGTTTGAAGGATAATTCAGAGAATAAATAATTTCAGCATTCGAAATAAATGGATTCGGTATTATGTTCAGAGAAGATTTGTAGTCTTCAATACCAAAGACTTTTGTGTCGCCAGCAGTAACGGTTATTTGTTTACATTCTGTTACTGACTGTCCTGTTATTGAATCAACAAATGTGGCACAAACGGTATAGTCACCGGGTTCTTTATAAACATGTGTGGGATTTGCTGAAGTAGAGTCAATTGTACCATCGCCAAAGTCCCATATGGCGCGTCCGGGTTTGCCAAAGGCCGAACTTAGGAAGTCTGCCGGGTATCCGCCGCTTTTAAAGAATTGACCGTTCATTATTACGCTTATTCTAACAGCAAGTCCTTCTTTATTGATGCTGACTAACTGTAATGCATCGCTAAATGAATTATTTGCGCTATTCTTAACCCTAAGATGAACAGGATAAAAACCATCGTCTGAGTATTGATGTACCGGATTTTGCTCATCTGATGAATTGTTATCTCCAAAATGCCACTGCCAGGTATCCGGATTCCCATATGATAAATCAACAAATGCGACTTCACGGGTTTCAGGATTCACACTATGGTAGAAATGTGCCTGAACTCTTTCAGTCAGCCTGACGTCCTTACAGATCATATTGCTTCCCTGTTGATTATAGGCGGTCAGGCATACATTATAGATGCCTGGCTCTTCATACTGGTGTTGTGGATTCTTGCTATCCCCATGGTCTCCATCATCAAAATACCATTTATAAGACAGATTACTCCCAATGGATTTGTTGAAGAAGTGAACATTTTGTGAGGTGTTGTTAACCCTGAAAATAAAATCAGCCTGGATATCCCTGCCGGATTCTCCAACGACGACATCCTGTTCGTAAAAATCCATACATTCCAGCTCTTTACTATAGATTCCTAAACCAATTGTATAAATGCCAGGAGATTCATATTGATGTACAGGGAATCTTTCATTGGAAGTTTTGCTATCTCCGAAATACCAGTTGTAGGTAAATGATTCATCACTGGTTGGATTGACACAAACAACAGTGTTATTATTTTTATTTACAAAGGCCTTAAACTCTGCATTACACTCTGTAGCGCCAATTTTCACATTTTTAACAATTCTGTCCATGCATTGTGATTCCGGATTTCCGACAACAAGGGCTACTCTGTACATACGGGGAGCCTGGTAAACATGACTGGGATTTTCTTCATTTGAATTATCACCATCGCCAAACTCCCAATAATAATCTGTAATATCCCCTTCAGATGTATTGGTGAAATTAACAGTGGACCCGTCAATTTCAAATTCAAAATCAGCACGGCAGTCAAAGCCACCCACCTGTATTCTTTCAAGATGAATGTCATAACATTCGGCATTTTCTGTGGCAACAGAAAGTCGTACAGGATATACACCAGGCTCGGCATATTCATAAACAGGATTTTTTTCAAGGGATAATTCACCATCTCCAAAATTCCAGAGCCAGTTAACAACATCATCACTCATTTCTCCCATTGTAAATGCCACGCTGAGGCCGTCTGCTTGGTATGTGAAACTTGATTTAACAGAATACCTTTGAATTGAAACTTCATCGCTGGCACTACAATTGTTTGCCTGGACCGACCATTTAAGAACTGTTTTGCCCAGGGCAAAAGAAGCAAGTGTTTTGGGCATGCCCGGAAATTCAATCTCTGCGCTGCCGGACTGCACTTCCCATTGGCCTTTCTGACCAGCTTCAAGGGACTGGGCCTGAAGTCGGGTTGTTTCCTCACAAATCATCTGGTCCGGCCCGGCATCAACACTGAATGAATTGTTTGTTACAATAACCTCATCTGATGTGGTGCAATTTCCATTCACAACTTCCCAGATAAAAATATTTTCACCTTTGGCAAGATTTGTTACTTTGGTCTTTATGAATGATTCGTTAATAAACTGAACATCATCGTTATTTGATTTCCAGGTTCCTCTGCCGGATGAAGGAGATTCTGCATTAAGCTGAGCTTCGGAAGTACATGTTGAGATATCAGGGCCGGCATTTGCTTGAACGCCGTTATTGGTGATTTTTACATTATCTGATGCGCTGCAGTGAGAATTTGAAACGGACCAGGTGAAAATATGCTCCCCTGTTGACAATTCACCAACAGAAGAGTTGGGGTCCGATTTGTTTTCTATGACTGCTGTATTACTCGTTGTTGACCATGTTCCTGTGTTATTCCCGGCCTCGTTTGCGCTAAGTTGTGCGGATGATGAGCAAATGTCCTGGTCGTCGCCTGCATCGGCTGTAACACCCTGATTGTCTATTGTGACTTCATCCGTGGCAGTACAATTTCCTTTTGTCACTTCCCAGGTAAAAACAGTTTTGCCTACGGGCAGATTATCCACAGCAGTGTTCGGATCAGAAGAATTTTTAATAGTTACTGCCGAACCTGTTGTGGCATCTGCTGTCCATTGACCTGTTCCCTGAACCGGTTTTTCTGCATTCAGACTTGTTGAATTTTTACATACAACCTGGTCTTCGCCGGCTTTGGCCGTTACGGCATTGTTTGTAACTGTCACTTCGTCTTTGGCAGAACAAATGTCTTCAGTAACACGCCAAATAAAAGTATT
>CAZVTW010000640.1:0-3211 GCA_964629805.1 uncultured Bacteroidales bacterium | reverse complement strand
TTTTCAATATCAACTGCGCTGTCCATTTTTTCAGCCATTTTATCAAGAATGTCAGGAACCGCCTCACTGAATTCACTTATCAAAATTTTTTTTACCTGTGATTTTAGTTGATCATTCATGAACATCGAAAGCATAGGCATCACCTGGACAAGTTTATTATCAATGAAATCATCAATCTTATCTGAAATCATGTCCCGAATTTCATCAATAGTATGATTATTAAGTACTTTCTCTTTCACATCTTCAACAGAAAACAACTGCTCAGATACAACCTTTCCTAACTTTTGAGCTAATTTTTCCTTCCGTTTCGGAAAAATACCCTGAATTGAAAAAAATAGAATTTTTATTTTTTCCCGGGGATGGAACAACATTTTAATGGCAATATAATTGGTTAACCATCCGGTTAATGCCGCTATAAATGGTAGAGTGTATATAATCATAATTTATATTTTGAATAAACTGGCATTCATCAATAAACATACCAGCAGTCGTAGTTCTCCGGTAATAAAACAGTAAAAGTCAAAATTTAAGTTACTAGATAATTGAACCAGAAATATTTACTCTTTCATAAAAAGCAGCAGTACCGGATTAAAAAAAGATAAAAAATTATAATTTTGGTGTTTTTTTTACGACAAATTGCCTTAATTGGCATTCTAACCTGTCAATTTGACTGATAACAATAATGATTTATGAAAAAAATCGGACTTCTGTCAGACACACATAATTATCTTGACGAAAACATAATGGATTTTTTTTGTGAAATTGAAGAAATATGGCATGCCGGGGACATTGGCGCTATGAATATTCTTGAAGCACTCAATAACATAGCACCCACAAAGGCTGTTTTCGGAAATATTGACGGTCAGGATATCAGAAAAGTCACATCCATGCATCATCGATTTCAATGTGAAGGGATGGATGTGTGGATGACACATATTGGCGGTTATCCCGGTAAATATTCGAAAGAGGTCAAACCGGGCATATTCCGGTCGCCCCCTGATTTATTCATATGCGGGCATTCACATATCTTAAAAATCATGCATGACAAAAAACTGGGGTTTCTTCATATAAACCCGGGCGCTGCAGGCAAATTTGGTTTTCACAAAGTCAGGACAGCGCTCAGGTTTAAAATACATGAAACTAAAATTTCAGATATTGAATTATTAGAGTTATCAAAAAAACCTGATTAGTCCTCTCCATCATCAAATATATCTTCCTCCTCTATCTGATCCTGGTTCTGATTCTGTTCCTGTTGTTTTTTCTTTCTTTTTTTATTCCGCTTTTTCTTCTTTTCAGGTTCTTGTTCTGCTTCCTCAAAAATAGACTCATCAGCAGGTGTATCGGTAGAAGAATCTTTCTTTTCCTGTGTTCCTGTGTTGTTATCATCAAAAATACCTTCCTGTTGATCAGGCGCTTTTTCTTCCTCTTCGCTATCCAGGAAATCAAAAAAGCCGCCAGATTCTTCCTCTTCTTCTTCCTCAGCAATTTCTATCACCTGTTCATTCCCTCTAACGTCATCGATTTCACTTTCAGCCATAAACTTGGTCAGGAATTTATTTTTGATTGTATTGGTCGAGGGATAAAAAGCAAACTCCGGATCATTACGCTTAACTTTCTGATGACGCTTTTTTTCCTTTGTGTCAATTATAATATTGTTGTATTTATCAATAGACGAAATACTCTGCATATCACCGCGCTTATAAGTAAAAAAGAACCATCTCTCGCGGTCAATTCGCAGATACATATTCAGCACATCACCAGTTCTCCTTTTTACAAATTCTATAAAACCGTCAACATACCTGTTGACCGGAATGTCGCCAATATTCCCGATACCAATTTTATCATAAGAGAGGTATGATTGTGTAACACTATTCCATTCAAGTTTCAGTTGAGTGAATGTAATGGTATGTTCAAGGGTTTTAGGAACTTTATATTCTCCCCGCAGAATTAAATCTTCAATAATCTGGTCAAGTTCTTCTTCTGATATTACTTCGCGTAACACTTTTTTAGTTCTCTGACTGGCAATATCTATCCCTTCCATGGTTGTAGCCTGTTGAAAGGTTCGTCCCATAATTTCAACGGCTTGTTTTGGAAAGAAAAAGTCAACACCAAGAAAAATGTCAAATTCAGTGTTATCTGAGGGAATATCCTGGTTTGCCATTCCCGCAGCATCTAATTGTATCTGCCCGAGATTCAGACCAAGGTTTAACTTCCCTTCACCTATAAAATTACACAAATCTTTATTGAATTCAATATAATTGCCTGAAAGCTTTCTGTCGAGAAGTTTTTCCTTTTTAGCAATTTTATAGATATTTTTTTCCCTGTCAAAATTAAGAAACCCATCTGCAGTTAATAAAAGTTTATCACCCCAATATTTTGGTGCAGTTAAAAATGATGTATATATGTGTGCCGAATCCTTGTTAAGCATGAGTCCTGCATAGATTTTTCTGTTATCTATATCTTTCATCTCTTTTGTTACCGGGATATAGATTTCATCGGGCGCTATTTTAGCTGTGAAATGATATTTGTTTGTTTTGATATTGTATTTTTGACAATTATGACTGATTTCAGTATACCCGCTGAAAGTCAGGAACTTTTCATTTGCGTTGAGAAGGACATTCCCTTCAAAAGAAAATTCGGGGCTTAATCTGAATCTCTGTTCTTCTTTAATAAGACCATCCGCAACAGTACGCATCGAATCTACATATATTGAATCGAAAGTTATGAGTTGTTTCGTTTTCTCATAATCAATATATTCATACTTACCGGATGCAATATAAGAGTATTTACCGTATATTGTGGCTGTGGCATCGGAAATTGTATGAAGCCGGTTTGTCGTATCAGCAACAATAGTGGTGTTTTCAAGCGTGTTCATTTTTGCTGCTTCTCTTATAACTGCAGGTGTTGTCGGATAAATGGTCGCATCTGCCACCCTGATATATTTTACCTGGTTTGCAGTAATAAGGCTTTGTTGCATATCATAACTGGCATTTGGTGAGAAAAAACTCAGAGAATCCTGATTTGGATTAATTGAAACAAATCTGGAGCCCACCAGAGAGAGGTCCTCCTTTTGATTAAATGACAGGTCAGATGTATCAGCCGGCATATCATATGCTATTTCATCATTTATGACATCTATCTTTTGCATATCCATGTACCAGGTGTATGCACCCATATAGCATATATACTGATTTTGGGGAAAGATTGCATA
>CAZVTW010000639.1:0-3221 GCA_964629805.1 uncultured Bacteroidales bacterium | reverse complement strand
TATGCTGACTATCTCACCTGGCTGGATGATAAGCGCAGGGAACTCATCAATGGTTGTGTTAAACTTATGAGTTCCGGGGCAAGTAAGATGCATCAATTGATTTCCGGCAATCTGCATGGGATTTTATGGAATTATCTCAGGCAGAAAAATTGCAGGGTGTTTCATCCGCCATTTGATGTCAGAATCATCGAAAAAGGTAAAAAAGCAGATAATGAAATCAAAACTGTCCTTCAGCCTGATATTTTCATTGTTTGCGACCTGGCAAAGCTGGATGAAAAAGGTTGCCTGGGCCCGCCTGACATGGTGATTGAGATTGTCTCTCCTTTCTCAGCAAAAAAAGATACAAAAGACAAATACCACATCTATGAACAAGCTGGGGTAAAAGAATACTGGCTTGTGTATCCACATGAGCAAACAGTCCATGTTTTTGTCCTTTCAGAAAACGGACAGTATACACAGGCCGGAATTTACGCGTAGGATGATATGGTACCTGTTCAAATTTTTAAAGGAGACCTGCAAGTTGATTTAAGCGAAGTTTTTGAGACAACAGAATAATTTTGTTTCAAACTCCTTCATAATCCTGCCAAATAAAAGATTTTCTGATATTATTATGCCTTCTTTTTAGTCAATTAGATAAAAAATCATAATTTTACATCAATTTTTTCATAACACAAAGAAATCATATGGAATTTGGAACGAATGCAGTACTGTTTGCTTTCCTGATCACCCTGTTTGCCGGTTTATCAACAGGTATCGGGAGCGCCCTGGCCTTCTTTGCCAAAACAACCAATACCAAGTTTTTATCTGTTGCATTGGGATTTTCAGCCGGTGTAATGATTTATGTCTCTTTTACTGAAATATTTACCAAGGCGAAAGATATCCTGGCAGATGAAGCAGCCGGATTCGGCCTGACAACAGGAACCTGGCTGACTGTCCTGTCATTTTTCGGGGGTATTGCCATTATTGCCATCATTGATAAATTGGTACCTAATGTTGAAAACCCGCATGAAATGCGTAAGATTGAGGAGATGGAACATGCCAGGGCTAAGGAATTTAAAGCCCGGAAACTGATGCGAATGGGACTCTTTACAGCGCTTGCCATAGCCATCCACAATTTCCCGGAGGGGCTGGCCACCTTTACAGCAGCGCTTTCTGACCCCTCACTGGGGCTTCCTATTGCAATAGCCATTGCAATCCATAACATCCCGGAAGGTATTGCTGTCTCTGTTCCGATTTTTTACGCCACAAAGAGTAAAAGAAAAGCATTCTGGTATTCATTTACTTCCGGATTGGCAGAACCTGTCGGTGCATTGGCAGGATATCTTATCCTGATGCCGTTTTTGCAGCAAAGCCAGGTTCTCATGGGTATTGTTTTTGCTGCAGTGGCAGGTATTATGGTTTTTATTTCTTTGGACGAATTGCTACCTTCTGCCGAAGAGTATGGTGAGCACCACCTGTCTATTTATGGTTTAATTATGGGTATGGCAGTGATGGCTGTCAGCCTTGTTTTGTTTGTTTAGAATTTTTTATATGATGTCTCTGATAGAAAACTTACATAGCATACAACGTTCAATCCCTGATCATGTTAAAATAGTTGCTGTTTCAAAGACAAAACCGGTTGAGGACATTCTGGAGCTTTACCATGCCGGTTTCAAAACTTTTGGCGAAAACAGGGCACAGGAACTTGTCCGAAAAAAGGAACAATTGCCGGAGGATATACAATGGCACATGATTGGCCACCTTCAGAGGAACAAGGTAAAATACATAGTACCTTTTGTCACCCTCATTCATTCCATTGACAGTGCAAGATTATTAAAAGAGGTCAATAAAGAAGCCAAAAAGACTGAACGGGTCATTGATTGTCTATTACAAATGCACATAGCAAAAGAAGAATCAAAATTTGGCTTTTCTTTTGAAGAACTCACTGAATTCATGGCAAGTGAAGAATTTGCCTCGTACCAGAATGTCAGGATACGAGGATTAATGGCAATGGCTACCTTTACAGATGATACCGGTATTGTTCGAAGTGAGTTTCAATACCTGGCAACATGTTTTCGTACAATACGGGACACATATTTTAATGATTCGGATTCCTTCACAGAACTATCAATGGGCATGTCAGACGACTACAGGATAGCCATAGAAGAAGGGAGTACGATGGTGAGAATTGGCAGCCTTATTTTCGGAAGTAGAAATTAATGAATGTTAACACATAAAATATCAACAACATATGCAAAATCTTGTAACCACATTCCTGGGGCTTCAGCTTGAAAATCCGCTTATTGTAAGCAGTTCCGGTTTAACAAATTCTGCTGAAAAAATCAAAAAGATTGAGGAAGCAGGCGCCGGCGCTGTTATCCTTAAGTCACTTTTTGAAGAGCAGATCAACTTTGAAACAAACCAGTTGCTACAAACCAGCGACTACCCGGAAGCAACTGATTATATTGGAACTTATTCACGGGAGAATTCCGTTGACAACTACCTGGAATTAATCGGTTCAGCCTCCAGGGCAACCAACATTCCGGTCATTGCAAGTATAAACTGTATTACAGACAGCGACTGGAAAAAATTTGCAGGTGAAATAGAAGAAGCCGGGGCCGACGCACTGGAACTGAACATGTACCTGTTGCATACAGACCAGAAATATTCATCAAAAACAATTGAAGATAAGTATTATTCGATTGTTAAAAACGTGAAAAAAATTGTTGATATCCCCATACTTGCGAAAGTCGGTTACCACATGACAAATATGGTGAGATTTACTGACAAGCTTCACGCTGCCGGAGCTGCCGGTGTAACCCTGTTTAACCGGTTTTATGAACCTGATATCGACATAGAAAACATGCGTTTTCAGGCGGCCCCAATATTGAGTTCTCCTGCTGACATAAGGCATTCTCTACGATGGGTAGGTATTATTTCCTCCAGGGTACCCTCTGTTGAAATCTCGGCTTCAACAGGGGTGCACAAAGGTGATGGGCTGGTTAAACTCCTTTTGGCGGGCGCCCAGACTGTCCAGGTCTGCTCAGCATTGTACAAAAACGGTGTTGAAAAAATTCAGGATTTGCTCAGTTTCCTCAATTCATGGATGGGGCAAAAAGGATATGACAATATTGACCAGTTCAGAAGAAGGATGAACATATCTAAAATCAAAGACCCTGCTGTTTATGAAAGAGCTCAGTTTATGAAATATTTTTCTTCTTATGAGTAGAAAATTCTCAAAA
>CAZVTW010000638.1:0-3222 GCA_964629805.1 uncultured Bacteroidales bacterium | reverse complement strand
AGACGGGAGACCGGAGACGGAAGACCGGAGACGGGAGACGGAAGTTGGAAGACGGAAGTTATAATTTGTAAGTTGGGGTTCGGTGGTCGGAAGTCTTTCAGGAAAGACTGTGTTCTATTTAACCAAAAAAGCCCCGTTCCGGTATAAACAGGAACAGGGCCACAAAAAAGAGAGTAAATCGGGCTTTAAACTGTTTCCCTTTTGTGATTATAGATTAAAGCCCATTTTAAAAGGGATATCTATACTTTTGCTGATTTAACAGTCTTAATAATTCGTGCTGCTACTTTATAAGGATCAGCATTTGAAGCTGGTCGTCTGTCTTCTAATCTTCCTTTCCAGCCATTCTCAATGGTAGAAATAGGTATACGTATAGAAGCGCCACGGTCAGAAATACCATAAGAGAATTTATCTATGGATTGTGTTTCATGCTTTCCAGTCAACCGCTGATCATTATATGCGCCATACACGCAAATATGATCTTGTATGTAATTTCCAAATTCATCACAAATTGCTTTAAACACTTTTTCGTCACCACAGGTTCGCATCAGTCCGTTCGAAAAGTTTGCATGCATTCCTGAACCGTTCCAGTCACCTTTAACCGGTTTTGGATGGAGGTTGATACGGACACCGTATTTTTCACCCACTCTTTCAGCCATGTAACGGGCCACCCATATCTGGTCACCGGCATTTTTAGCTCCTTTGGCAAAAATCTGGTATTCCCACTGTCCTTTCATCACCTCGGCATTAATCCCTTCTATGTTCAGGTCAGCTTCGATACAGGCATCCAAATGCTCCTCAACAAGATTACGACCAACTGTAAATTCAGCGCCGACAGAGCAATAAAACGGTCCCTGTGGAGGAGGATAATATCCTGGTGCGGGAAATCCCATTGGCGTGTGGTGGTCAAGGTCCCATAACACATATTCCTGTTCAAATCCGAACCAGAAATCATCATCGTCATCATCAATGGTTGCCCTGCCATTTGATTCATGAGGTGTTCCGTCAGGATTCAATACTTCGGTCATTACAAGATACCCGTTTTTTCTCTGGGGGTCTTTACAGATAAAGACAGGTTTCAGAAGGCAGTCCGAATCACTCCCGTCGGCCTGATCAGTTGAAGAACCATCAAAAGACCATACAGGAGCATCTTCTAATTTGCCACTAAAATCATTTAAAACAAGCGTTTTGCTTCGCATTGTTTGGGTTGGTTTGTACCCGTCCAGCCAGATGTACTCTAATTTTGATTTCATAAGATAGACTTTAAAATGTTAAACGAATAATGAAACTTCGACAAAGATAAGTAATAATTTTTTTAAAAAACAAATTTTTTATATATTTTTTTATTATATCCATAATGTTATTTAGGGGTAATATTTTATATTTTATGTTTATATTGATTATATCCCGTATTTATATGATGTGTAGGTGTGTATTTTTTGCTTATGAAAAATTAAAGATTATTGACCTTAAGGATGTGATTCTGTTCCGGGTTTTATAGCAAAGATTCTGTTCCTTTGTTGTTGATTCCGCTTTCTGATGTCATCCGGAGTAGACTTTAGGTATTTTTATATTTTTTATGGTGTGTGTTTTCGGTAAAGAGTTGCTTATTTAGTGCCTCTTTGAAATTGACCAAATAATTAATAATCAGCTCTTTATTGTTGAAAACTTGTTTAAATGTTTCTTTGGTTTTCTTTGGATATTTTAAACAAATATCAGATCTTTAGCCTGTTAACGCATTTAGAATTGAATATTTTCACACAAAATTCATCAAAGATTCAAAAATGAGAACAAGATTCGAACAACAATTGGTCATAGGTCAAAAAGCAATTCAAGATACTCCAATTCCAACAAAAAGAAAGAATGCCTTGAATGAATTATTGGCAGCCCTAAAACATTTATACTGCAACAAGAAATATAACGAAAAGATATTCAGTGTTTTAGAACGGCATTTAGTCGATACTATGAAGAAAACAGGAAGAAAGGGAATGGATTTATGGACTATTTTTGTTTTATCCCAAGTAAGATTATGCTTGAACATGAGTTATGACATACTTCATGATTTGGCAAATAACCATCATACTATCAGGAATTTAATAGGTGTTTAATTTGATTTCGGCTTTCCCCGTGTAACATTTGGGTACCAGAATATTTATGACAATGTCTCAAAATTGAGTGATGAGTTATTGCAAGAAATAAATGCAATAGTCCTTGAATTTGGGCATAAAGAGGTTTTCAAAAAAAAGAAAACATAGCATTGTGCTTAAAAACAGATAGTTTTGTTGTGGAAAGTGATGTCCATTTTCCAACTGATTATAATTTGCTTTGGGACTGTGCCCGTAAATGTATGGATACAATAAATAAAATTTCAGAAAAGCACCCCCAGCTCAAAGGTTGGCGGAAACTCCCTAATTGGAGGTATGAAATTAAAGGGTTGATGCATGAGTTTGGCAAGGCTGCTTCTTCGGGGGGCAAAGGAAAGCCAGAAAGGGTTTCATCTGCGTGTAAAAAATATTTACAAAAGGCTGCCAGGCTCTCAGAAAAAATACACAAAGAATTGCCCAATTTCCCATTAGATGATATTGAAGATGTGGGCTTAAGCCTTGTTGTCGAGGAGTTTGCCAAGCTGCTTGATAAGCATATCGATCTGGTAAACAGGAGGATATTAAAGGGTGAGAAAAGACCACATGAAGAAAAAATGTTTTCAATATTTGAAACTTATACTGAATGGGTAAAAAAAGGAAAGACTTTTCCGAATGTAGAATTGGGCAGGAAATTATCAATAACAACAGACCAATATGGTTTAATAATTGATTACCGATTGATGACAGACCAACAAGACAGAGATATAGTTGTTCCGCTGGCAGATGACCTTTTCAATAAATACAATATGAGGTCATGGAATTTTGATAAAGGTTTTTGGAGAAAAGAAAACAAAGAATTGTTGCAATTGGAAGTATCCGAAGTAATTATGCCAAAACTCGGAAAAAGAAATAAAACGGAAGATCAAGAAGAAACAACAAGGACCTTCAGACGGTTAAAAAATAAGCACAGCGCAATCGAATCTAACATAAATGAATTGGAAAACAGCGGCCTGGACAGATGTCCAGACAGGGGTTTTCATCATTTTACCCGATATATAAGCCTGGTGGATAATACGGAGCATGCTTACCCCCCAATAATCCGTCAAAATTAAGATTTTTTTAGTAAAAATCTACCTGACAT
>CAZVTW010000637.1:1256-3231 GCA_964629805.1 uncultured Bacteroidales bacterium | reverse complement strand
CAAGACCGATGATGCTTTCCTGTGGCTGATTTTTACAGTATTCATTGTCGAAATCAGAAAAAGCAACTTCTGCAACTTCATTGACTGTAACAGTTTTCGAAATTTCATTTGAACATCCGGTGACAGAGTCGGTGTAAGAATATGTAATCAGGTTGTTACTCCCGACAATAGCCGGATCAGGAGTAAATCTGGCTCTGTTTTGCAAATTATCAACATTTGGACCACTAAAGAATCCACCAGCCGGAATGCCCTGAAACAGGACAGGATTATCATTAGCGCAAAAAGCGCTGTCTATCTCAAATGACAGTGACGGCAAATTGTTTATAATAAATGAGTCTGAAGAAGAACTTGAACAACCCAGATCAGATATGTACCGGTAATTTATTACGTAGGGTTCATCGGATGGCGTTATTTCAGCGGGTGAAATAAATGCCGTATTTCCTGCATTGATAAATCCTTCCTGCAGGCCCGAAAAATCACCTCGTCCACCCGGGGGTGCAATGGCTGTCAGTTGAAATTGTTCTTCATCCGCGCAATAGTCTTCGTCAAGACCAACAAAGAATACCTGACCAACAGAATCTACCGTAATAAATGTTTCTATTTCGAATTCAGTCTGATTATCTTCAGCTTTATAGCTGTAAATAACCTGATGCTCGCCTTTACCTGCGATTTGCGGTTTGAAAATCGCTGTGTCCGGAGATATATTCAATATACCTTTACCTGTGAAATTTCCGCCAGGCAGACCATTTTCAGGTATACCTATAAGTGTATCATTTATATCATTATAGCAGTAAACATTGTTTTGATTGATTCCGATAATTTGTCCTGCAGCGCTTTTTACGCTTGTTGATTTACTTGTTGTGCTTGTGCATCCGTTTTGGTCGGTAAATGAATAGTTGACAGTTATTTCTGAACCAATACCTGCAAGATCGGGATGAAATGTATTGTTCAGGGCAATAATTCCCCGTCCGCCAAAATCACCCCCAACAGGAATACCATAAAGGGTGTCAGGTTCTTCGGAAATGTTATAAATCTCTTTTATTTCAAAACTAACGTCCGGTAAATTATGTACGGTTACGTTTTTCTTGGCAATACTTTTGCAGCCGCTTTCTTCAGATGTAAATTCAAATATTATTTCGTGAGGTGAATCCTGTGAGCCAGCCAGTGAAGGATAGAAATACGCCGAACCTGCTCCCGGTATGATGCCCGGACCTGAAAAACTGCCTCTTGAGCCTTCGCTGCCAAATATTTGCACTTCTTTATCATTACGGCAATAGGCTTCATCCAATCCGGAAATTGAAACGTCGCCAAGCGAATCTACAAATAATTCCTCTGAAATGACAAACTGTGTTACTCCATCAGTGCTTGTATAGGTATATTTTATCGTGTGATTCCCGGCGCCGGCTTCAGAAGGTGTAAAAATGGCCATATCAGGCCCGATTGGACGTGTTCCGTTACCGGTTATTTCACCTCCCGGCAGTCCGTTAATTGAAACACCTGTCAGTGTATCAGGATTATCATCGTAGCAATAGGTATTATTCATATTAATACCCTGGATTTCAGCATCAGCCTCCAGGACATTTGTTTTTTGTTCATAACTGTCGCCACAGCCTGTTAGAGAGTCGATATACGTGTAGCTGATAACATAATCAAAACCCTTACCGGCAATGGCAGGATAGAAGGTGTTGCCACTGACACCCGGGCCTGAGAAAGAACCTCCGTCCGGCGTTCCTTCCATCGCAACCGGATCATCTTCTATGTTGTAATTTTCATCGATTGTGAAGGAGACTTCAGGTACAGGATAGACAGCAACCGGTTTGGAAGCCGAACTCTGGCAGGTACTGCCCGGAATCTTTGAATGATATGTATAAGTAAGAATATATGGATCAAGACTTGTAGGCGCTTCGGAAGGATTAATACTTGCTGTGTTACCGTAATTTTCAAAACCCTCTGCCGGTGTTGAAAAAGTTCCCTG
>CAZVTW010000637.1:0-1156 GCA_964629805.1 uncultured Bacteroidales bacterium | reverse complement strand
CTTTAGCGCTTGAAAAACTTCCTGAAACAGGTTGGCTTTCATCCGGAACATATTGAATTTCAATGACCGAGTCTACATAACAATACACTTCTTCCAAATTGCTAATTTTACCAATTGCATCCCTGATATCTACGGTTTGGGTGACTGAATTTGCACATCCTGTTGCAGGATCAGTATAGCTGTATGTTACCGGGTGACCGGTTTTTACACCAACAGCATTTGGGTACAGGACGCCGAAAGAAACGCCCTGACCGGAAAAACTTCCCTGAGGGGATTTGTTCCCTTTTAAGGTGACGGGATCGCCATTAACATTGTATGTATCGTCCAGACCTATAATACTGACCTGGGGAATGGCATTTACTTCCGTGGTTTTCGTTCTTTCTTTGTAGCATGAACTCTCCTGGTTTCCTAACATTCTGTTCGATTCGTACCTGAAATTGATATCATACCCTCCCGGACTGGTTGTTGAGGGATCGAATGTAGCATAATTGCCTAAATTTGCAAATCCGCCTGCTGAGGAACTGAATCTGCCAGCGCCCGCCGGATGGTCAAACTGGCCGAATATGGTAACAACCGTATCATTGGCACAATAATCCTCATCAATATTAAAGTTAACTTCGCCAATTGAATCAATCAGGATTGTTTTTTTCAGGGTGAATTGTTCACCTGTTTCTTCGTATGTCACTTTTACGGTGTCTACACCATCGCCGGAAGCGGCAATATCAAATTGAGCTGTGAAGCCACTGTTTGATGTCACTGCGTTTTTATATGATTCAATGCTGATAATCTGTGATTCTGTAATACCGCTTCCGTCCGGGTCGTACTCAAAGTCTACCACAGAATTTGAATAGCAATAAATGGAACTAAGCCCGACAATTTTCCCTTTTGCATCGGTGACCTGGACATTTTCGATTGTTTCAGCAGCGCAACCAACAGCACTTGTGTATTCATAGTTTATTTTTGTGGTTGAGTTATTTACAAATCCTGAGGGGTCGAACTGATCGCCAGACACCCCTGAACCTGAAAAGGCGACTGTTCCCGGGGATGCGGGCGAACCAATAAGGGTTTGCGGATTACCTCCGCGATTGTAAGTTGTTACGCCGTCCTGTACGTTGGCAATATCAGGTGAAGGAATAAACCCTACGGTGTAATATTC
>CAZVTW010000636.1:0-3239 GCA_964629805.1 uncultured Bacteroidales bacterium | reverse complement strand
TTTCATTTGGATATATACTGGGCGCTATTGGCCGCGGTTTATTAAAATTTATTGGTGTCCTGCTAATCATGAGCGGACTGGTGGCATTTACAGCTGTTATTTTTTCAGTTATTTTTGGTGTTGAAATACTTCAGCACGAATATATCCTGGATAAATTCCAGCCGGCCTACCTTGTTTCTACTGTTATAGGCTCAACGCTTGATTACTATCTCGCCCTGTTCGGTCTTTTGATTGTATTCATTGTACCTGTCATTCTCATTTTATATGCAGGTATCAAAGCAGTTTTTCGTTTTCATTCAACCAGGCGGTATATCTGGAGCGGTTCACTCGGGCTGTGGCTGTTTGGGATATTAATCCTGGTTGGCGTAGGTCTGAACAATATTCACAAATTTAAATCATACGGTTCTGTTGAATATAAAAATCTCTTAGAGATTAAAGGAGATACTCTTTTGATCAAAACAAATGATTTTCATCAACTGGAAGCCTATGATGCCATTGAAAATTTTGAACTCGACGGTATTAAACTGACTGAAAAAAAATTGGAGCCTGTTATGTATGGGGAACCAAAATTCAATATCAGGCAAAGTTCGGATTCTAACACATATCTAATCGTGATGAAAGATTCGAGGGGAAAGAATTGGAGAGACGCTTCGAAAAATGCTGATTATATTGAATATACCTGGAAAAAAACAAACGGAAATCTACTTCTTGATCGTTATTTTGTGCTCAAAGAAAACGGTTACTGGCGAAATCAGCATGTACAGGTGTTTCTTGAAGTTCCAAAAAACAAAGTGCTGTATTTTGACAATTCTCTAAGCAACATCATGACAGATATTGATAACACACATCATTACTGGCACCACCAGATGCTTGATAAATACTGGAGTATGAAAAAAGAAGGTTTATCTTTGGCAGAAGAGAGTGATTCGACAGGAATAAATGAGGTTGTAACTAAATAGTGCCTCTAAGAAAACGTCAAGATCAAGCCTGCTCTCATACATGAAATGTCGAAGGCTTTTTGAAATTTTAAACCGGAGTTTACTGACTGTAAATGAGGATTTAAAATTTCAAAGTAACGCAGAGATTGGCGTTTTCTTATTGGCACTAAATAGAGATAAATGATTGAACACTTAAATACCCGGCCATGAATAAAACAATTACATCATTAATTATCGGAATTATCATTTTATTAGCCTGTGATGCTACTGATCAGGAGAAAACACCTCCACCCTACATGATAACCAGGGATCTGGATAAAATTAAAAAAGAGGGGGTTCTTAAAGCCTTGATTTCTTACAGTGGAACAAGCTATTTTCTGTATCGTGGACGACCTATGGGCTTTGAGTATGAATTGCTGGAAAGACTCGCTGACAGCCTGGGATTGAAACTTGAACTGCGTGTGGCAGATGACCTTGATAATATGCTGGAATTACTTAATAACGGGGAAGCAGATATTGTTGCTCACGGTTTGTCTATTACTACTGAAAGGAAAAAAGAAGCCGCATTTACCGATTATCTTTACCTGACTCACCAGGTTTTGGTGCAGAAAAAGCCGGATAACTGGCGCCAATTGACCTGGGCAGAGATACAAAAGTCCCTTATTCAGGATCCGATTGAGCTTATCGGAGATACTGTTTCTGTCCGGAAAAATACATCATATTTTTTAAGACTCAAAAATCTGTCAAATGAGATCGGTGGTGAGATAATCATTGATACTTTGGAAGGAAATCTTTCCACGAACAGAATTATTAAAATGGTAGCAGACGGTGATCTTAAGTATACCATTGCCGATGATAACCTGGCAAGTATCAATGCTTCGTATTATCCTGATTTGGATGTTAAAGTTCAGGTGAGTTTTTCACAACGAATTGCCTGGGCTGTACGTTTAAATTCTCCCAAATTATTGGAAGCAACAAACAACTGGATTGAGAAAGAAAGGAAGAAGGTAGATTACTATGTCATTTACAACCGGTATTTTAAAAATATAAGAGATTTCAGAAGACGCGTCAAAAGTGATTTTTATAGCCTTAATAATAAGCAAATCAGCAAGTATGACAGTCTTATAAAGCAATACGCTGACAGCATAAACTGGGATTGGCGTTTGTTAGCTTCTCTCATTTACCAGGAATCACGATTTAATCCAAAGGCCAGGTCATGGGCCGGAGCTAAAGGACTCATGCAAATGATGCCGGTTGCTGCCAGGCAAATGGGAGTAAAAAACAGACTTAATCCGCCGGATAATATCAGGGGCGGAACAAAATACCTGGAGTTGTTGCACGGTAAATTTGATTCTGTAAAAGATTCTGTTCAGCGTCTTAAATTTGCCATTGCTGCCTATAATTGTGGTTATTATCATGTTATAGATGCCCAGAAGCTGGCAGAAGTAAAAGGCCTTAACAAAACGGAGTGGGACGATAATGTTGAAAAGATGATTTTAGAATTAAGCTATCCGCAAAATTATAAGCATGAAGTTGTCGAATATGGATATGTTCGCGGGATTGAACCATTTGTTTATGTGGAACAGATTTTTGACAGGTATGAACATTACTTAAAATTAGCAGAATGATGAATTTATCAGCCTTTTATCTGAGTGAAAAAAAATAAAGATGATTTTATCTCAATAGTAAAAGAACAAACTTACATCACCAGGCCTGAAAGTTCATTAATTGATCCAGCCCTCCGCCAGATAGAAGAAAAACAATACGAAACAGATGTGAGAAAACAGGGGTATGAAAATCTGAACTCAGTAATTTTCGAAATCTATGCGTTGCAAGGCATTGTTTAACTCCTCATCCCGACATCAAGTATGTCGGGACTCCGGGATTATACAATGCCTTGCGCCTTTATCTTTCGAATTTACTGAGTTCAGAAAATATATTCCGCCTTTATTGCTTTATTGCTTTGTTATTTTGTTATACTATAGTGAAAATAACTATATTATACGAAATTAATGTATGGTGCATTTCACAGGTTCAACTTTCGTTCAGCTCCTTAATCCATACCTGAATGCCTCATAGACGCCCTTTTCCTAAACGCTAAACACCTTAGGCTCTTTACACAGCACCTTTAGGTGATTTACTCACTATCGTTCGTGAGATCGCCTTTGCTAAGTTGAAGCCCCCTCCTGTAAGGTGACTTCGGTGGGTCGATTCCACCATCTTAATTATAGCATGCAGAACTATTATTTGCCGATGTTCTGCTTCTCGGCACACATATGAAACGGTTGGGTTTTCGGGCTG
>CAZVTW010000635.1:0-3244 GCA_964629805.1 uncultured Bacteroidales bacterium | reverse complement strand
GGAACGGTCTATGATGAAATGAGTGGTTAATGACAGGTTAAAAAATACGATATGGCTTTTGAAGTATTATATTTAAAATGAATTAGACGAATATGAAATATGTAAGTATTTACATAAAAAAGGGTTTTATCTTAACTACCGGATTGTTAAGTTTGGCTGCATCTGCAAATGAAGATAAGCGCCCCAATGTTTTATTTTGCCTGGCCGATGATTGGGGTTGGCCTCATGCCGGTGCTTATGGGGATCAGATAGTAAAAACACCTTCTTTCGATCAAATTGCCAATGACGGGATACTTTTTGAGCATGCCTACATTTCATCCCCTTCATGCACACCCTCCAGGAATGCTTTACTCACCGGACAACAATTTTACCGCCTGGAACAGGGGGCAAGTTTGCATTCCACCTTAGACACGAAATATGCCAATTTCATGTACATTTTGCAGGAAAACGGGTATAAAATCGGGCATTTTGATAAAGCCTGGGGACCGGGCGATTATAAAGCCGGAGGCTATACTGAACATCCCTGCGGGCAGGAAATAGCATTTGATGATTTTATGAAAGAAAGGGATAACAAGGAACCGTTTTGTTTTTGGCTTGGGACAACAGATCCACATAGGCCTTATCCCGACGGGTACGGTGATATTCCTTACCAGGATATAAGGGTTCCCGAGTTTTTGCCTGATGTTGATTCGGTAAAGAAAGACATTGCTGCATATTATTATGAAGTGCAACGATGGGATAAGCGGGTAGGGGATGCTATCGAAACATTAAAACAAGCCGGGGAATTTGAGAGCACTATTATCGTCATGACAGGAGACCATGGCTGGCCGTTTCCACACGGCAAAGGGAACTTATATGATTACGGGACCCATGTGCCATTGGCCATTAGTTGGGGTGAAAAGGTAAAAGGGAAAAGAAAAATATCAGATTTTGTTTCATTAACTGATCTTCCCCCTACATTTCTTGAAGCTGCTGGTATTTCCATTCCAGTTCAAATGACAGGAACTTCCCTGTTGACTGTTCTTATATCCGATAAATCCGGAAAGGTTGGTGCGGATCGTAATTTTATTGTCTTTGGAAGGGAACGGCACAATGTGCCACAGGAATTTCCTTCGATCGTTGGTTATCCTTCCAGGGCTATTCGAACAGATGGGTGGTTATACATAATGAACCTTCGACCTCATCGTTGGCCGGCCGGTGTGCCCGACAACTCGACCCATCCTAACAAGCATTTTGCTGGTTGTGACAATGGCCGCGCTAAATTTTTTATCATTAACAACCGGGATACGAAAGGATATGAAAAGTATTTTGCCTGGAGTTTTGCAAAAAGGCCTACGCATGAGTTGTATGATCTGGCAAACGATCCGGATCAATTAAATAATCTGGCCGGAGATAATGATTATGATAAAGTCCTTACCAGTTTAAGAAATAAACTTGTAAGTTACCTGAGAAAAACCGATGACCCGCGTTTTACTGATGTTTTACCTCTTTTTGATGAATATCCCTATCGGGCTGATTATTTAGATTGGGAAGAGATTGAAAAAGCTAAAGAAAAGCAAATGCAAAATAAAAGGGTTAATGCCCCCTTTCAATAAATAAACCTGGAGAACGAATGAATAAATAAAAAAACATTAAAACTAAAGTATAAT
Source organism: uncultured Bacteroidales bacterium (assembly GCA_964629805.1). Classification (GTDB taxonomy): domain Bacteria; phylum Bacteroidota; class Bacteroidia; order Bacteroidales; family CAZVTW01; genus CAZVTW01. Next base: position 1,595 of record CAZVTW010000635.1, on the reverse strand, counting down.
GTTAATTAAAGTTTTGAAACATAAAATAATTGTTTTGCCTGGCGGCTAGGTTAGCATGCCAGGGAGGAGGGATTTGTGTATATACTCCTTGGCATTATTTATTACTTATTACTTATTTTATAACCAAAACTTATTTCAAATGAAACATTATACATTACAAAAATTATTAAAGAAAGTTCCTGCATTTTTTGCATTTTTCTTTCTTTGCATCATGTACGTGAATGCTGCCGACTATTACGCCACGCCGAGCGGCGCCGGCAGCCAGGACGGCTCGAGTTGGGACAACGCGATAAAAGGTTCGGACATCGAGTCATTTATTAATAATGACATGACGGGTGGCGACAGGTTGTTGATTGACGACAACGGCGGCGCTTTCAATAACCTGGAAATGACCATTACCAATAGCGGAACCAGCGGTAATATGATAACTATTGAAGGGGTTAATGACCCCTTGTTCAAAGGAACCGGTACGGGTTCAGGTACATGTATTATTCTGAATTCCGCCGCATCGTACCTAAACATCAAGGGTCTCAGAATTGAGGATTATAAAAAAGGTATTGAATCGGCGATAGACATAAATAATCCTTACCAATACAACATAATTGAGGATATACGATTACACCATATTTACCATGGCTTTTATTTACGTGATTTTCGTGATTCCGAGATAAAAAATTGTATTGTAACAAAAAATAAAGGACGTGGCTTTTATTTGAGGGATGGTTGTCGAAATCTTCAAATAATGGATTGTTTAGCAGACAACAGGTTAGATGATGTTGATTATGCCCTGAGCAACTTTTCAGTTGGTTTTGAGTGCCGTAATCAGGACGGGCGTTATTCCAGTGACCCTTATGATATAACTAACATCGTTTTTACCCGCTGCGAGGCCCGTAATCATTTTAATGATAGAGATTGGACAAATGGCGATGGATTTTTGATTAACGCAGCCTGGAGGGACATCAAATTTTACAATTGTATTTCCCATGGTAATGCTGACGGTGGATGGGATGATAAAGGACACAATACATATTATGAGAATTGTATTTCTGTTGGTAATGGTGAAAATTTCAGGGCAAGGATTAAGAATAAATATGTGAATTGTCTCTCGGTGAATCCCACTGTAGTTACCTATAGCTCCCATGGTAACGGTTTGCTAAAAATTAGCCGTGAAGGCTATGCAGAAATTGAAATGTATAATTGCACTTTTCATAATGGTGCTTATAAAGATGAATGGGATCAGGAGGATGCAATAAAAATTGCAGAAGATTGCATTTTTTCTGAAACGAATAGTTGGCCTATCACTAATGGCGATAACGGAAGTGGAAATGTATTTGATGACACGCCAGGTTATAAAAACCCCTTATCAGATTATAATCCTACGTATTTCTATGATTTCCTCTCAAATTATTATAGCAACCTCACAACAAGCCTTGATAATTATGATAATAATGATTATCCTAACAAAGGATACAAGTATGTAGCCCCGGGTGATCCTCCGGTGATAAGCAACCTGGCTGCTAATCCAGCAAGCGGTGATGCGCCACTTGATGTACAATTTGACGTGACGGCCGATGACCCGGACGGTGATAACGCGA
>CAZVTW010000634.1:0-3245 GCA_964629805.1 uncultured Bacteroidales bacterium | reverse complement strand
GGCTGTCAGCTTTTTATTCCTGTTCATTCTCATGTCCAAATCACTGTCAGCTTTAAATGTAAATCCCCTTTCTGTTTGGTCAATATGATGGGATGAAAGCCCTAAGTCTGCCAAAATCCCGTCAACATGAGTGATATTATGAAACTTTAAAAAATTTTTAATGTACCTGAAATTATGATTTATTAGTATAAATCTCTCATCATCAATTTTATTTTGCCTTGCATCCTGGTCCTGGTCAAAAGCTATCAGCCAGCCTTTCTTAATATTTTTCAGAATTTCCCTTGAATGTCCTCCTCCTCCAAATGTTGCATCAACATATATCCCGTCAGGTTTAATATCTAATCCTGCGACCGATTCTTCCAATAAAACTGGCTTATGAAATAGAGTCATTTATACTAAAAGTGACTTAAATTTTTACAGTAATACATATTAAAATTATTGAAAACAAGGTGATTGCTAAATCAAAAAACAAAGATTTTACTCGCTATCATCTATAAATCTTCATCATTCTTATCACCCATAATACTTTCAGCTAATTTTGCAAAATCCTGATCATCTTCTGATTGAGTTTCATAATTATCTTTTGACCAGATTTCAACTTTCGTATCCTGACCGGCCAGGATAACATCTTTATCTATCCCAACCATATCAAGTAATCTTTTAGGTAGCAGCAATCTGTTGTTTGCATCCAAAGACACTTCAGCTGTTCCTTTAAAAAAGCCCCTGAAAAATTTACTATGTTCTTTATTATAGGGATTTATGCGTTTACGTATTATCTCCACCTGTTTTTCCCACTCATCCATAGGGTACAGAACCAGGCATGCTTCAAAAATGTCCTTTTTCAGGACAAACCGGTCCTGGGCAGCTGCTGATAATTGCTTTTTAAAGGCAGCCGGGAGAACAATTCTGCTTTTTGCGTCTATTTTGCAGGAATAATCCCCTATAAATGTGGACATAAGTTCCCTAATTTTTCAAAAAGTAAAATTACGACATTTTTTTCCATTACCAACCACTTTGCCCCACTTTTTTCCACTTTTTTATTAACAATTCAAATAATATACTATTTTTGATGTCTTTTTTGCTGAATTTGAATAGGTCACAGCAGTGGTTGCATGTATCATGAGAGGAATTGAAATATCGATTTTCTTAGTAATTATGAATTGATGTGTTTTTCGGCATTATTTGGTCAGGATATAATTGTATATAGATAGGATTTGAAACTATTTAGGAGCATATCATGAGATTCCTTCCGCCAGGAGGAATGAAACTCGTCAATAATTGTTGTTTCGTGTTTGCAACGTATGCCCCAAGTCCTTAATTTCCATCTGCTTCAGCCATGGGTAACCTGAACAAAAAACCAGCATACCCCCGGCGCTTTCGCAAACAGGACTAACTGCGCGGCATACATGTCATACCGGTATAAACAGCTCAGCCAGTTGCTTCTCAGTCATAGCGCTTAATGGACATACGAACAAGGTTTATGAAAAATTCCATACCTTTCCGGGTTTAAACGGATGAGCAGAGCTGAGCTATACAAGCAGGCCTGGTTGGAGGATTTAATGGAGCAGACAGAGAAATAACATCTGCATAAATGAAACAGAACCATTGAAATAAACATAAAATGTAGTATATTTGTACTTAAAGTGGTACACAAACAAAAAGTACAAAATGAGAATAATAACCAGTCGTGAGTTCCGTGACCATCAGAAAAAATATTTTGAAATGGTTGATAATAATGAGCAGGTAATCGTTAAGCGTAAAAACCCTGCTTATAAGCTTGTACCCGTAACAGATGATGATATTCTTCCGGATATACCAAAAGAATATAGGTGCGACCCATACGAAATAAGCTTAAGCGGCGATATGTTTTGGGCTGACAAACGAAATGTAAAAAAAGTAAAAAAAGCGATTGAAAACAAAGAAGATGCAGTAAGACTTAGTTCTACAAAGGACATTAAAAACTTTCCGGACAGTTTATAAACACGTGTATACTTGATATTACAATCCGGGCAAAAAGAGATATTGCTTTTTTGAAGAAGAACGGTGGTAAAGTAGTGACCAATAAAATCGAAAAACTCCTGGCAGAACTTATTGAGCATCCCAGAACAGGAACCGGGCAAGTTGAACAGTTAAGAGGCAATAGGCAATAGGCAAGGGCAATGGTCAAGACGGATAGACAATAAGAATCGGTTAATTTATACTATCAATGATAATATCCTTACTGTTGAAGTGATCTCCACTACAGGTCATTACGGAGATAAAAAATCCCACCGCACGCAGGAAAATGTGTTATTACCTTCAATTGGCATCCAACAGCATCCAAACCTGATAAACAAAAACAATTTCTTTCAAAGTGTGCAGACATTTTCATAAATTTGATTTTACTTTGTTGTTTAAAAAAAAAATTGGGATTGAATTTTATAGACCATGAGCGTAAAAAATGAAGATATTGTCAATGTCAGACAGGTTATAAAGAGCCGGAATCCGCGTCTTTACAAAATGATTCCCGGTTTTGCATTTAAATACCTGGAAAATATCATACACCAGGATGAAATGAACAGGGTGCTGGCTGAGAAAAAAGACATAAAAGGCCTTGATCTTATCAGGTTTGCATTGTTTGACTATTTTCAAATTCAGCCTGTCATTAAAGGACTTGACAGGATTGAAGATAATAACAAAAGATATATCTTTGTCGGTAATCATCCAATGGGTGGCCTTGATGGTTTATTATTTATACTGACAGTTTCAGAACAATTTGGAGCAGCAAAGGCCATCATTAATGATCTTTTACTATATATTGAAAATCTTCGTCCGCTTTTTGTAGGTGTCAACCTTTACGGTGATAAATCCAGAGAAAGTATAAAAGATGTTGATAAATTGTTCAAATCAGACTTTCAGGTAGTGATGTTTCCTGCAGGTCTTGTTTCCAGGAGAAATAAGGGTATCATTCGTGATCTTGACTGGAAAGGAACTTTTGTTAAAAAGGCAGTCAGTTATACAAGGGATGTGGTTCCTGTCCATATCGACGGGCGATTATCAAATTTTTTTTACAGGATTTCAAATCTTAGAAAGAAAACAGGGATTAAAAAAAATATTGAATTCATATATCTGCCAAATGAAATGTTCAAACAAAAAGGACAAACTATAAGCCTGACATTTGGTTCACCCATATCACATGAAATATTTAAAAAGCAACATTCTCCTGAACAATGGGCTCAAAAAGTAAAAGAACATGTTTATAAACT
>CAZVTW010000633.1:0-3247 GCA_964629805.1 uncultured Bacteroidales bacterium | reverse complement strand
AAGATGGATACAAACCCATTATGGAAAAACTTGCCGGCCACCTGCCAGAGAGTGTACCCCCGGCAACAGGTAAAGGTAGCAAAACCAGGTTAATAGAAATAATAGACGGGGAACACTACTGGCAAGGCAAAAAAATTGAAAAAGATGCCAAGGTGCCGATGGAATGGATGAGATAAAAATAGTTGTTGCTGTTTTTATTTCTCACATAAGACTTCCACAAAATCCCTGCTGTCAGGTGTTTTCACCTGACAGTTCTACTAATAGAAAGAGATGCCCATATTATTTAATTTCAATATCCCTGATACTCTTGATTTTTTTGTTTTCATAATGAATTATCCCGATCAATTGGTATTTTCCTTTTTCTTCTGGCATATTGATTTCAAATTTCTCAATTTGCCTGCCCATGGTTGGAATATTCAACGCTTGTTGAAGTATTCGAACTTCCTTTCCTTCCCGGTAAATACCCAGTGTCAATCCTCCTTGCCAATCTTCTAAAAGATCATTAATCACATACACCGGTACTTCAATTTTCTCACCCGCTTTAAAATTATTTTCCCACCGGTCTACCATGAGGCCAATAGGTTCAAAAGCTGGAAGGACGTATTTTTTGAAATTGGGTTCGAATTCCAGGGTAACAGGGTTTATAAAATTGTCTGCTGTGGTAGAATGTAAATAATGTGAACGGGAAAAGGTAAGGCCAACAAAATACATGGTTGCTGCACATTTCCTGTGGCAACGCCAATATTCTGTAGCGGCAGTCAAGGAACGAGCCCAATATTCATATCTTTCTTCAGGGGTGCATTCTGAACATAGTTGACGGTATACATTTGAATCAACACTACTTGGCACCCCTCCCCTGTTTAGCCAAAGCCATTCATACTCGTTATTAATTACTGCATTTGGCCATTGTTGACCTTCATTATATGGTGTATTCCACATGTTTGACGGATGCAAGGGATTTCCATCACCACTAAAAAAGTCATACCACACCCCCTTTTCAGAAGGGACGTATAGCCCGTTTTCTTTAATGTACCAATCCCAAAAGCGTATGTAAAAATAGGGATGTGATTCTATGGCATCGGTCTCTCTTTGTGGTACTCCCCAACCATTGTCCCATGGCCTGTCGGAAAGATCAAGTTGCCTTACCGCACTAAGAGCTTCACCGGTATATGGCAAGTCTGACTCGTTATTAGCATCCCATATCACCACCGAGGGATGATTCCATCGCTCGCGCAACCAGCGGGTAAATTCTTTTGTTAGTATAGAAGTGTTGTTACGGATACTGTCCGCCTTGCTGGTGCCACCTGTCCAAATATTAAACTCGTCCTGGATAAGAATTCCCAAACTATCAGCAATATCATACCAAAAATCAGGGGGAAAACCAACAGAATAACGAATAATATTCATACCGGAATTTTTATATTTCTGATGTAATTGGGTTACCCATTTCTTGTTCCATACCAAATCGCCTCGTAGAGAATCTTCTTCAAAACGATAAAAACAAAAATTTGTTCCCCGAAGATACCTGGGTGTATCATTTAAAACCGCCATACCTTTATCAGGATCAAATCTGAAATCCCTCATACCAAAAGAAGTATTATAATTATCTGCCCCAGTTGATATTTCTAATTCGTATAAAAACGGGGACTCGGGTGACCATAATTTTGCATCTGGAATGTGGATGGTAAAATCAAACTTGTTTTCTCCAGGAGATAATTTCATAATAGGAGAATATCCTTCTGCAACAGCATTCCTTGAATTCTTCTCTTTTACAATATATTTGGATTTAAATTCGTCAACCGAGAGGTTGCTAATTATTTCAGTTTGAACTTTTATTTTTTTATTTGATATATTAGGGGCTACTTGCACGTTATTTACATAAGGATAGTTGGATAATATCAGTTCAACATCATCAAAGATACCAGGCAAATAATAAAATTTTTCAAAATCTTTTCCGAAAGGGATAGTATCAGGTACTGTATTGTGTGTGCCTACCCTGATTACCAATTCATTTTCCTGCCCTTCTCCTTTCACGATATCTTCCACTTCAAGATAAGTGGGAGTGAAATTTAACAAGTTATAACCTGCTTCCTTACCATTAATATATACTTTTGTACCAAATTTCGCTTTATGAATTTTCAAAATTGCCACATCAGGTACTTTACCATTTATATTAAAATTAGTCTTATACCAAAAATAATTCCTTTTTTCTGATTCGAGTCCCACACTATCAAAAGAAGGTTGTGCCATATCAGCAAATCCGGGCACGGGACAAGTTGCTTGAAAATCTGAAGCAACTTTTCCTCCATTCATGGTTTGGGTTATCTCCCATGTTCCGTTCAGGTTGATTACTTCACGCTTCTCAGTTACTTTTTGATTACTATTACACTGATTGAAAAAAATTAAAATCAATAGTGATAAAATGAAATAAAAAATACTTTTCTTTAGTGCTTTCATAAATTATTCTTTTATATTAAAATTGGTTAGCGCAAATATATGGAAATATCAAGAAACAAGGAGCGTCAAAAATGACCAAAAAATATCAAAAAAATATTTTTTATTTATGAACAGAACAAACTACTTGATTTTATCTGCTATCATTTTACAAGTAATTATTTCTTTAATTAATGAGAACATTATAGCTTCTCCCCAGTACCAGGACGATACTGTAAAAGCTGTAATGGTAAGGCAGTCGCCCGTTTTTGATGGCAAAAGCAATGATTCCATCTGGTCATTGGCCAAATGGCAACCTATTGATGAAGATCGCTCGATGGGGAGGCACATGTATAATCACAATGCCTTTGGTATATTTATTACTGGTGGAAATAAAAAGGTAACATTTTATTATAAGAAATAGAAGATATTATCATTAATGGAACAAATAAACTGGTTTTTATTGATAAAATTACCAATCTTTTTAAAGACCCAGAAGGATTGAGAATGGAATATTATATAACAGCAAGCGATAGTACTTTAAAAGCAAAATTCATCGGAGACCATTTCTACCTGAAAGTAGCTCCTGATTTTGATGGTTTTGGGAAGGTCATCTTAAATGCTACCGATGGTGATAAGACAGCCAGGGATACATTTTACATTGCCGCTCGTGAAGTGTCGGGGCTAAATGATTACCAGGAAGAAAAAAACCTGGCCCATGAAAATATATATTATTCCGAAAATCATGTTGTTTTCAAATATCCCAACGTGGACAAGCCACAACCAAAAATGTAAAATCTATGCCACTAAAACA
>CAZVTW010000632.1:0-3249 GCA_964629805.1 uncultured Bacteroidales bacterium | reverse complement strand
ATTGTGATGTATGAATAAAAATGAATAGTTTATTCTATTTTTTTATATTTTTTTCATTTTATCACGCAACTTATCACGCATAATTTTCATCCTAAAATAGAAGTTATATCTTTTTTGTAACTGTTTAGGTGCATATTTTTACCGAGAGATTCCTCCCTGCGGTCGGAATGACCGGATGAATTGTTTTATGAGGAGAGGGTGATGAAATGCGGCTTCGCCGCATTTCATCACCCTCTCCTCCACCAATCATCAACTAATGTCATTCCGGCCACAGGGAGGAATCTCATACAATACTGCTAAATAGTTACTCTTTTTTAAAATATTAATATAATATATCGGCAGGAGAATAATGATATTCGATTATCAAAAACCATTAAAAAACCGATATATAAAAGTAATTGCTACCAAATAAAATAAGTAAATCATGAAAACAACAACAGAAAAAAACATTTTATTAGTTAGTTTATTGATATTCATTTTTCATATAAATCCGGTATTCTCGCAGACAACTTTTGATGCCGACAACTTTAAGTTATTCCTTGAAAATAACAAGACACTCACTGCAGTAGAATTAATTAATAAGAATCAACCTCAAACAGAATACTATGCAAATAGATTAAGACCAACAAACTTAGAAATAATTCCATGGTTTGATTCCATTGATGCCAAATACCAACTGACAGGTTATGAGAAGGAGCTTCTTAAACATAATCATTTTATGGTTACTGAACGGCTTCGGAAAAATTCCTGGGCTTATTCCTTTATTGACATCTACAGCAAAGATTTACCCCTTTTTATAAGTTCAGATTTTATATTATACACCCTACACAGCTCGTACGATGCAATCCTAATGCATCTGGAACACAAAATCCTGGAGCCCAATCTACAGGAACTTTTAAAATCGATGTACAATAGTTTCAACACACTCTATGATAAATATTCAGATGACAACAGACTTATCACCTCTCTTGAAGATGTTGATTTGTACATTTCAGTAGCTTATTCTCTTGCCCTGGGTGATGAAATTCTTCCCCAATTTTCAGATAAAGATGCATACTATACTATCATGGAAGCCATACAAGCTGAGCAGTTAACTACTCTGAATTTATTTACTGACAAAAAAGAAAGAAAAATTGATTTCAGTCAGTTTAAACCCCGCGGACATTACACAAAACGAATACCTAAAGAAAACGAAACAACTACACTGGAAAATTACTTCAGGACAATGATGTGGCTTGGACGTATTGATTTTCTCTTAACAGCCCCACCAGAAAATCCCTGGGAAGAAAACTGGACAAAAAATGAGCTTCGCCGAATGCAACAGAGCGCATTATTATTAAATGAGCTTTTACATTCTTGCGGAAACCGGTCATTATACGAAACGCATGAAAATATTATTGAATTTATGGTTGGCCCTGCTGACAATCTCACTCCTGATGAACTCAGCTATTTGTCAGATAGCCTGTTAGATTCCCCTGAAATGCTCTTTGATGAAAATACTTATGATGTATTTCAGCAAGCTCTAAATAGCTCAGATGATTATGGACAGAAGATAATGTCAAACTTTTTTTATGTTGATCCCTTTTCATCAGATCCGGAAAGTCTGCCGGTATCTTACAAACTATTTGGTCAAAAATTTTTACTTGATTCATACATATTTGCACATGTAGTGTATGATAGAATTGTATGGAATGGAAAAAAAATACACCGGGGTATGCCTGATCCGCTCGATATACTATCCGTATTGGGAAATGAAAATGCAATGGCTTTGATGAAAGATGAAATGAAAAAATATCATTATGCTTACAAAATCAATGAGTTAAAAGAAATAACCGCATATTATGATGAAAATTTCTGGCAACAATCGCTTTATAATGTATGGTTATCTTCGATAAAAGAACTCAATCCACCGTCTCAGACTGAAAATTTACCATATTTCATGCAAACAACTGCCTGGCATCATGAAAAATTAAATACACAATTAACCTCATGGGCGGAATTACGGCATGATAATATATTATATGGGAAGCAATCATACACAGGAGCTACCGGATGTTCATTCCCTTATACTTATGTTGAACCTCAACCTGCTTGTTATCAGCGGATACATTTATTTTCACAAAAGTCTGCAACTTTTTTTAATGATGTATTAGGAGGAGGAAATTCTGTGAGTGAATTCTTTGACAGATATGGTGAAATCATAGGTATACTTAAGACTATATCAGAAAAAGAACTTTCCGGAACAAAACTCAATGAACAGGAAATGACATTCCTCAAAACAATGATAAATGAGTTTATGGCATCGGGGCCAGGTATTACAGGGTGGTACAACGATTTATTTTTCGATCCCCGGGAAGCCCTTTTAGAGAGTTTCATTGTTGCCGATGTACACACCCAACCTACTGATGAAGCAGGAAACCTGGTTGGTAATGTTCTTCACGCCGGAAATGGCTATATTGACCAGGGTGTCTTTCTGGCGCCTAATCCTGTTAATCCGGATCAACTTATGGCTTTCACCGGGCCGGTCTCTTCATTTCGATATGAAATAACAAATAATTTTCAAAGGTTAAACGATGATGAATGGACTGAAAAATTTTTCATGCATGAAAATCTTCCTCAGCGTCCTGACTGGGTCAATGTCTACCTGGCGTCATCAGAAGGTGAAGCGTTGCCAGAAGGTCGAAAACTGGAAGGAAAGACATATACAAAAACAGATACAAAGATTGAGGTTCAAAAAAACAATGCCGTTGACTATCTACTGGCCTTTCCAAATCCAGCCAATGATATTTTTCATCTTCGTTTTATATTAAATAACAGAAGTGATATACATATCAAGTTGTTTGATTTTAATGGTCAGTTGATTAAAGATATTTGTCATGAAATGTTTCTTCCCGGCGAACATGATGTCAGAGTCAATATTTCCGGGTTACCTGAGAAAACTTATATTGTATCATTTAATGCAGGAGATAAAATATTCATGAAAAAAATACATATTGAATAAGTAGTTACAAAGAAATTCCGAACAATCAGGAAGCATATCATTTGGCAATTACTGTTGAAAGAATACTGAAATCAGATTTAGGCTGTGTTAAAATTGTCGAAGCAATGAACCGGCCAAACTTTAAGGGTTGATTATCAAAATGAATATCCAATAGCTATTCCACCCATAATAGAAGGCATATAAACTATAATTGTTGGATTAATACTCGCTCTGATTAAAAAAGAATGAAATAGAAATCTATATCCAAG
>CAZVTW010000631.1:0-3256 GCA_964629805.1 uncultured Bacteroidales bacterium | reverse complement strand
GGAATATACATGCCTGTGGGAGGCTCCGTGATCAGCGTGAAATGCTTTTGGCAGCGGATAACTCCAGGGGCAGACAGTATGAAAACTCCCGCCGCATGGATAAGGGCCCCGATTCAGGTCAAATGCCATTTCCAACATTGCAGAAGCGCTTAAAGGGTGACTGAGTTCAAGTGTATGGGCTTTTCCCCAGGTCCATTGTCCGGGATTACCGCCATATTCTCTGGTCAGGTCATCAATGACCTGCCTGTAACTTTCAATAACAATATCCTCAAAGGTTTCTTTGATATCCCCGGTATTTATATTATCAAGCCATGGTGATGATTGCGATGAAATGATATCCGTAAACAATGACCTGGTGATTGTTTTATTATCAAGAAATTCTTTGCCCGGGTCTTCGCCCAATTCATCATGTACTGTATTTTTCAATATTTGAATAAATAATTTATCAAAAACAAGTGGACATACTGCCTTTTGATGATATTGATAATCCCGGTTTTGTAACAATGATAGGACTTCCTTTTCTGTTTTTCCGGCATCATCATATTTTTTTAAAGCGGATATGATTGCAGGGACCGCCTTTTTTGCCAACAATGAGACCTGATCTGTCTGGATGTGTTTCATATCTTCCACAGAGAGATTGTCTTTATTTTGTATCAATTGAGTAATCCTGTTATATCGCCAGGGTTGATCAAACCACATGCTGATATAATGTGGCCACTGTTCATCAACAGTTTTATTATTAGCTGAACAGACAAAGCCCTCTTCCGGATTGAAGGTGTGTGGCAGCTCGTCAAAGGGAACTAAGCCTTTCCAGTCAAAGAGACTTGTATCACCGGGATAAATTTCCCAGGGCTTTCCCGGCCTGAGTGGAATACCGGCACAACAGTATAATCCAATATTGCCATGAGTATCTGCATAAGCTGCATTTTGGCTGACTGCAATGAATGTTTTCATGGCATCCTTAAAATCCAGCCAGTTTTGAGCGCGGTTCAACAGATATACAGACCGGACCTCGTTTGAGAATTCGTTGCCAATCCATTTCATTGAAATCTGATGTGATTTTATATCTTTAAATTCTGATACCACCGGCCCACGGTGGGTGAATTTCAACTCCTTTACTATTTCATCACCATCACTTGTTTTAATGACTTCTTTTATTATCCTGAACTTTTTCCAATGACCATCTAAAAGATACTGGCCTGAGTCTTCCGGGTTAATGGTTTCAAGGTAAAAGTCCATGTCATCAACCATCACATTGGTGAGTCCCCAGGCAATGCTGTCATTGTGACCGGCAACAATAAACGGGGCTCCCGGAATTGCCACGCCTGTGACATTTAAAGAGCCTTTCACACATTGATGTATTTGATACCATATACCGGGGATAAACAACCCAAGGTGCATATCATTCGCAAAAAGCGCATGTCCGCTACTCGTTTTTTCCCCTGAAACAGCCCAGTTATTACTTCCCTGGAAAACAGGCGGAATGTAGCTGAAAAAATCTGTTCCCTGATGTAACAAAGAGAAACCATCATCTGAAATGTCCACCGAATCGGGCATTGCCTGATAAAAATCCGGAAATATCACATCGCTCTGTTCCTTAAGTTGAGGTAAAATGCTTTGATATTTTGTTTCATCAACCTTTTGTTTTATTTTATGAAGTAACAATTCATTTTTCCAGGGCATTGTCAAATCCCATGAAATGTATCCAATAAGATTAGCTGTGTGAATGGGTTTCCAGGGTTCCGGTTCATACCCCAGTACCTGGAACTCAAAAGGGAGGTTATTCTTGTTTTGTTTCATAAATGTGTTAACACCTTCAGAAAAAGCAGATAAAGATTCTTTGATTTCAGTGTCCAGGCTGTCTGTTACCTGTTTTGATTTCTCCGGTATCCTGAGGGCACGCATGAGCAAATCTGTTTCAACCAGGTCAGAACCGAAAATTTCTGCTAAACGTCCCTGTGTTACCCTACGCAATAAGTCCATCTGCCATAACCTGTCCTGTGCCATCACGTAGCCGGAAGACATGTATAAATCATGCTCGTTTTCAGCATAAATATGAGGTATGCCAAGAGAATCTCTCAAAATAGTGACATCAGACCTGAGTCCCGGAAGTTCAGTTTTACCGTCAATTGTCGTTAATCCTTTCCTGGATACAACACGGATAAGAATAATCCCGGTCATTATCCCCATGACAATGAGGATTGCTAAAGCGATAAGAATACGTTTAATCCACATCAGACATTTAATTTTGAAGTTTTAATATTGCTAGTACAGGTTGATGGTCAGAATGCTGAAAATCCAAATCAATTGTTTTGACAGAAACCGGAAGGATATTAGGTGAAAGCAGGTAGAAGTCAATGACAGTTGTGAGTGATTCTCCTTTCTTGTATGTTCTGTCTACCCGTCTGTTGGTCGGGACAGATGAATCAAATAACCAGGTCCAGCCTTCGGGCAGGTAACCGGATTTGATATGCAGGAGATTTTCCCTGTCAAATATATGATCATCATATGTCGGTTCAAATCCAGGCGGGCATTGATTCCAGTCGCCACCTACGATGATATAATTACCTTTTTTGTATTCAGAAGTAAGAAAATTTTTGAGGTAATTCATTTGTTGTTCGCGTAAATTGCCGTCATCATAGGCAGAATTGTGTGTGTTTATGACGAGTAACTCTTTGTTGTCAGAAGTTTTATACCGGTTCACCAGGAAACATCTGTCAAGCATAAATAAACTTTTGGGCCAGGAATAATTTCCCGGGAAAGAATACCTGTTTACAGAAACAGGTTGGAACCTGCTCAAAGTCATCAAACCTGACTTAACCCGGCCAAGCGGAGAAGAAAGAGGCAGAGGTATAAAAAAAACGTCGTAGTTCTTTGCGAAAACGGAAGTATGCTTTGCAAACATCGCAGATATTTTAGCTTTTTGATCAATCCCGTAGCTCCGTTTCGAATCTACATCCACTTCCTGGAAGAGGTAAAAATCAATGGAGTCACAACCATCTACGAAATCTGTGACAGCGCTTAAATTCTGAATGAGATTCTTTATCGGAGGTTTGACCTGTTGGCCGCCATCATAAAAGAAGTCCATACTTTTGTCCAAACCACCGTATCCGATATTCCATATTAGTAGTGATAATTCTTTGCCTGCAGGAATAGTTTCTCCTGAGATGTTTTCCTGTAAAACAGTTTTTTCATCCGGAGAATAGTCTGTAAAAGAAATATAACCTATAAAAATGGCAAAGCCAACAATAAGAAT
>CAZVTW010000630.1:0-3256 GCA_964629805.1 uncultured Bacteroidales bacterium | reverse complement strand
TGCCTTAATTTTCATCTGTTTAAATTTTGACCGCAAAATTTTTTGTCCGCGAATTACATGAATTACACGAATTAATTAACTTTCCGTTAATTTTTTAATCATCGACGTGTCCCGAAAATGAAAATTTTCGGGGATACTCGACCTTTGGCCGGTATTCCATAACTTGTCTCTCGACTGAGTTGAGATGCATGTTTCATAAATTTGATGCATATTTTCAATTATTTAACTATTTATATTCAATGGTCGTGCCAATCAAATTAACATAATGACAATCAAAAAGAAAACATAAAACAGGAAGGTATTTATGTCAAACTATTTGACAATGAAGTGTAAAAATATTTGACACTTCCATTGAAATCTCCTTCAATGGTCGTATTTTTAAACAAAAAAAATATGACAAACGGGAATGTATTGATTGTAGATGATAATAAAAATGTCCTGAATGCTCTTGACCTGCTTCTGCAGGATGAATTCAAGGAGGTTATAACACTGAATAATCCCAAAACACTGATTTCAACTTTGCAATCCGGACCTGTGGATGTCGTTTTGCTTGACATGA
Organism: uncultured Bacteroidales bacterium; assembly: GCA_964629805.1. Taxonomy (GTDB): domain Bacteria; phylum Bacteroidota; class Bacteroidia; order Bacteroidales; family CAZVTW01; genus CAZVTW01. Next base: position 2,697 of record CAZVTW010000630.1, on the reverse strand, counting down.
ATTTTACAGCCGGTGTTTCTACAGGTAATGAAGGTATATACTGGTTAAATGAGATAAAAAAAATTGACAGGTCCATAGAAGTTGTTATGTTTACAGCTTACGGAGATGTTGAGCTTGCAGTGAAGGCTTTGAAAGAGGGTGCCTGCGATTTTGTTCTGAAACCCTGGGATAACGAAAAGCTCCTGGCGACACTACATGCTGCTTATAAACTTAGAAAATCCAATTTGCGTGTGGAAGCATTAACCTGTAAAGAACAAAGCATGCGCAAAGAAATCAACAAGGAGCAGCAAATTTTAATTGGCGCTTCCAGGCCGATGATTAAGATTAAACAGTTGATAAGTAAAGTAGCTAAAACGGATGCCAATATTCTCTTAACGGGCGAAAATGGTACCGGAAAGGAAGTTATTGCCCGTGAGATACATCATCAGTCGCTGCGAGCAAACGAATTGCTGGTTACTGTTGACATGAGTTCAGTTCCGGAAACCCTGGTTGAAAGTGAATTATTTGGTCATAAGAAGGGCGCTTTTACTGATGCCTGTGAAGACAGGACAGGAAAATTTCAGCTTGCTCACAATGGCACACTTTTTTTAGATGAAATTGGTAACATTCCCCTGCAACTTCAGTCAAAACTGCTGGTGGCACTACAAACCAGGACTATCAGACCTGTTGGCTCCAACAAAGAACTTCCTGTGAATATACGCCTCATTAGTGCAACAAATAGTGATGTGAATCGCATGGTTGAAGAAAACAGGTTCAGGGATGATTTGTTATACCGTATAAATACCATTCACATTGAAGTTCCGCCATTGCGTGACAGACAGGAGGATATTGAACTATTATCAAATTTTTTCCTGAAAAAATATGCAACAAAATATATGAAATCCGGACTTAAAATTGGTTCGAAAGCTGTCAGTAAACTTCAAAATTATCACTGGCCCGGTAATGTCAGAGAATTGGAACATACCATAGAAAAGGCTGTTATTTTAAGTGATACAAATACCATAACACCGGACAACTTCTTTTTTAAGCATACTTCGTCAAACAGGTCAAATGTTCCGACAACGCTTGAAGAAATGGAAAAGCAACTCATCAGGGACGCTCTTGATAAACATGAAGGGAACCTTAGCCTTGCTTCAAAGCAACTGGGTGTAACCCGTCAAACCCTTTACAATAAGTTGAAAAAATATGATGTCTAAAAACTTGTATTTTCAAATCTTTTTTCGTGTTATTATTATAGCTGTTACCTGTGGTATTGTGGCTTATGGCTATTTTAAATATAATAATTTCTTCATTGCCATTCCTGGTGTCTTTTTGGTCATGATAGAGACAGGCCTGTTGATTCAATACCTCAACAAAACGAACAGAAGGCTGGCGTATTTTATCGATTCAATTCGCAATGAAGACACTTCCGTTCAGTTTCCGAAGGATATTAATAATATTGCTGTGTCTGATTTATATAACAGTTTGAATTTCCTGAATGAAAAAATACGGAAAACAAAAGTTGAAATCGGATATAATGAACAATTGCTGAAGACTTTTATTGAATATTCATCAACCGGTTTCATAACAATAGATGAGAACGGGGATTTTGAGGTATTGAACCACCATGCAAGGAAATTTCTTGGTGTTGAGCATACATCGAATATTTATCGTCTCAAACAACATGATGCACAACTTTATCATACCCTGAAAAATATTTTGCCCGGTGAAACTAAAACACATCGCATACAACGAAAAGATCAATTGTTTGTTCTGTCAATCTCCATTGCTGAAATTAAGTATTACGACAAAAAATTCAAAATTGTGTCCATGCAGGATATATCAAGAGAATTGGACGAACAGGAATTAGCATCATGGCATAAACTTTTCAGGGTTATTACACACGAAATAATGAACTCCATAGCGCCAATCACCTCACTTTCACAAAAATTAACAAAATATTATAAACAAGACGGGGCGAAAAAATCACCCTCGGATATTAATGAAAAAACCATTAATGATACACTTAAAGGATTGAAGGTGATTGATGACATGAGTAATGGTCTGATGAATTTTGTCCGGAATTATCGTCAATTGAGCAAAATTCCGAAACCCAACATAGGCAAAATAGAATTGCGCTCCTGGCTGTCTCATCTCAAAACACTCATTCTCGAAATGATTAAAGATAAGGACATTGAGTTAAAAATTTCAGTGAGTAATGATTGCAATGTCATTTTTGGAGATGAAAAATTGCTGAACCAGGTGATGATCAACCTGATTTTAAATTCCATTGATGCCATCAGGGACAGTTCAAAAAAAGAAATAACAATACACCTATATCTGTCTCCGGAAGGTAAAACAATTGTTCATGTTTCTGATACAGGCAAAGGCATTTCAGAGGAGGATCTGGAGAAAGTATTTGTTCCGTTTTTTACAACAAAAGACGATGGTAATGGCATAGGTCTGAGCCTTTCCAAACAGATAATAAAAATGCATCGTGGCAGCATGTCCATCCGCTCCAGGTTAGGTGAAGGAACACAGGTGATGGTGGTATTGTGATACTTCCATAGCCATGAGTCAACTCCAAAAAAATCTATTTGTTGCCAAACGCTCTGTTTTTTCTTTTGCCGAAGAATCTTAGGCATCTTAATTCTTATTTTCTGGTATTTTTTGGCAGAAAATATTATTTACAACGCTGCCGGGTGCAAGCACGCCGGC
>CAZVTW010000629.1:1008-3263 GCA_964629805.1 uncultured Bacteroidales bacterium | reverse complement strand
CAGCACGATGGTCATAAGTCAGAGACAAGCCAACAAAGGGTACTAAACCAATGATACCCTCTCCAACGTCAGCGGGTCGTTTAATAATGGTGTTAACGCCCAAAATACCTGACTGGGGGAGATTGATAACAGGGGTGAACATTTCCACACCATAATTCCCCAAATTTGAAACCGTGAATGATGCTGCTGTTCCGGATAATAATTCAGGATCAATATTACCTTTTCTGCAACTTTCTGCGAGTTTTTTAATTCTTGAAGACAATCCCAAAAGGCTTAAATCATCTGCATTTTTCACAACCGGCACCATAAGTCCGCGTTCTGTATCAACAGCTATCCCAAGGTGAACTTTTTTAAATTCCCTGGTTGAGTCCCCAAGAAAATGGGCATTTATTGCCGGATATTTCTTCAGAGATTTTATAACAGCATAACATATCATGTCATTGATGGTCACATTTTCAAAATGGCCTTCTTTGAGTTTTTCTTTCACATTTTTTCTTATCAGGAGTAATTGACGGGCATCAGCGCTTGTATGGTGAGTAAGCTGGGCGGAATTCCGGAGAGATTCAAACATTCCGCGTGCAATAATTTTCCTGATGTTTGATAATTTTTTTATTTCATAATCATCACCTGGTATTGCTTCAGCGCCGGCTATCGTTTGAAAAGCCCTGGTGGTATCTAATTCCTGTTCAGATGGTTTGGTTGTTTTTGTTTCACCAGTTTCAGCGGTTGCTGCAGTGCTTTGTTCAATAAAATCAAGCACATCCCGTTCAATAATTCTGCCATATGGTCCGGATGGGGCAATTTGACCCAAGTCAACACCATGTTTATTTGCGGCTTTTTTTGCACGTGGAGAAATTCTCAGCTTCGTGGCATGTTTGTCATAAGTATATTCTGTTTTGGTTTTTATTTCTTCCTGGTCTATAGATGAAGAGGCATTGGATTTCTTAGTATCCTCTTTTTGAGAAGTCCGGTTTCCCGGAGAAAAATCATCAACCGGTTCACCAGCATTTCCAACAACAGCAACATTTTCTAAAACAGGGACTTCTTCGCCTTCGTCAAAAAATATTTCCAGGAGTATTCCTTCCTCTTCAGCTTCATGGTCAAATGAGGCCTTATCCGTTTCATAAGAAAACAAAATATCTCCTTTCTGAACGGTATCTCCTTTTTTCTTGTGCCATTCTGTTATGATACATGTTTCAACAGATTGCCCCTGGCGAGGCATAATTACAGGTACAGCCATATTATTTATTGTTTACTTGTTAATATATGTTAAGTTTTTTATCTTTATATCCTATTTATATTGTATCCTTGAAAAATAAAATTAAAAATATTATAATATATTGATAATAAATATTTTTAACTGTTAAATATTTTTGATTATTAAATCAATTTAATGTAAATTGTGTTATCTTTGCAAAGATATAATGAATAACTTGTATTTACAAGTTTATTAATTGTTAAGTACAAATTTTATTTACGGCCAATATTTCATGTCTGGAATACCGCAATATCGAAGATTATATGAATTGTTGAGAAAACACATATTGGATGGTGTTTATAAAGAAGGTGATTTATTACCCTCCGAGAATGAATTGTGTAAATTTCACCGGATGACCCGGCCCACAGTGAGAAAAGCGCTTGATAATCTCGTTAAGGACGGTTATATTAAAAAACAACAGGGAAAAGGAAGCATTGTTCACCAATTACCAAAGGGAATAGGAATCCTTTCAGTTGGTGGCACAACATCAGCTTTGGGTAAAAAAAATCTTCAGACTAAAATTATAGTAAAACCCACCATAAGCAAATGGCCTGAAAATTTCATGTTTCAGCTTTCTGAAGAGGAAATCGAAACTGGTTGTATTCATCTTGAAAGGTTGAGATTATTCAATGGAAAGCCTATTTTTTATGATATAAACTATTTACCAAATATCAATCTTCCGAGGTTTACTTCAAGGAAACTTGAAAACAAATCATTGTTTGATATCCTGCGCAGCAACTACAAGATAGATATTATTGGCGGAGAACAAAAACTAAGGGCTATACCTGCCAGAGGGAATGTCTGTGAATATTTGAATGTAAAGGAAAATCAACCGGTTCTGCATCTTGATAGGAAGATTGACACAAGCCGGGTTGGATTTTATGTGTATTCTTCAATTTATTGCGACACAAGCGAAAATTTCATTTATGGTGTTTTTTAAGGCAATTTATTATTCATAGATGCAATTCTCGACTTTTCACCAAGATACCCGCCATGA
>CAZVTW010000629.1:0-998 GCA_964629805.1 uncultured Bacteroidales bacterium | reverse complement strand
CGCATGCTAGGAGATAGCTATACTGATTACATGGATGTCAACTCACGTTCTTTCCACAAAGATACCCGCCATGATGTCTTTTGGCATAATCAACATTTGTAAAGCCAATTTTTTTCATTAGCAGAACAACAAGAATATCTCCAATGACGGTCATTGTTGTTGTTGAGGTAGTTGGTGTTAATCCAAGCGGGCAAAGTTCCTGAGGATTTCCTGTTGAAATACAGATTTCAGTTTGACCGGCTAATGTACAATTCGGGTTACCAGTAATTAAAATTGTGGGAATATCATCATACAACTTTTTAGTCAGGCCTTCAAGCTCTATCAATTCCCTGGTCTTACCGGAGTTCGATACAATCAATAAGGTGTCATTTGGCTGCATAACACCTAAATCGCCGTGTTGTGCTTCACTGGGGTGCAAAAACACAGCCGGTGAACCGGTTGAACTAAAGGTTGTTGCCATATTGAGTGCTATTTGCCCGGCTTTTCCAAGCCCGCTGCATATAAGTTTCCCATTTTTGTGGTGAACTCGTTCATAAATGAGGTTTACAGCACCTTCAAAATTATTTGATTTGGGAATATTTAAAATCGCATTTGCCTCATGTTGCAACAATTCATTTATTTCATTGTTCATTTTTAAATATAGTATATTAAATTAAAAATTTCAAAATTATTCAAAATTTACAAAGCAAATATTTTTTTACGATAAAAGATGATTCAACCTGAACTTTATATTTGTTTTACAAAATAACTCGTATTAAAAAAAAAAAAATTGAAATCAACATATTAAGATTCTTATTCATACTTATTTGTTTATTCCTAATATTCATTTTAATAATCACTAGTATCCGGTTAATATTGGACAGATTCCTCGTTTCACCCGGAATGACTAACTTTTTATGGTATTTGCTTTTGTGGAGGGGGGCGGGTTGTGGCAGAGCCACAAACCCCCCCCCCCCACAAAACTTCTTTAACAGTAACACCTTTTTATTTTTGGCGGA
>CAZVTW010000628.1:0-3268 GCA_964629805.1 uncultured Bacteroidales bacterium | reverse complement strand
CATGAAAAATTCAAGCCAGTCATCAAATAAATCCTCGATAAGTTCTTTCCATTGAGTATCCTGATCTACAATGATTTCCTCAGGTTTTCCCATAGTTTATATCTTACGTTAATATCTATTCCTGAGAATCAAAAATAGAAAAAAAATGGTTATGAAAAAATCAGATTATTTGGTGGATTCTAAATATATCCTGAATTATTATCTGGTAGTTAATATTTCCCTGATACCATGAGCCCAGATATCTGAGCTATTTAAACTTTCAACCAAATCCAATGTTTCTCCGCCATGTTCAAGAAAAATTTTCCTGTATTCAATCCCGATTTCTACAATGGTTTCAAGGCAATCAGCCACAAAAGAAGGGGCTACCATCAAAACTTTTTTAATGCCTCTTGCGGCCAGTGCCTTCAATAAATCATCTGTGAAAGGACTCATCCATTTTTTTGTCAGACGCGACTGAAAACCAATGGAACATTTATTTTCAGGAATTTTTAGATGCTTTACCAACAAGCGGGTTGTTTCAAAACAAGTTGCTTTGTAACAATACTTTCCCTGTTCAGGCATGAACTGTTCACAGGTACAGGATTCAGCGGATATGTATGGATGAATTTTATTTATTTGCCTGATTGGAAGACCATGATAGGAAAACAGGATATGATCATAATCCCCAGGGTGATATTTTTGTATTTGTTCAGCAAAAGCTTTTATAAACGCAGGGTGATCGTAAAATTGCTCAATAAAATGAATGGGGCTGTTGATTTTTAACTTATTTACATAATATTTTGTTTTATGTATGACTGACAAGGTGGTAGATGTTGCATATTGAGGGTAAAGTGGTAGAACAACTATTTCTTCAGGATTTTTACTTTTAATCTCCTGTATGGCTTTTTTCAAATTGGGATTTCCATAACGCATAGCCGGAATGACAAAATAATCATCATCCAAAAGATTTTGAACTTTATTTGCTATCTCGCGGAGATATACCAGTAACGGAAAACCTTTATCTGTCCGGAGTTTTTTATAGAGCCGTGTTGATTTACTCACCCTGAATGGAATAATGATAAAATTAACAAGTACTTTTTGAAGCAGCCAGGGTAAATCAATGACATACCGGTCATTTAAAAACTGGAATAAATAACGGCGCACATGTTTTTTTTCTGGCTTATCCGGTGTGCCGACATTGACAAGCAGCAATGCTTTTTTATTCATGGAACTATTCGATGAGTTCATCTGCTATAATTTTAGCCTGTTTCACCCTGTCAGCGATACCAATACCATCACGAATGTTCCCGGCCAGTTTGAGTCCAGGATATTTCTTTTCAATGGCATCAATAGCTTCCAGTCTTTCTTTTGAAGTATGATCATATTGTGGTATTGCGTTTTGATAACGAAATATCCTGAAAATATCGGGCTTATCATCACATGATAATGTAGTCTTTATCTCTGACAGGACGATTTGTTCAATTTCACTATCTGATTTCGTCATCATCTCCGGTTTTCTAATACCGCCGATAAAAACCGACAAAATGGCTCCTCCCTCCGGCGCTCTTTCGGAGAAAATTGATGATGTGAATAATACTCCAAGTATCCGGCGGTCTTCCATTGATGGTACAAGTCCGCCAAATGCATCCAAAGTTTTCCCTTTCCATTTCTTGTAGCAACAGATTACCTGAATAACTTTTGCATATCGCAAATCAAAAATTGGTTTTAACAAGTTTTTATCAACAAAAGGCAGCATCGGATGTAGAGCATAACCACCTGTTGTTGTAACGACAATGGAAGAATTAATCATAATCTCTTCTTGTTCCCTGGTTTTGTAGCTGATACCATAGCCATTTTCATCCGGTTGAATTTTTATATCCTTACATCCGCAGAAAATGTTCTGATTGTCAACTCCACTTTCAAGTGCATCAATGAGGTTCTGTAATCCGCCTTTTACTGAAAAGACTTCCCTGTTTGCTTTTTTTTCGAGCTCAGTTTTAGGTTCAGACTTCTTTTTGATGGCACCGATGATAAAACTTCCATATTTTTGTTCAAGATTATAAAGTTTTGGCAAGGCATAGCGTGTGACCAATTGTGCCGGATCACCAGCATAAATACCTGCTATGAAAGGATCAACAGCATAGTCAAGGAAAGATTTCCCCAACCGCCGAAGCACAAGTTCACTGACTGTTTCAAAGGAATTTGTTCCTCTTTTGCGAAAAGGTTCCAGTAAAATTCTGAACTTATCTTTCCTGGTAAAGAGCTTTGTTTGCAAAGCTTGTTTTGGGCCGGATGGCAAAGGCGACCATTGACCGTTTTTCAATATCAAACGTTTTTTCGATTTTTGGTTTGCAAGTTCTAACTGACACTTGCCTTCGAAATCTTCAAAAAGAGAGACAATTTCTACGGACCCCAGTACACCGGAGTTAGGTCCGGTTTCATATGTAAATTCGTCTTCATTAACCGTATGGATAACACCCCCTACCCTATTTTCTTTTTCCAGTATAGTCACCTTTTTACCGGCTTTGATCAAATAATACCCCAGTGTCAAACCGGTTAGTCCGCCGCCTATAATAGTAATTTCCGTATTTTTTTGATTCATGTTCAAACTGATTTTGAATATTTTTTTTCCTGCTGCTGATAGGCAGGGTCAAATAATGCAGCAATATTCCTGATAAACAGGCTTCCTCTTTCAGTCACAACAATTTCTTCATCATTAGCCCTGACCAGATCGTCTTTTACAAATTCGTCAAGAGACTCAGGACTATATCCAACGATATTTTTTAGTTCAGAAGTTTTGATATGAACTTTTTCAGTTATATCGTCCCAACTCAGATACTTATTACACATAATTTCGGTAATGACCTCTTTAATAATCATTTGCTCCTTAGACAAAATATATCCTTTACTTAGCGGTAATTGACCTTTATTTACTGTCTCAATATACGTGGGTATATCTTTGGTATTCTGGGCATATCCACCAGCCAACTGGCTTATGGCCGTGGTTCCAAATGCATATACCTGGCCCGTTGTTCTCCTTGTACAATAGCCCTGGAAATTTCTATTCAATTTCCTGTTTTTCAGCGCAATACTTAATTCATCTTCAGGCAGGGCATAGTGATCCATACCAATTGGTTCATAACCTCCTTCCGTTAAAAGGCTATAGGCTGATAAAAACATATCAATCTTTTCTGAAGGGCCGGGAATCTGCAATTTTTCGAGGATTTTCTGATTCTTCTTTATCCAGGGTACATGCGCATAAGAAAAAGTGACCAGCCTGTCAGGTTTT
>CAZVTW010000627.1:0-3273 GCA_964629805.1 uncultured Bacteroidales bacterium | reverse complement strand
CGGGTTGTATTATTTTGGCGCCAGGTATTATGATCCGGAGGTGGGGCGGTTTATTGGGGTGGATCCGTTGGCGGATAAATATCCGAGTTGGAGTCCTTATCATTATACATTAAACAATCCCCTGCGATATCTAGATCCTGATGGAAAAGATATTATTGAATCTGAAAGAGCGTTGAATAGCGATCGATATTTGCAGGCAAAAACCCTTTTCATGAAATCTGCGCTGGGCCGCAGAATCTGGGAGTTTATTGCTTCCGAATCTTCTATTCTTGTGGGAATTGATGTCGACAAACTTGCAGAGAATATGGGAGGAATCACCAAATGGTCAAATCTCGCTGAAGAGGAATATAGAAGATCAACATTTTTATGGGGGGCTGGCAGAGTTACAAAATTAAAAGAAAATGAATATAAATATCAAATAAGTCTCAGACTGAATACTGAGAAAATAGTGAAGCAAAATAAAAATGAATACACACAATTACGAATCGAAGAATTGGCATTAGTTTTATTTCATGAACTGGATGCTCATATTTATTTTAGATTTTTAGAGTGGCATAATAATCAAAGTAATTTTGATCCGGCAAACATTACTCGTGAACAGGCGGACAGAGAGCATCAATATCTGGGTAATACAAACGTCTATGATACACACCCATCAAGAGATTACAGACAGTTTGGAATAGAAGCGTTCGGAAGCAACTGGTGGGATGAATATGATCCTTCAATACGTTGAGTATCTGTCTATTCTTTTTTCATTCAGAGGAGATTGAAATGATGAGATCAATACTTTTTATTTGCCTCTTTTCAAGTTTATGCATACCACAGACTAAAAAATTAAGCCTCTTGTATATTAATGAAGCTAATAAAAAGTCCTGCAGAATTACCTTTATCGAAGACACAACCAAGGATCTGAGAACATTTTCAGAAAAGTATGATCTGTTTTTTTCTCACGAATCGAAACTTGATTCAGCGTACAATAATCCTGAATTGTATGACGACCTTACATATCGTACATATACAGATAGTTTTTTTTATGTACCTATTGTAGGATTATTTCGCGTTTTAAACCCTTACCAACTGGTCAATAAGGCAAGGACAGGTGGTCCATCCTTTCTACAGGCAGTTGAGTGGTTATCAAAGTACAGTTTCACCAATCTAGATGAGTATAATAAACTTTTACAGGAAACGATACTGATCAGATACATAACAATTTATTTACCTGATACAATTAAAGCTATCCCTCCTGAGCCGAACAATTATTCATATCTAGTAGGTAAAAGTGAATCAGGTAGAATTCTTGATGCTGAGCAAGTAAGAATAACTGGCCATTCCCTCTCTTTTAGTCCCATCTTTGATGATACGCTTCGTACACTGAAATTTGAAATTCGTGACGGTTCCGCAGGATATCGCGAATATAAAACTTATGATTCTCAGTTCAATTTGATAAATTATACCTGGCTACCGGATCAAATAAAAAGGGATAGTATTTGTTATCAAATCAAGTTAAACGATTACAAGCGATTAAAAGAATTTCGGAAAGATTTGAAACCTATTTTTCGAAATTAAGAGAATGATCACATTTTATAATTATTCATTCCTCTATGGCCATCTGATAAAAGTGGTCATGGAGTTCTTTTTATGAATAAATTTGATCCCGAGGTGGGGAGGTTTATTGGGGTGGATCCGGCAATGGAGTATGTTTCTCCGTATGTGTATGTCGGTAATCAGCCGAGTGGGTATATCGATCCGAATGGTAAATTTACTGTGTCCATCAACTCGAGTACCGGCAATATTGAGGCGAATAGATTTAGTCAATTAACATCGTATATGACAAGTATCGGTGGATTTAGTGGCTATGGAACTGTGACCAATATAGTCTATAATAAATTTTCAAATGATCCCTCCCTTGGTACAGTACAAACCGATTTGGCAAATCTAGCCTTCGAACTCGTTGGTCGTGGAGTTACAGATGTTATGAAAATATGTGTCAATCCTGCACGAATACAAGAAGTAATGGCTGCACAAAGAGCTGAAAATATTATGGATAATGTAGGTACAGCCATATCAGGAATGTTTATGAATAGAGAAATGGCGCGTGAACTTTTTTTGGATGAAGCGACTTTTGTATTTGCAAATGCATTACAAATTAATGGCGAGGATTTGGTTAAATATTCCATTGCAGGCGGTAGAAAGCTGATCCTGAATGAAAGATTTTTGGCGACATTATTCGGTACAACTGATAAGGAGACTTTGAGGCTTCAGGGTGAGAACATTTTATCGACTATTAAGGATATGGCTAATACATACTATGGTAGGAATACTACAAAAAGTGATCATAATAGTTTTTTTCATTCTATGAAATACAAAGGTGGAAATTTGGAGATAATGAATGAAGCATTTTATCGACTCATTGAAAGTTCTGGACGATAACATCATGATCCTGATAAAATATTTTGTTATTTTTTTAGCAATATTTGTATTCATGATATTTTGCGGCCTGAGCTCTCAAAAAAGTGTCTACCCCAGTCCTCCACTGGATTTTAATCCTCATAACAAAGTCGTGTTTATTGAAGATGTAATGGGTAAAAACGGCATTATGGATTTCAATTTTGGTGAAATTGTTATCATGGATATCAATACTGGTATACGATTTCAAGTAACGAACGATCAAGAATATGATATTCATCCATCTTGGTCACCTGATGGTCAAAAAATAATTTTTGAATCAAAACGATCAAGCGGAGAGAACCCGATCTTGGGATTATCAAGAAAATCGCATCTATATATTGTTAAAATTAGAAATAAAAAAATAGAGCAGGTTGATAAAACTTTTCAAAGAGATTTTAGCAACCAAGTCGGTGAAGAATCCTTTAAACCAGTATGGAATCCGATTGATGAAAATGTAATATGTTTTGTTTCAAAGCCCGACAAAAAGAAAGGACATGCATTATTACAATACAATTTCCAAACAAACAAGATGAAAACTTTAATCTCATCTGAGCTATATCTATATGTAAATGAATTACATTGGTCTCCTGATGGAAAATATATTGCGATTAATTGCTCTCAAAGAAACAATTCAATCGTTTATAGTTTCACCGATAATAAAGCACACTATTTATTTGACAAATCTACAACTGCAAGACCAAGTGGTTTTTCTTCTGATTCAGAAAAAGTTTTTTTTGTTAGTTTTAATGATATAGAAATGAAAGATTTCTCTATACAATATAATTTGAATAAAAAGAGTCATCAAATTTTATTCCAAAATATAAA
>CAZVTW010000626.1:0-3284 GCA_964629805.1 uncultured Bacteroidales bacterium | reverse complement strand
ATAAATATATGAAAAAGAAAGCGATTCGAAGTACTAATCCGGAAGCTGAAATATATATTCCTCAAAGTAGGTCTTCCTCCGGAGTAATTGATAATGGAGGTTTTGAAGATTTTACTTTTACTGGTGGAGATTGCTATTATGGTACAGATGGTACTTCTACCAGCACTTGTGCTTTTTTGGGTTGTGATGATAGAACTGACTGGTGGGTTTCTCATGGGACCCCTGAGATTTATAGAGATGGTTATTTTCATAAAGCATTATTGTGGAGTGGTAAATGGCATAGTCCAAATGGCGACAACACCATATACGGAGAAGGATTATTTATAAATTGTAGCCCTTTTTCAAAAGATAAAGTGTACAATATTGAATTAGATATGGCTACTTATTATGGAGATATTGTTGACCATGTATATATTAAGCTTGTCAAGGGATATGATATGGAATATATTGAACATGGTGATATTGATTACTCAGTTAATGATAATTATAGAATTCCACAAATATCTAATACCCAAACAATTTTGCATAAAACAAATTATAGTTCATCAGGTGAAAATATTTCATTTAGCTTTATACCAAATGATGATTATCATGTTTTATGGATCTATCCTCTTTCAGATAATGACGCTTATAATATTCCATTCTTTTATATCGACAATGTAGATTTTAATGAATGTGAAGAATATGAAATATATAATAATGTTAGCAAACATGGAGGAGCAGACAACGAAGCAACGAAATTAAGTAATTATGCATCATATAAATAATGATTAATTGATAAAAAAATGAAAACTAAATTCAAACTTTTTATTTATTCACTACCTGTAATAATTATAATGATTGGTTGTGAAAAAGAAAACTCTAATAGTAAACCTGAGGAACTTACAATTAAGAACATCAGTTTTACAGATTGCGTTGATAATTCTATGAAATCAACCAAATCTTTCTCCTGTTTAAATTTAAAAGCAGTAGATGATGATTATCTTCAAATTCAACATTTTAATTCAATATTTTGTTGTGGAACAGAGCAATTAGAAATTAATTTTGAATTAAAAGAAGATACAATATTTATTCAAGAAGTTGATTTAGGCCCCCATACTTATTGCTTTTGTAATCATGACCTTGAATTTAAAATTGGGCCACTACAAAAAGGGACTTATAGTTTAAAGTTGGTTGATTCCTATAAGAAAGACAGTATTTTCATCACATTTGATTTTTCGGATGCCTTGAATTTTAATAATTGTAATTAAAACCTATAAAATATGAAAAAGAACAATTTTTATGCGCTATTAGTATTATTGTACCTACTTCCTTTATCTTTATTAGCGCAAGATAATAAGAATGTTTTGCAAAAAATGTTTAGTCTCCCTGTATTAGATGTTGTAGATATAACCTGTTCGGGTAATGAAATCTTTATAAGTACTACTGATAGTTTGATTGTGGTATCAAAAAGAGGGAAAATTATGAATAAGAAACAAACAGGTTTTAACAAATCAGTTTATTTAGATTCAAAACGATATGTTGTTGAAAAAAACATTGTAGTAGATGAATCAAATAATGTTGTCTTTGACTTAACAAATGAGCTTGATAAAGGGAAAAAGGTTATGAAATATTTAGCAAAATCTGAAAACCACTTTTTTACTTGTATTATAGATACTCCGAAAGTCTCTTATTCGAGCAGAATTGCACGAATTGATAATGATAACAATTCTACTTCATTTGCTTTTTTAGTTGGTCAGCCTTCTGGTTTATTTTCAGATGGCGAATTTCTTTGGTACCTGTATAATAAATCATCAGAGGAGGAAAATGGTATGTTAAGAAAATATGATGCCATTTCAGGGCAATTAATTTCAGAAATTGAAATTCCTATAAAAAGTCCTGTAGGACTACATATTAAAAATAATCAGATTCTTACTTATTCAAATCATTCTGGAATATTTTATCAATTAACAATAGGAGAGTAAAAAGATGAGACAATTCACAATATTTTCGATAATGTTAATCTTATTTTGCACTAACATTAAGGCGGTTGATTACGCAATTTTAGTATCTGCTGGTAATGCAACTACGGATGGTTCATTTAGCAATTCTGAATATTGGTATGATATATTTTTGGCTTATGAGGATTTAGTTTTAAATGAAGGTTATGACCCAGCAAATGTATTCGTTTTTTATGGAAATGGTACAAGTTTTAATTCAACACGAGCAAGATATCAATTGGCTTTACATGGGTGGGGCAATATTGTCGATTTTGACAATGCTTATAACACATTAGACACAGAGTTTGCTAATATTGGTGCGATAGTAACAAACAATGACAATTTACATATCAGATGGGTTGTTGGTCATGGAGGAGGGGATGCCGCAACTGGATTAACAGCTCCATATCCATCATCTTCTGCAAGAAATCCAATTAACAATGACGATTATTGGGTTTTATTGGAAAACCGTAATCTTCTCGTACGTGAAACAGAGTTAATAAGGATAATAAATCAAGTCAATAATTATAAGAGACGTAAAATAGTTTGGATGACATGTCATTCAGGTTGTCTAGCAGGAGGAACAAACAATCTTAACAACAATCGAACAGTACTTATTACTGCATCAAGGTGGAATGAGCCTTCTTGGCCATATTGGTTACCGGGTGAGACAATTCATGCAGAGTTGAATTATGTAGTTACAAGTTCATTATTTGGTGAAGACCCTGCAGGCACAGCATATAATGCCGATAACAATGGTGACAATGTAATTAATATGTGGGAACTTTGGAATGAGGCTAATACTAGCCCAATTATGAATTCAGACCCTCAATTAGGAAATACTGGAAACCTGGCGGATATAATATATATTGATGAACATTTAGTTATTGAAAATACAAATCTAAATAATGACATTGAATATTTAGTAGAGGATTATGAATTTCTAAATAGCACAATTCAAACAGGAGCTGATATTGAGGTTGGTATTGATAATAGTTTTGAAATTAATGGAACATTTGAAATTCCAGTTGGTTCGACTTTAAATATACATCCCTAATACCACGTTTGCTAACATTTAGAATATGATTAACCGGTCATACGAATACGCCGGAAATCAGGCTGTCAGGCCTGAACCGGTTAATTATATTCGTTGTTGAACGGAACCGGGCTGGTTTTGGCGGGACAATATGGGGATTGCTTTACTTTTTTCGGGGTGGTTTTAAAAAAAATGTCTGGTTGGCTATACCAGGAAAACTGAAAAATTGTTGGTCTGGTCGTTTGTTTGTGATTCAAATCTCTGCTATC
>CAZVTW010000625.1:0-3285 GCA_964629805.1 uncultured Bacteroidales bacterium | reverse complement strand
ACTGGCTTAATCACAACAAACGGCCAAAACGACACCGTAAAAAGCAGCCTGCAAAACTCTTGCTTAGGACTTACACCGGATGAGATCATCCACATTCTTATGACGGATTACAACGAATATATCGTGGAGATTAAATATACCAAAGACGAGGACATACCACTAAAGGTCATCATGAAGCATGGTACATTCAGGGGCTGGTATTTTAACGAGTACAACATAGCCAATGTGGCTGTTATGGCTATCAGCAACAATATGATGAAAGAAACCACATTTCAATCATTTAACGCCCTGTACACCCGCGCGGATACCGCTTTATTTACCGAAGCAGTGGGTGACACAACCATCAATTTTAATTTCTTTTATTATAAAAAAGACAGGACATTGAATTACATAGCAACTTACGGTTGCGACCCCATCTTATTAAGAAAACATTATTCAGATAAATATATTTTAACCAAACGCTAAAACTGTAGCCATGAAAACACAAAAGATCATTATAACGGCAATTGTATCAATACAATTTTTTGCATTAACAAACACCGAATGCTTTGGCCAACAATGGCTTAAAAATTTCTTCGCCTTGTTTGCAAAAGAAGCCCCGGTTACAAAAATTTATGGTGAACGGGATATAGAGAAAGGCGATACAGCAGTGATCCGGTGGCATATTGAAGATGCTAAAAGAATAGATATTGAAGGGGTAGCGGAAAACATTAACAATGAGGATTCAATCAAAGTTTATCCTGATTCTACTGCCTTTTACAAGTTTATCATTCACCGGAAAAAGGAAGTAACCCGCCGCTATTTTAAAGTATCTGTTTATGAGCCGGAGATCAGGTATTTCAGGGTGCCCGATGCGGCAACAGATGAGGAGGAAGTAAAAATATCCTGGAGCGTAAATAATGCACAACATGTATATATTCCGGGCATTGCAGATAGCCTGAACACCTACGGGTCTATAAACACCAAACTCCATGACACGGTACTTACCCTGATCGCTGAAGGAGCATTCAGCACGGTTACCAAAAAAGCATATATCAACCTTCATGTCATTGAAAACTTTGGCGCTACCAACATTGAACGTGCTGGCGCTGCCCATACTGAACGTTCCGGCGCTGCCAATACTGAAGATTACGGTGGTATTAGTATAATATACCGCGGAAGACAGGCAACCATTTGGTGGAAATTAAAAAACACGGATTCTGTGCGGGTAACGGGAATAAACAAATCATTATTAACAAAAGACACACTCATTGTCAGCCCTGTAAAAACAACAAATTATGATTTATTGATATACAGGTCCAATGGCAATACTGACACCATACCGCATACCGTAGAAGTGATTTCACCGGTGATCCAAAGATTTTATGCCCCCGATGAAGTCAAGGCCAAACAGAACATTCCTGTAACATGGCAATGTGCAGGTGTTGACAAAGCATGGCTTGGCGCTGAAGAAGTGCCACCATACGGCAGAAGTACCATCAACATAAAAAATGACACCTCACTTACGCTGACCATCTATGACGGCGATATCCCGATTAGAAAAAAGATATCGGTTGGACTGATCCCCAAGCGTAAATATGTGGTTAATATTGACACCAATAAAAGAAATTACACCAGGGGACTGGATTGCGACATCATATCTGTTGACCGGTCGGAATACCCGAAAAAAGTAAAAATGCAGGTTTTGGTGGTTGACACATTCGGCAACTATGTCAGTAACATTGCACCGCCCTATTCGACCACACGCAATGCCAAAAAGTATTTTAAATTTCTTAATGAGGAGATCAACGGGAAGTATTATCCAAAAGATTTTACCATACGCGAAATGCGCATTGACACAGGAAAGTGGTATGATATTTCCATGGTAATGGACCACAGCGGATCAATGTATAGTGAAATAGATGAATTGCAGGATGCTGCCAAAGAATTTATCAACAATAAATACAGTAGCGACAGGGTGAGTGTGGTTAAATTTGACCATTTCATTCAAAAAATGAATGGCCTGAATATTGACAGCAAAAGCATACTGCATTCAGCGAATTTTAAAGGATTAGCAAATTTCGGCGGTTGCACTGCCTTATATGCCGGCATGGACGAGGGGGTCATAAGCCTCTCCAATGCCCGTAAAAATAAAATGCTGATCGTTTTTACCGATGGATATGAAAATTCATCATTCTATTATTTCGGCAAAAGGGCATTCAATCCAGGAGAGATCGCCGCTAAAGTCAGGGCAATGGATATCAAATTGTTTATTGTTTCCTATGGCAGTGCTGTTAATCATAAGCTGTTGGATAAATTGGCTTCCCTGAGTGGCGGCAAACATTATAACCTATGGAACCTTAATGAGATCAAAAAGGTTTTCAGAGAACTGCCCCGCGTGTTCAGGTATCATTACGAAATCACTTTCAGGCCACATGAAGCAAAAGGAGAACATAGATATATGCTCTCTTTCAGCAACAATAATGGCGGACTGATCAAACGGGAACAAACCATGTATATCGGGGATGATTATGATATTGGTACCAGGTCATTTAACATCCCTGTATATATGCGCACCGATATGCCGGTGGACATAGATGTTATCACCAACCCGCAGGTCATTGCGCGCTTCGGATTTAATAAATACAACCTGAAACTCCAGTATTCACCGATTATTGACAAGTATATTGAATATATGAAACTGAACAAAGATGCGCACGTCCTGTTGGCCGGCCATACAGATTCCAAAGGGTCAAACGCGTATTGCAATGCATTGTCCATGAAGCGTGCAGCAGAAGTAAGGGATTACTTAGAAAGCAATGGCATAAGCAGCCACCGCATCAAGGTGAAAGGGTACGGGAAAAACATTCCAATATGGCAGTTAGACAACACCGAACAAAAAGCTTTTGAGAACAGAAGGGTTGAGGCAGTGTTGTATGAACCGAAGAAACAAAATACCGCGCAAAAATGAGGTGTAAAGTGTGCAGGATTTTCATTGAAACAAAGGGTTTGATTAAAAAACAAAAAGATGGGCACAATGATCAATAATTTTTCCATTCTACTTCAGCTATTTCAATCACTTTTACTCCAATTTTAAATAATTTTCTTATATTTGTAAGTAGATAAATGGGTATAAACACAATGTGGTTATGACACCCATAAAAGGATATAACGACAATTGGCGTTGTGAGAATGCATAGGGGCAAGGCTAAGACAACAACCTCCCCATGAAAAAAAGAAAAGAGTGAATCAAAAAAAATCGTAATTTTGAGGAAAGAAATCAAACATATAGAGATATGCAAACTT
>CAZVTW010000624.1:0-3293 GCA_964629805.1 uncultured Bacteroidales bacterium | reverse complement strand
TCACTAAAAATGTAATTAATTGTGAACTTATATTTTTATTCTGTCAAAGTAGCATAAAGTTATTGAGTTTATCCGGATTTTTGCCAACTGCCAACTGCGTTTTTGCCAACTTTATAATTTTTTGAACCAAATACCGATTATCTATCAACCAATTTTTAGAAAAAAGCTGCTTTCCTTTATATTTGGATATATAAATAATTTTTCGTATTTTGCAATAAATTTTAGTGCAAACTACCCTTTTTATTTTGCAGCCATGAATAAAACAAAACAAATATTTTTCGGCCATGAACAACTGAACATACTGATGAATAATCTTCCGGGAATGGCATACCGGTGCCTTGATGCACCACAATGGACCATGAAATACGTTTCAGATGGCTGTAAAAAACTCACTGGTTATAATGCTAATGATTTTATTGACAACCGTAAAATATCCTATGAACAGATTATTCATGAAGATGACAGGCAAAAAGTATGGGAATCTGTACAGGAAGCTATTCGCTTAAAAACCCATTTTGAGATTGAATACCGCATCATCACAAAAAACAAACAGGAAAAGTGGGTATGGGAGAAAGGGGTTGCCATTATCAATAAAACAGGGCATATTGACCACATAGAAGGTTTTATTACTGATATAACAGAAAAAAAACAATCCGAAAAAACCATACAAGCCAATAAATCCTATTTACATAGCATTTTTAAAGCTTCACCTGTTGGTATTGGCACTGTAAGCCACAGGGTTTTACAATTTGTGAATAACAGGGTATGTGAAATGACCGGATATAAAAAAAATGAGCTATTAGGCAAAAGTGCACGCATGCTTTATCCTTCAGACGATGAATTCGAAAAGGTTGGAAAAGAAAAATATGCAATCATTAAAAAATACGGT
Organism: uncultured Bacteroidales bacterium; assembly: GCA_964629805.1. Lineage (GTDB taxonomy): Bacteria > Bacteroidota > Bacteroidia > Bacteroidales > CAZVTW01 > CAZVTW01. The sequence continues at coordinate 2,404 of CAZVTW010000624.1, read as the reverse complement.
ACAGGCCATACCAAAACACGCTGGAAACGAAAAGACGGTAAGGTCATTGATGTTTTGTTAAGTTCTTCTCCCATTGATATCAATAAGCCAACTGAAAATGTCACGTTTACTGCGCTTGATATTACACATAATGAAAAAATTGAAAAAGATAAAGAAGAACAGTTAAAAAACATTAAACTCATCAATGAAACTGTTATACCGGCAAGCAGGATGGATAATGTGAAGGAGATATGTGAATATGTTGGTAAATCTGTTCATCAACTTATTCCACATTGTTATATTGTAATATCCTGGTACGACTTTAAGCTGGATGCCATCAGGATATATTCCTATACCGGCTTCAGGGGATTTGTCAAGCGTGTTATTGACATAATAGGAAAAGACCCCAGGAAAATGACATTCGATCCGGATAACATGGGAAAAGAGAAAAAATTATTTTTTTCCGGCAAGTTGGAAGAAGTTGGCCTCTACGAACTCTTACAGGAGAAAGTCAGTCACAATAAACTCCGCACATTTAAAAACATAATGAATGTTGATAAAATTTATACTGTGGGGTTTGCCCTTGAAGAACGGCCACAGGGCGGCATAACCTTCTTAATGCATAAAGGACACGATATAGAAAACATTTCGGTTATTGAGACAATTGCCAGCCATATCTCCCTGGTGCTTCACAGAGAGCAGGCAAACCGTGCGCTAAAACAAAACGAAGAAAAATTCAGGAATCTTTACGAAACAATGGCACAAGGCGTTGTTTACCAGGACAAAAACGGGGAGATCATCTCTGCTAACCCTGCTGCCTTAGACATTCTTGGTTTAACTGAAGATCAGATTAAAAAACGTTCATCCATGCACCCTGACTGGAAAGCTGTGGATGAACATAAGAATACCCTTTCCGGAGACAAGCACCCTGCCATGTTAGCACTTAAAACGGGAAAAACCATCAGGAACTTTACACAGGGGATATATAACCCCAACCTCAAAGATTATGTCTGGATCATCGTTAATGCCATCCCTCAATTTTTGCCGGGAAGTAAAAAACCCTACCAGGTTTACTCCACCTTCCTTAATATTACGGAGCGAAAAAAAGCACAAGACCAACTGATTGATCTCAATAAAAAACTGGCAGCACAAAACGATGAGTACGAATCATTAAATGAAGCATTACGGCAGACCAACGAGGAATTATACAGGGCAAAAGAAAAAGCAGAAGAAAGCAATACCTTAAAATCAGCCTTCCTGGCCAACATAAGCCACGAAATACGTACCCCCATGAACGGCATCATGGGCTTCGCTGAACTGTTAAGAAACCCTTCTCTGACAGGTGAAAAACAGGCCGATTTTGTAAATGTGATCAAACAAAGCGGTAACAGGATGTTAAACATCATCAATGACTTGATTGACATTTCAAGGATTGAAGCCGGACAAGTAGAATTAAAAGTTGAAAATACCAATATTAACCATATTATTGACGACCTATACAGCTTTTTTTTGCCGGAAACAGAAGAAAAAAGCCTGCTTTTATCATCAAAAAAAGAGCTGCCTGATGAAAAAAGCATCATTCAAACCGATAAAACGAAATTAAACCAAATATTAAGTAATTTAATAAAAAATGCTGTAAAATACACCAATAAAGGCAGCATCAATTTTGGATACAAAAAAAAGAAAGGAACACTCATCTTCTTTATAGCCGATACTGGTATTGGAATTTCTGCTGATTTTAAAGACGTTATTTTTGACCGTTTCCGGCAAGCAGAATTATCTATTTCAGGCGCGTATGAAGGCGCGGGGTTAGGATTAAGTATCTGCAGAGCATACATAGAAATGCTGGGTGGGGAGATATGGCTTGATACAGAACAAGATAAAGGAAGTACTTTTTATTTTTCTGTCCCGTACAACCCACCCCCGAAAAAAGAAATGAATATAATTTCATCCGTTATCAACAAACAATACACGAACATTGCCGGCTTAAAAATACTTGTTGTTGAAGATGACAGTACAAGCTTTTTATTAATCGAAGAGATCATTGGCATCTATGACGTTAAACTTATACATGCAAAAGACGGACAGGAAGCTGTAAATATAGTACAAAGTGACCCCTCTGTTGATCTTGTTCTGATGGACATCAAACTACCTGTTATGGATGGGTATGAAGCAACAAAAGAGATAAAAAAGATTCGGCCTGACCTGCCGATTATTGCGCAAACAGCCTTTGCCTTTAAGCATGACAAGCAAAAAGCATCCAACGCAGGATGCAACGATTATATATCCAAACCTATAAAACCCGAGGAATTATTAAATAAGATATCATCATTATTGGAATAATTATATATTTTTGCCGTACCAAAAATCAATAATGATGAATACATTATTACTATCGTTGTTAGCACTGCTCGGTTATATAATT
>CAZVTW010000623.1:0-3293 GCA_964629805.1 uncultured Bacteroidales bacterium | reverse complement strand
GTATTCTGACCGGAAATATAGAGGCTCTGTCAGTCTGTCTCCATTTTGCAGCAACAATCCGGTAAGGAAATCTTGACATCATTTCATTGGCATTGGGACAATTCACTTTATGTATTTTTGTTCCTTTTGAGATGGTGACAAAGCCAAAAATTGAATCACCGGGAATTGGGTTGCAACATTTGGCAAGTTGAAAATCTATTTTGTTCTGGTTATCAACAACAAGATAATCTTCCTTATATGGTTCAATGTCGTGTTCTTTTGTATCTTTGAGTTGTTTCAGTACCTGTGCATCATCAGTGATTTCAGGTTTGAAAATTTGCTGAATTCTTGGTTCAACATCGATTTCCTTTCGACCTGCAGCGCCAAAAAACTCAATGAAACTCTTAAAACCGAAATGATTCATAAGCCGCGTGATCAGCTTATCATTGAGTTCAGCGTTATACTTTCTAAGGGCTTCCCTGATTATCTCTTTTCCCTGACTTGCATACTCATTTTCTTCCTGTTTAAGTGTTCGCTTTATCCTGCTTTTTGTCCTGGGGGACGAACAATAATCCAGCCATTCTTTTTTTGGCCGCTGATTCTTTGACGTTAAAATTTCAACCCTGTCTCCATTGTTAAGCTCATATTTCAGTGGCTGAACACTATTACCTATTTTACCACCGGTACAACGCTCTCCAATATGGGAATGTACTGAATAAGCAAAATCAAGAACAGTGGCTTTTTCCGGGAGAGTCACCAATTCGCCTTTCGGTGTAAAAACGAATACTTTGTCTGAATATAAGTCCATCTTGGCCTGATTGGAGGCATCAATATTATCTGATGTGGGACTTTCAAGTATTTCCCGGATATCCCTAAGCCAATTGTCACCTTCGCCCCCTGATTTTACTTTTTTATATTTCCAGTGTGCTGCAGAGCCTTTTTCGGCAATCTCGTCCATCCTTGTTGTCCGAATCTGAACTTCAACCCATTTGGCATTTTCCCCCAGGACGGTTGTATGTAAAGATTCATAACCACTTGATTTTGGAGTAGATATCCAGTCTCTCAATCGATTTGGATTTGGTGTGTAAATGTTGGTAATATAAGAATATACCCGCCAACAAGCTTCTTTCTCATCTTTTGTATCCTGAAACTCATTCTTTATGATGATCCGGATGGCAAACAAATCATAGACCCCTTCAAAATCAACATTTTGTTTCTTCATTTTATTCCAAATGGAACTAATAGACTTTGGCCTTCCTTTTATTTCACAATCAAGACCATGAGAAAGAAGTTCTTTCTTAAGCGGTTCGATAAAATTATCAATGTAACTGGTTCTCTCTGCTTTTTTCTCATCCAGTTTTTTTGCGATGAACTTATAAATATCTGGCTGGTTATATTTCATTGATATCTCTTCCAGCTCTGTTTTAATGGTATAAAGTCCAAGTTTATGAGCTATTGGCGCATACAAATAACCTGATTCTCTTGATAAAGCAATTCGCGCTGGCTCAGAAAGGGATTTTATATGACGGCATTCAAATAGTATTGTGGCAATTTTTATTAATATAACCCGAACATCTCCTGCAAGGACAAGCAATAGCTTCGTGAAATTTTCCGACTGGAGACTGAGTTTTTTTTCATATGTCATCTCCCGTCGTCTTTTTACCTTAGCCTGCTCTGTCCTGTCAGTCTCGTGTTTGGCAAAAACTTTACCTGTATCCGGTTCGTCCGTTTTACGCATACCTTCAATCAGGTCTGAAACAGACTCAGGAAATTTTTTTTTAAGGACTGCCGGCTCTATTTTTTTATCCAGTACGGTATCTTTCAGGATTAGTGCCGCTATGGATATTTCTCCCAGCCCGATTTCATTTGTCGCTATTCGACTAATTTTTAAAAGATACTCAAGGTACGTGTAGCCAAATTTTGAGGGATAATCTTTGTAAACCGGATATACCATATTCACAGCTTCACTGAGTAAACGGGCATTTCCAGAGGTAGAATTTTGTGAGACCGACGAGAATATTTCATCTGTTTTTGTCATGATGTCCGGGTGAAAGTCCATATTCATCATTTTTATAAAATAAAAAAGGCTTCAAAACAGGGGGTATTGTTCTGAAGCCTTTATTAATTTTCAAAGACTTCTTTAATTATCCCCCTCCCTCCAGTTTTTGGGATAAATTGTTATCAATTTCGATAATCGCTTTTGAATCTCCCTGCCTGACAATATTAAAAACAACCTGACTGGCCTGTACAATATTTTGTCTTAGTTTTCCTTTTCCGGTTGTTTTCAGGAATTCTTCACACCCTTTTGATTGTATCTGACTTTTTTCAACCTGATGCTCCAAAAGAAATTCTTTAATTGCGTCAGTACGTTTTTTGCAAAACACAGCCTGAATTTCCGGTAAAAGATCAGGCTCAGGAAAGGCTAAAATACTAACGATTGCACCCCTATTATCTTTTAAATAAGATGCGAGTCCGAGTAATTGATTGTTATCAGTACCCAGGGTTGTTCCACCTTTGTCAAAATAACTATCTTTTAATACTATCTTTTCATCAAAATGTTGTCCGTCAACTTTAAAAGGGCCTTTAATCCTGTAAGCAGATTTATTCTTATTACTATTATTTGTTGAACTAATTGTTGAATTTTCATCACATGGTTCACCGGTTTTAAGATATACATCTTTTGTAAGTTCCTCAAAATTTGTACTAACTGGTATTGATATAACTTCTGTTTTTACAAGTTTACCTTCATATTCATACTCTACCAGATAATCTTCTCCCTTTTTTAATACAAACAGGTATTTACCACTATGGGAATTGGGTCTGTAAATACCCGTAATCTCCTGGGTTTTATTATTTAGTATGGTTATTTTTATCTTTGATAATTGATTATCGCAGGTACTGATAATTCCTTTAACGATTGTTAGTGCTTTTTCCTGCGCATCAAGCAGATCAATGAGGTAAATATCACTTTTACCGTATCCGTCATTCGAATAGGAAGCGTAATATGCCTGGAGGCCATTTGCTGTTGGCACGTAAAAGACATCATCCTCTGTTGTGTTTATGGGGTAACCTATGTTTTCAGGTTTGCTCCAGCTATTGTTAAAAGAGTTATAAACAGAGGTGAATATGTCAAAGCCGCCAATAGATGTATGGTTTTTTGAAGAGAAATACAATGTTGAACCATCAGGGTGGAAATAGGGTCCTTCTTCATCCAAATGAGTGTTGATAACAGGTCCGAGATTTTCAGCTTCACTCCATTCTCCTGTGGGTAATTTTCTGACAACATAAATATCCAGTCCGCCATATCCCCCTTT
>CAZVTW010000622.1:0-3302 GCA_964629805.1 uncultured Bacteroidales bacterium | reverse complement strand
ACTCGAATACTATTAATCATTACTGTAATTATTTCAGGTTAAAATATAACTTCTTAAAATTTGTTCCATTTGAGATTAACTCTGCAAATTCGTGTTTCATTATTTGGTATGACTAAAACAAAATACGTACCAAAAAGACAAGTATATTGTAAATCCTTTTTTTATTGTCTGATTTCCATGCTATTATAAAATAACTGAAAAATTTGGCAATTGGAATGTTTGAATTTGGAATATCGAACCGGATTTCTTTTATAAATGATAGCTATATATAGAGCCATGGCAATTTTATCTGTTTACAGGGAAATAAACATTAAAAACATTCTTAAATTTATCAGGAATTCAATTATTTTGCCATAATTAATGTCTCATTGAAAATTTTTGTTTTAAGTTGTCATTTTGATGAAAATAAAGGATATGACAGAATCGGTCAGAAACAGTCTTAAAGAAGCCCGGGATGCGCTGGATAAATTCATGTCGGGTGATGAAAATTCTGAAAAAATTATTGCTGCTTCGAATATTTTGGTTGAAGCATTTAGAAAAAAATGTAAAGTCATCTCTTGCGGGAATGGCGGTTCTATGTGCGACGCCATGCATTTTGCCGAAGAGCTGACCGGACGCTTCAGGCAAGACAGACCGTCTTTTCCGGCCATATCTATTTCCGATGCTTCACATCTGACTTGTGCGGCAAATGATTACGGATTTGAAAATATTTTTTCACGTTATATCGAAGGACTTGGACAGAAAGGGGATGTTTTACTTGCCATAAGCACAAGTGGAAATTCTGAAAATATTTGTAATGCTGCCCTTGAAGCAAAAAAGAAAGGGATGAAAGTCATAAGTCTGACCGGAAAAACCGGTGGAAAACTTGCCGGATTATCTGATATTGAAATTCGTGTTCCATATCAAGGATATTCGGACCGAATACAGGAGATCCATATTAAGATTATTCATATTCTGATACAACTTATTGAGCAACAATTGTGTTAACCTGAAAATTGAATGGATTATGTTAATTAAAACATATGGTAGCGCTGTACAGGGAATTCATGCCACGACCATTACGATTGAAGTGAATGTTGACAGGGGTATTAATTTTTTCATCGTTGGTTTACCCGACAGCGCTGTCAAGGAAAGTCAACAACGTATTGATTCAGCCTTAAAATACAATAGATTTAAACTCCCGGGAAAAAAAATTGTCATCAACATGGCGCCGGCGGACATCAGAAAAGAAGGTTCTGCTTATGATTTACCCCTTGCAATTGGAATATTAGCAGCATCGGAGCAAATTGTGGCCCACGATATTGACAAATATATGCTCATGGGGGAGTTATCTCTCGACGGGGGCCTCCAGCCAATAAAAGGCGTATTGCCAATAGCCATTAAAGCCCGAGAGGAAGGATTTAAAGGTTTTATCCTGCCAAAAGTCAATGCCAAAGAAGCTGCTGTTGTTAATGATCTTGAAATTTATGGCGCTGAATCAATACGTGAAGTTATTGACTTTTTTTCAGGGAACGGAACAATTGAACGGACAATAGTAAACACAAGAGACGAGTTTTACAAAAACCAAAACACCACTGAATTTGATTTCTCTGATGTCAAGGGGCAGGAAAATGTTAAAAGAGCAATAGAAATAGCTGCTGCGGGAGGACACAACATCATTATGATTGGCCCTCCGGGTTCCGGTAAAACCATGCTTGCCAAAAGAGTCCCTTCTATCCTGCCTCCTTTGACATTGTATGAGGCTTTGGAAACAACCAAAATCCATTCAGTAGCCGGAAAACTTGACAAGGAGACCTCTCTTTTATATTCCAGGCCATTCAGGTTTCCTCATCATACCATTAGTGATGTAGCACTTGTTGGCGGCGGCTCATATCCACAGCCCGGGGAGATATCACTGGCTCATAACGGGGTTCTTTTTCTTGATGAACTTCCCGAATTCAAACGAACAGTACTTGAAGTTATGAGGCAACCTTTAGAAGACAGGGTCATTGTTGTTTCAAGAGCAAAATTCACTGTTAAATACCCGGCCAGCTTTATGCTAATATCTTCTATGAATCCTTGTCCATGTGGATATTACAATCATCCTGATAAGGAATGTGTCTGCAGTCCGGGAGTTGTACGGAAATACCTGAACAAGATTTCCGGTCCGCTGCTCGATCGCATTGATATTCACATTGAAGTTGTGCCGGTAACCTATAACAAATTAGCTGATAAATCAACATCCGAAGATAGCAATACTATCAGGGAAAGGGTCATCAGTGCACGGAACCAACAGGAAAAAAGGTTTGAAAACATAGATGGTATTCACTGCAATGCCCAGATGCACTCAAAGCAACTTCATGCTTACTGTGAAATAGATGCAGCCGGGCGACAGCTACTTAAAAATGCCATGGAAAAACTGGACCTTTCTGCCAGGGCATATGACAGAATACTCAAAGTTTCGCGAACCATAGCTGATCTTGAAAATTGTGAAGATATTCTTCCTGAACATCTTGCTGAAGCAATACAATACAGAAGCCTGGACCGGGAATCCTGGTCAGGTTAATCTTTCTTTTTTTTAAGAGTTTAATATATGGGCGTGACAATCGGAAATATCAAATTGCCTGATAAACCTCTATTTCTTGCACCCATGGAGGATGTCACTGATCCGTCTTTTCGCTACATGTGTAAAAGCTTTGGCGCTGATATGACCTATACTGAATTTATCGCCTCCGAAGCCCTTGTCAGAGATATTGAAAAGACAAAAAAGAAACTTACAATTTTTGATTATGAAAGGCCCATCGGTATTCAATTATATGGTCACATAGTTGAATCAATGGTCGATTCGGCCAAAATGATGAGTCAATATAATCCTGATTTGATTGATATTAATTTTGGATGTCCGGTAAAAAAAATTGCCAACAGAGGAGCAGGGGCCGGAATGCTTAAAGATATTCCAAAAATGATACAAATGACACGCGAAATTGTTGAAGCTACATCCCTCCCGGTAACTGTTAAAACCCGTCTTGGTTGGGACGACGAAAGTAAAAACATCGTTGACATAGCTGAACGTCTGCAGGACACAGGGATAAAGGCTTTAACAATACATGGCCGTACCCGTGCTCAGTTTTATTCCGGTATTGCTGACTGGACACTCATTGGCCAGGTGAAAAACAATCCAAGGATGCATATTCCAATCATTGGCAATGGTGATATTTGCAGCGGACAGATGGCAATGGATTATTTTAACAGATATGGTGTTGACGGAATTATGATTGGCAGGGCAACATATGGCAGACCCTGGATTTTCAAAGAAATTAAAT
>CAZVTW010000621.1:0-3317 GCA_964629805.1 uncultured Bacteroidales bacterium | reverse complement strand
AGTTTTTGGGATTTTTTACGTATCCGGCCAAAATTAATATAATCAGTTTCCAGTTTTAACACCGGATCATTGTCAGGTATCTCGCTATTTATGAGCGATTTAAGAATTTGTGATAATACAAGTAATTCATTTTTATTCGAATTTGTCAGACATTGCGTTATAACTGCAGATAAGGCCGGAATTCGCTGCCTGGCATAATCAGCATTTTGCTTTTTGCCTGTTAGCATTTGTAATAGGATAATACCAAAAGAGTAAACATCAGATGTTTGATGATGTTCTCTGAGATTTAATTGTTCGTTATCAGCACTGTCTTCTGAATCAGAATGATTAATTGCATTGGGAAAAAAATCTATTAATTTCACCGAATCGCCATGATAAGTTATGAGTATATTTTCACTAACCAAATGACCATGATTCAGATTGAGTTCCCTGCAATAAATGAGTGTCTCAAGGATTTCAATGGCAATTTTTTTTACCAATTTCCCGCTATGAATTCCATATTCTCCTGTGAGGCTGCTTAATTCACGCCCTTCAAGATATTCCATTGAATAAAACGGACCAGCCTTGTCAGTACCTTTATCAAACACGTTCACAATGTGAGGATTGTTCAGTTTAGATAACAGGTTATACTCTTTAAAAAGGTTTTCGGCGAGATCAGGGTTTGTCCGGTAAGGTTCTTTCAGACGTTTATAAATTTTCCACTCTCCTTTTTCTTTGGTTTTTATAAGAACTGATTTTTCACCTTTATCACTGATGATGGATGATTGATCAGAAAAACCGGAGGTGTTGTTATTTTTGTCTGCTTTTTTTTGATTATTTGTCTGGCCGTTCCTGTTTTTTACAAGCTCTAATTCACTTTCAATCATAAAATCCAGGTCCTCAATACTGATATTGTACTGGCGGCATTTGTTTCTCAGGTGAGTATATTCTCTTTCAGTAATAACACCATCAGAACATGCTGTCCGAACAAGAAGTTGAAAAAATTCAATGTTATTCATAAGACACGGGATTTAATTTGTAAATATACAATTTCAAATTGAAGAATTTGAGTATCCCCGTAAATATTATGAAATGATATTTTTGTGATTTTTACAGTTCTAAAACAAATATTGAGCTAATTTTAACTCGAGGGCTTTCCCTCTTAAATTTTTTGCTATTATTTTACCTTTCGGGTCCAGCAGGAAATTCGCCGGTATGCTTCTTACATTGTATAACTTAGCAGCAGCAGACTGCCAGTGTTTCAGATCGCTGACATGCACCCAGTCCAGATTATCGTCTTTAATAGCTTTCAACCAGGCTTGTTTATATTTATCAAGAGAAACCTGATAAATTTCAAAACCTTTTTTATGAAATTTCTGATATGCTTTAACCAGATTCGGGTTTTCTTGCCGGCAAGGTTTACACCAGGCCGCCCAAAAATCAACAAGTACATATTTCCCCCGTAGTGAAGAAAGCGGAACTTTTTCTCCGTCAGGATTTTCAAGTTCGATTTCAGGTGCTGTAGCTCCTATTGCAGTTAATTTTTTAGCTTTTTCACGTATATTTATTTCCTCTCTTATTCTTCCAATATAATTTTGCATGTTTTGAACTTCTTTCACATCCGGATAGTTCTGACTAAGAGTTGAATCAACAAGATCAAAAAATTCAAAATCATTAAAAGGGTCCAGAATTGTTTCACGACTTTCAAGTTGCAAAGATAAAGCGACCATTGAAACAAGTGAGTTTTTATTATCTTCAACTATTGAGATAACATAATCCTTCAAATCAATCCGTGTTTTTGTGAAAATACTGTCAAAAGCCAGTTTATATTTTTCATAGTCATCTTTTCCTTTGTGGTCAAGCATGACTTTTTGGGATTCTTTTAATTTAGCCACCTCGTTTTTGATTCGTTGATTCATCTCATAAATAAGTTCAGATTCATCAGAGCCTGTAACTGTATAATTCAGGGGTAAGTTTTTGTAATCTCCGTTGAGTGTAATTTTTTCACCCGGACTAATGATTAACTGAACCAAGCTTTTTCTGTCTGTGAATCTGACATAGAAAAAGTCAGGTTGCCTGGTAAAACCAACAAGACGATAACTTCCCTGCCTGTCGACTACTGTCGAATCAATTATTTCCTGTGCATTATCAACAACCTGCACAAGATATATGGTTTTTCCGGAAGCGCCATCCGTAATTGTGCCATTTATTTCAAAGTTATAATCCTTGTCTTTTGTACAGGCCAGTCCGCACATAATAATGCCTGTTATAAGTATATAATATATATGTCTCATTCCTTTTGTCCATTTTAGTTTTAAAATTCGTCAAAAATATAAAAACGAAATTTTTCTGAAAAATTATTAGTACGTATTGTTAAACCAGATTAAAAAAAATTGAATATATCATCTGTCCTGTTCTTAATGCACTGATTTTCGGGCCGAGTGAGTTGAAGCGGGTGTCGTCTTATTCAGTATCAGGGTATTATTTCAACAGGTAAAACATTGCAAAATTACATGATTAGTGGATATTTATGAGTTGATTCTTCATATGTTTTAAGAAAAAGCCCTTAAAAAATAATTTTTATACCTTCAGGTAGTTTTAATTATATATATAGAGGATACCGGACGACTGTTCGTATGTTGTGTTATATCTTTTAAGAAACCGGGTTGCCGGTCCCTGGAGGACGATTTCATTCATTATATCAAATTTTGAACCGCAGACCGTATCTTCCACAATAGTTGTCCAGTTTTTATCAAAAGTGACAACACCCACATCAGGATCATAAGGGCATGTGCGGTCATATGCGCCAAATTCGTTTTCCGATTTACGTACCACAATGATGCCATTGTTGTAAGCGCCGCCGGTAACAATGATTGAACCGGTAGGTGTGGTTAGTTGGTGATATTCAGGTGAATGAAGATATAGCGTGATATCGACAGGTACATACGGAATATTCTCATATTTATCATTACATGAAAACATCCACAGAAATATGACAATTAATATAGAAAAAAACCGTATTTTTGATATGTGTAAAAATTTCATTTCAGTTAAACGTTTAATGAGAAAAAAATTGTATCCAAAATTAATGAAATTTATTCAGATTACATTTATTTTAATTATATTCGTTCTCTTAACAGCATCCACTTGTCTGGCCCAGCAAGATAAAAACGAACAGGAACCGGTAAAAGAAGAGCAGGTGAGTGAGAAAAAAGGTTTTTTTGATTTTTTGAAACGAAAGGACAAAACATCGGGTAAGGATACAACTCAGGTTTCAAAATCAGGGAGAAAAAAGAAGTTTAGTTTAAGGCAGTTGAATCCGTTCAGAAAAAAGAAAG
>CAZVTW010000620.1:0-3321 GCA_964629805.1 uncultured Bacteroidales bacterium | reverse complement strand
TTCAAAACGCTTGTCCATCATTTGCACCAAAGTTTTTATATCATCTTTTGTTGCAAGTTTGTCCTGGTGAACCTGACCAAGCTCAATGAAGGTATTATATAAAATATTGGCAAGTTCAGCTTCATCTTGGTTCGCAAATGATGATATTTTATGCTCCCTGATAATGCGTTGTATTTTTTCCTTTTCGAAAAACATTGATCACGTATTTATTTGTAAAATATATAACTCAAAGATACAAAAAATGTTATATTTATCAGCTTTAAAGTATTACATTCTTCTGTGATATCGTTATATTATGTAATATTATTACTCAGGAATAACATGCTATCATACCAAGTATTTTAATACCTGATTTATACTATAGCTCAAAGTCTAACATTTAAATATCATGCATTGATTGATAAAACACGCTATAAAACGAACAAAGAAGGCATTGAACTATTGAAATATATATTTCATGATTCTATGTCGTTATATAAAAAAATTGCTCCAAACGGATGGAAAAATTCTGAATTTGTACATTTTTTCCATCCCACAGCAAAACAGCAATATGAAGAGTATATCAGAATAACGGAGAATATCAAACGAATGTCGAAAAAACAAGAAAAAGAAAGTGAAAAACCGGATAAAAATGAATTTAGTGAAGATACCCTGGAAAGTGTAAAAGAAATTGAAGAATTTTTAAAGGTGCTGGGATTATCTGTATATGATATTTTTTCAAATAATCATGAAGTAACAGGGGCGGATGGTAAAGTTTTTGATTTTGGTTCATTGAGAGGCAGTGGCGGTTTTATAGCTGACTTTTTTAATTATCATCTCGATAATCTTTCGCATGCATATGATTATCTTGATTTTTATATGGGATCAATATGGATAAACGAAAGGGCTGATCTTATGCCTTTCTATGAATTTATCTTCCAAAAAACAAAGGATTACGGTTGTAACTGGAAATATCACTTTCCGCGGTTTTATCTTATTAACCTTGGCAAAATTGTTGGGCAGGATAAAGATCAAAAACCGTCGGAATATGATCCGGAAAAAGCTATATTAAATGATTTGAAACAAAAAAAAGAAGATAAAGAAACAAAACAAATGCAGGAAGAGCTGGACAATAGTTTCAGAGAGGAATATGAAGAAGCAAAATATAAACCACCTGAAAAAGTTGTTCAGGCATATAAGAATATTTATGGTATGTTTCCGGAAGGTCATCCCCAAAAAGAATTCGAATGATCATATATAAATATCGGTCAGCATCAAACACGATTGGGAATAAGGTTGTTTTTTGATTTTTTTGCTAAAAAGGTTGCCCTGTAGGAAATAAGGTTTCTTTTCATAAGTAAAGTGTAAACCGGGAAATGAACAGTGCTGATTCTTTTCCTTATTATTTTGACAAAATTAACAGACCAGTCCTGCACCAAAAGGAAAACAAAGACTTTGACAACAAACGAACTTTTACGATTAGACTTTTTATATTGCCAGCACAATAGAAACCGCCAGTAACAAATCTGTTGCTAATACAACTATCACGTTTCCACCAAGCGCCGGGATAAGTTTCTGTGTGTCATTGTTATGTCTGATGGCCGTTAACGAATTGTTAATGGCCAGCGGAAATGGCAAAAGAGCCAGGTAAATCCAATACGAGGAAACACCGGTGACAGGCATCAGGAAAATGATGATAAAGGTTGCCATAGCTCCTGCGGTATAGATATATGCTGATATTTTGCGTCCGAATTTCACAACAAGGTGGTTTCTGCCACCCTTTTTATCTGCTTCCATATCCGGAAATTCATTCAGCAGCAATAACAAAGCTGTTAATATGCCCGGAGGAAGGGATATGAGCAGGATTTCAATATTCAGCAAACTCGAAAAAGCTACACCTGGTTTGGCAGTTAGAGCAATATACGTGCCGATAACCACCAGGCTGCCAAGCGAAAGTCCCGAAAACAATTCACCAAGCAGATATTTTGACAAATAGTCAGTGTAGCCTATAATCGATACCAAACCAATAGCAATAAACAAAATAATTGACCAATGGGCGGTCAGACAGAAATATAATCCAATCACAAAAGAAACACCCAGCATAACAATAGCAGCAGCAAAAACCTGTTTTTTTGTCGTGCTGCCATTTATTAGCATACCACTTCCTCCACTGAATGGCGTTCTTTTGGTATTAAAGTCGATGCCTGAACGAAAATCAGAATATTCGTTGAAAAGATTGACAGAAATATGAGCACAGATTGTACCAATCAGCACAAAAACCAATTTGTACCAGGCAATTTCTCCGGCTTCAGGTAGATATTTATAGGATAAACTGATACCAATAGCGACGAGAAAGGCTGCAAGTATTAAAAAATCAGCCCGGGTTTGTTTGAGCCAGACAGATAAGGTGATATATTGTTTTTCCATAGCAGTGATGTTTCATACAATATTACAAAATATATTTCACTTTCAGACTTTTTATTACTACTTTGTTAGATTTGTAGTAATTGCATATCAGTTTCTTACATAGTGCCTTTAAGCCTCGTTTAAAATCCTGTTTTTGAATATTCTAAATGTAGCTTAGAGGCCCTATTTAGGAGCTCAATTTAACGTAAAGATTCCGACCGAAGGGAGGAATCTCATGACATTCTCCTAAATAGTCCTCATGATTTTTGGCGAAATCAAACTTCGCCCTAAATAACGAATATTCAGAAAGATGCAATTTTGTTATATAGTAGTCCTCATGATTTTTGGCATCAAACACCGAAACAGATAACAAATTGATTTTATGACTAATACAAATTTGTTATATAGTAGTTACATTCAAACAAATAATAAAAAGCACTAAAAAACCCCGGCTGATAGAAGTCCGGGGTTACATTAACAGGGTTAAAAATATTTTAAGAAACAATCAGATATTTGGTCCGGCAGAAATCAGCGCTTTCGTTTGCTCTGTATCTGTGAATTTATTAAAATTATTAATAAATTTCTGCCCCAGGTCTTTAGCAGCTATATCCCATTCTCCCGATGTTTTCCAGAGATTTCTCGGGTTGAGAAGTTTATTGTCTACATTTGGAACACTTTTGGGTATTTGTAAGCCAAAAACAGGCAATTCTTCATATTCAGTATCGAGTAAAGAGCCATTCAGAATAGCATCAATAATGGCACGGGTAGACGGGATATCAATTCTGTAACCATTGCCATATGGTCCTGCAACCCATCCTGTGTTAACCAGCCAGGCTTTGGCATTGTGTTGCTCCATTTTTTTAGTCAGTTCACCTGCATACACTATCGGGTCGAGTAGAAGGAAAGCTGCGCCAAAGCAAGCAGAAAAAGACGGAA
>CAZVTW010000619.1:0-3325 GCA_964629805.1 uncultured Bacteroidales bacterium | reverse complement strand
GCGTGCGTATGCTGATGCAATTATAAACTTCCAATGCTCTGGAAAATGCTTTTTTTAAACTATTGTCTAAAAAAGTGAAGAGTTACGGTTTGAAGAACAATTGGTATAATACACTCTTTTTGGGATACTACCGGTATAAAAAAAGGGAACACCTGGCAAGTGTTCCCTCTGATAGTAAAACGAGCATGGAGTTTTACCGGAAAAATAAAAACTGAAATTTATAATAAGCTTGAGCCTGTATCTTCTTTACCTAAGTCAATTCCCAGCATGAATTCATGTGATCCCGTGGAGTAGTTGCTTAGGTTGCTAAAAGCATAGTCGAAGGCGTAGCCTATGTAATATCTTTTGTATTTTATACCAATTATTGCTATTGCAGATTGTGATGTTCTGTAGGATACTGCAAGCCAGTAATTATTTTTGTATACAGCTTTTGCATTGACATCTAATTGTGCAGGGCTTCTTTCTGTGCCTTTTGCAAGTAAAGAGGGCTGTAATATAAAATCATCATTAAGCCTGAAATTATAACCTCCCGTGAGATAGTAATGTCTTATCATTTGGTTGTTTCCTGCTTGTTGAACTCAACCTAAAGGTAGCTCACCGTCCATACGTATAAGAAACAAACTAATAAAATTTATACGTATGAAAAATCAAAAAAAACAGCATGAAGATACAAGATTTTCTTCATCTGAACAAGGAAAAAGAGTTTTAAAAAACTTTAAGCAACATTTAAAAGTTGCTAACCGAACAGAGCAAACTGTCAGAAATTACATTCGCAGTATTGAAGCATTGATGAACTTTCATAATGAATTACCCGAAAACCTCGATGTGGATCAAATAATTGATTTTCTTCATGATTTGAAAATCGAAAAGGAACGCAACTGGCGAACAACCAAAATTTATGTGGCAGGCATTAGATGGTACTTTCAACATGTAATAAATCAGGAAAAAACAGCAATGTTAATTCCATATCCAAAGGAAGAAAAATCACTACCCAAAATCCTCAGCAGGGAAGAATTAACTGATATATTTAAAGCTTGTTCCAATCAAAAACACAGGGTGATGTTCAGGCTAATGTACTCCTCTGGTCTCCGCAGAGGGGAACTAATCAGACTTACTCCTGATGATATTGATACTAAAGACGGTAAATACAGGGTACGTATTTTAAAAAGCAAAGGAAATAAAGACCGTTACACGGTTTTATCGAAAAAAATTCTTAAAGAACTACGTGAATATTACATGACTTGCAGACCTAAAAATTATCTTTTTAATGGACGATACAAGAGCCAACCCATGAGCAGTGAAGGATTACGACATGCTTTGACTGCTGCAGTTAAAAAATCAGGTATACGAAAAGAAGTTAATATGCATATTCTACGACATAGTTTTGCAACTCATTGCATAGAACACGGCATGAACATAAAAACTCTGCAATATCTTATGGGACATTCTTCGGTATTGACAACTATGATTTACCTGCACATTAGTCAGGTGCCGCTCGAACATGCTTTTAGCCCAATTGACAAATGGGAAGTCTAAATATTGCTGATATTTTCAATAAATTCCTGCCGGAATATCAGCAAAAATATAATATTAACAGCTATCATCTTAGTGTAATTGATAGCATTAGAAAATGCAGGACAAAACATATGGGTGGACACTGGAAGGTATGTACTAATTGCGGTGAAACAAAAAAGCATTACAATTCCTGTGGCAACCGACATTGTCCAACATGCCAGGGTATTAATAAAGAAAAATGGATACTGGAAAGGGAATATGATTTATTGCCCATAAAGTATTTTCATGTGGTGTTTACAGTACCTGCTGAATTGAGATCTATAATTTTCCGAAATCAAAAGTTACTTTACAACCTAATCTTTAAAGCTGCATGGCAAAGCATTGATGAGTTTGCTCGTGACCCAAGGCAAAAAATGATGGCTAAAACAGGAATGATAGCAATTTTGCACACATGGACACAAAAATTATTATTTCATCCTCATGTTCATTGTATTGTACCGGAAGGCGGTATTGATAACCGGCAAAAATGGAAAAAAAGCAAAGGCAACAAGGATTTCCTGTTCTACACTCCTAATGTTGCCGCCAAGTTTCGGGGGAAATTCCTGTTTTACCTCCACGAACTATACAAAAATAACAAGTTGAATTTAAATGGGAAAGCCGGTTTGTACAAAAATAAAAGACAATGGTACAAATTAAAAGACAAATTATATAACACAAACTGGGTAGTCGACTGCAAAGAACCTTTCAAAGGACCGGAAACGGTTTTAGAATATCTGGGCAGGTATACTCACAAAATTGCAATCAGCAATTACCGAATAAAGAAAATTACCAATACACATGTAGGCTTTAATTATCTTGACAGGAACGATAATAATAAAAAAAAGTATATAGAAATAACAGGAGAGAAGTTTATTCGAAGATTCTTATGCCATATTGTTCCATATCGTTTTATACGTATCAGACATTACGGTTTTTTGTCTACAAGAGCTAAAAAAAAATGTCTGAAAATTATTCGAAAAAGATTAAAAGCAAAAAAACCTGAAAAGCGTGATAAATTAACTTCTGCTGAAGTAATAATGTTAGTGTATGGAAAGGATGTAAATATTTGTCAAACATGTAAAATAGGTACTTTAATTACTTATGGACACTGGACTAAAAATAAAGAACCGCCTGAACTGTGTAGTATTATCGCATAAAATAGAGACAAACTATCAGGCAGGTACAAAATATACGCAAAAGCGTAATGGGAAAGCTATGTACAATAACTAAATAAAATACCGGAATCATGAAAAAATCCTAAAATCATGAGAAAAACAAAGCAAAAAATAACGCAAATAAGCCTTTTGAATCTATTACAAATGACTCCCAAAATAATAAATAAGCTGATTTCTAAAGATTGAAAATACACAGCCCGTAAACACCCTCTACCTTTAGGTTGGTTCAACACAGGGATAATCACAGTAGAGTCCCCCGGATCATACTTGTGATTGATCCCTAATTATTGGTGGTGGTAGCTCAATTACAGTTTCACCAACATCAACAACAACATATTATGTAAGGGCAGAGGGTGCATGTAACACAACCTCTTGTCAATCAGTTACCGTAACAGTTAATACTAATTCTACTGCTCCTTCATCAGCCTCAGCATCACCAACAGCAATATGTTCAGGCAGTTCAACTACTTTGTCTGTTTCAGGCGGAAGTCTTGGAACAGGAGCAAGCTGGCAATGGTACAGCGGCTCATGTGGTGGTACTTCTGTTGGCACAGGGATTTCAATAACTGTTTCTCCAACATCAACAACAACATACT
>CAZVTW010000618.1:0-3325 GCA_964629805.1 uncultured Bacteroidales bacterium | reverse complement strand
GATGATATTTCCTCATGATAAGCAAACCGGTATATTCGCCGGAAGCCCCGGAATTGGGCTGGAGTGTACAGCCTGAAAAACCGGTTATTTCACACAGGTATGACTCAAGTTCATTGATGATGTGCTGAAAACCCTCAGCCTGGTTCCCGGGAACAAACGGATGAATTTGAGTGAATTCAGGCCAGCTGAGAGAAAAAAGCGAGACGGCAGGATTAAGTTTCATTGTACATGAACCAAGCGGTATCATTGAAGTATTCAGTCCGATGTCACGACGCTCGAGTTTTTTGATGTAACGCATCATTTCAGTCTCAGACCTGTACCGGTTGAAAACTTCCTGTTTCATAAATTCATCCTGCCTTAGATATGATTCAGAAATGTTTATTTTATTTTCACTGAACGATTCTAAGCGAGCGAATGATTTACTCTGTAAATTCGCAAAAAGATCGATGAGTTCGTTACAATCAATCAGTGAGGTTGTTTCATCCAATGAAATTTGAACTGTATTGCTATCCGGATAGTACATATTTATTTTTCTTTCCTCCGAAGCATTCTTAACGACATCAGAATTCAAATTTTTTGGCAGTTTAATACGAATTGTATCAAAAAACATGTCATTTTCCTGTTTATAACCAAGAGATTCAATCTTTTCGACAAGATTAACAGTTTTTATATGTATTGAATTGGCAATTTGACTCAATCCTTCCGGGCCGTGATATGCCGCATAGAAACCAGCCATAGAAGCCAGTAAAGCCTGAGCAGTACAAATATTTGAGGTAGCGCGCTCACGCTTAATATGCTGTTCCCGTGTCTGTAGAGCCATCCGGAGTGTTGGATTTCCATGACTGTCTTTTGTCAGACCGATTATCCTGCCAGGTACGTGTCTTTTATATTTTTCGCGGCATGCAAGAAAAGCGGCATGGGGTCCGCCATATCCCTGTGGAATTCCCAGTCTTTGTGTGGAACCTACAGCAATATCCGCTCCCCACGTTCCGGGTGGCTGAAGTATGGCTAGACTTAAAATATCGGAAATAACAGTGCAAAGTATCCCTTTTTCCTGGTTATTGCTGATAAATTGCCTGTAATCTTTTATACGTCCATGAGCATCCGGAAACTGAACAATAGCGCCAAAAAATTCCTTTTCTTCCGGTAGTTGTGTGTAATCACCTTGTACTATCTCAATACCAAGCGGTTCTGCACGTGTTCTCAGTACATCTATGGTATGTGAAAATACAGCAGTGTCAACAAATATGGCATTTATACCCTGTTTAACACTTTGACGTGGTCTGAGATTATACATCATTATCATGGCTTCGGCAGCAGCAGTTGATTCATCAAGCAAAGAACAGTTTGACAATTCCATTGATGTGAGTTCTGTAATGACTGTCTGAAAATTTAACAAAGCCTCAAGCCGTCCCTGCGATATTTCTGCCTGATAAGGTGTATAAGAGGTATACCAGGAAGGATTTTCCAGCACATTCCTCTGAATAACTGCCGGTGTAATTGTACCATAGTATCCTAATCCAATATATGTTTTAAAGAGTTTATTCTTTTCTGCCAGGGAGCGCAGATGATTTAAATACTCATATTCTGATAGTTCATCCGGTAAATGCAATAATTCATTTTTTCTGATACGATCAGGAATTGTATCATGAATCAATGTATCAATATCACTATCTCCAATGGTTTTAAGCATTTCACGGATATCATTTCCCTGAACTCCGAGATGTCTTTTAAGAAAAATATCAGTCATATCATTAAATGTTTTAATACTTCAATAAATAATAAAAAATGAAATGTAATATAACCTAAAATTCTAAAATGAAAATCTACTGCAACACTGAACTGTACATTGCTATTGAGAATGCTCTCTGCAAAATATCTCATCGTAACAATAGCTACGCTTGCGATATTTTTTGATGCGCTTCTCAATTTCAAAGCACATTTCAGTGTTTCGTTACGATTTCATTTTAGAAATTTAGGTATAATTAATTAGTAAGCAAAATATTTGATAACACCATCACAGCAAATAAAAATGGCTGATTATTCAATATTATAAAAGTTAGCTTAAGAATGGATTTGATGATTTTTCTTCGCCAACAGTCGTTTGAGGCCCATGACCTGGATAAATAATTGTGCTTTCATGCAGTGTTAGAATTTTGTTTGTTATGTTAGTAATAAGTTGCTGGTGGTTACCACCTGGCAAATCAGTCCGCCCGATACTGGCTTTAAAAATAATGTCTCCGGGAAAGAGAATGTTATCCGGCTTACTAAAAAAAGCAATATGCCCGGGTGAATGTCCCGGGACGTGAATGATATTTAAGGAACTGTTCCCAAAGGATACAGGAGTTGACTCGTCCAAAAAAGCTACCGGAAAAGGCGGGTTATCAATTTCCAGACCAAACATCTGCCCTTGCTCTTTTGCGGAATGAATTAAAAAGGTATCATCCTGG
This sequence comes from uncultured Bacteroidales bacterium, assembly GCA_964629805.1. Taxonomy (GTDB): domain Bacteria; phylum Bacteroidota; class Bacteroidia; order Bacteroidales; family CAZVTW01; genus CAZVTW01. Next base: position 875 of record CAZVTW010000618.1, on the reverse strand, counting down.
TGTGACTCGGGCATTAACCCGGTAAATTCTGTCATAAAGGCATTACCCAGAATATGGTCAATATGACAATGGGTATTAAGCAGCCTTACAGGTTTGAGAGAATTTTGTGAAATATATTCTGATATTTCGGCATTTTCATTTCTGTCGCTACATCCGGCATCAATAATGACACATTCATTTGTTTCGTCGTATAAAATATATGTATTTTCTTCAAAAGGATTAAAAATAAACTGCTTAACTTGTATCATATGCTTCTGTTTTTTTCCAGAATGAATAAATGAGTCTGCTCCTAAATATTATTGTTTGTATATCACAATTCAAACAGAAATATATTCAAAAATGTTTTCCTGTAATGACTTGCAAAGTAAATATAAAAATATTGTATTGAAAGCGAAATCATTAATGTTTTCCTTAAAAGAAATTAACAAGCAGGTTAATAACTTTATGATGAAAGAATAAGCAGACAACCCGAAAAACCATATATTTGTATGTCAAAAAGAGACAACAAGTTTATGGAGAGGATAGGAATACTGGGTGAATACACCTGGCAGAAGAGGATAATTGATATTTTTGAAAACAATCCTGATTTCAAAGAAAAAACAATTAAACATATTGAGTTTTATCACCCTGAATCAAAAAAAGAGGATATATTCTTCTCAAAAATTGACACAGTGCTTTGTTTCAATACAAATCCGGCCTGGTATGAAATAATTATTCAGGCTGTACGAAGCTCAAAAAACATTTTTATTGCCTTCCCTCATAAACTCACGCATGACCGGTTATTACATTTATCAGACTTGTCAATAGAAGCTAATACAAACTTATGGGTAAGCATTCCAAATCTTTACCATCCATACATCAAATGGATTAATGAC
>CAZVTW010000617.1:0-3328 GCA_964629805.1 uncultured Bacteroidales bacterium | reverse complement strand
AGAAAAAACAACCACTGATGTGAAAAAAATTATTCTGATTTATAATGCATGGGAGCTGGTATATTTACAAGAAGCGGAATAAGGCCATATTTCTGTATGTTAATATGTTTAATCGCGAATTCCACAAATTCTTGCAAAATGGAAAAATTTTTAATACAGCCGGCCCGAACAAACCGGACATACATTACATGCTTAATCCTAAAGTGGGGGGGATGTAGTCCATGAATGTATATGCTGAGCGGGCATAACATGACTTTTTAAAACAAAAATGGGTGTAGTTTTAGTTTCTATTTACAGGAAAATGGTGTTAACCCGGATGAGGGATTAAATATAAGACAAAAAAAAGTCCTGCAGGAAATTAAAAACAAACTTGGTATTTAGCAAATGACCGGCTCAACACCATTGTTTCACAAAACAAAAAAAAATGGATGCGTTTTTACAATATACAAATGAACACGAAATGATGACCCGGCCTGCCTGGCAATTGATGAACAGGTTGGAAATGTTTAAAAATTGCCAATATGCTGATCTTTCGAATGCAGAATGGCTCGCTGACAGAATGGTGAATATACCAAGCAGTGTAATACAGTAATTTATTCAAGCTATGGATACAATCAAAACACAAATATCAACTGTTCTGGCAAAAAGAAGAAAAAAAAGTGATCAGTCTGAAGTAAAAAAGAATCAACAAGAAGAAAAAAAAACTGACAATGAATTTTTGATTATGTATCGGGCATCCCTTGATGAATTTTATTGCCTAGAAGAAGAAAAAGCAGATTATTTGAATGGTATGATAGTGATCAATTCCCCTGCAAGTATTCAACATGAAGATATATTCTGTTCTCTGATAGTAAAAATGAGATCATATGCCCAAAATAACAACCTTGGCAAGGTTTTGGGCTCAAGAGCTTTAATAGTATTGGGCAATGACTATCGTTTTGAACCTGATATTGTTTACATCTCTAATAAAAACAAAGGAGAATTTAAAGAATTTGAATTTGAAGGGGTTCCTGATTTGGTCATAGAAATCCTGTCAAAATCAACAAAAAAATACGACTTAAATATTAAACGACCCATATACCAGGAATTTAGGGTAAAGGAAATAATTTTTATCGATCAGGAAACAAATGAAAAAGTTATCGATATCCTTAACGAGGATAATATTTACAATTCGTATGAACTTAAATCAGACGAAATCTATGAATTAAAGAGTTTACCCGGGATTTCGATTTAAAAAGCGGGCATTGTTAAATTTTATTGGCAACTACTAATAATATAAATAACTTTGTGGTCACGGAATTAATACGATGAATAATTATAAAAAACTTACTAAGCAAAATAATAAGCATTTATATTTATCATAAAATGATTACTACAATAAATATTAAACAACTAAAAGATTTCAAAAGCAATTTCATTACAAAAATTCTCAAAGAAATGCTCACAAATTATGGCGAAATTGAGATTGTAATTAAACCCAAAATGCAGGAAGATAAACCGGATATCATTCATCGAATTCAGGAGGTTGAAAAAGGGGGAGATTTACTCAGTTTTACAGATGAGGAATTTGACCAGTTAAATGAACAATTATTGGAAGGAAAGAAGCCCCAAAAAGATGAAATAAGAAAAACACAGAAGCATGAACCGGGCCATTACCTTTCAAAATAATGCTTTTGATGAGTATTCGGAGTGGGCATTTACAGACAAAAAAGTATTCATTAAAATACAAAGGATTATCAAAGAAATCCAAAGAACACCTTTCGAAGGGATTGGCAAACCTGAACCGCTAAAATATAATAAAACCGGAATATGGTCGAGACAAATTACAAAAGAACACAGGATAACTTATGAGGTTATGAATGATAAGATTATTATTTATTCCTGTAAAGGACATTATGAATAATTATATTACAAAAACCTTTAACAAACCAAAAATCATACTCGTCGGCGGTGGTGGTCACTGCAAATCCTGTATTGATGTAATAGAACAGGAGGCAAAGTTTGATATTGCCGGAATAATTGACATGCCGGAAAAACAGGGGCAAAAAATCCTGGACTACGAATTTATTGGTGCAGATGTAAATTCCCTCTATCCGCAAGCCATTTTAAAAGCCGCCCGTTTTAAAGGGGACAAACCAGTTTCCTTTATTGATACCCGTGATTTTAATTCCGGATTACTAAACATTACCGATAACCTGATTGATTTTATTAAGAAAAACATACGGCTGCAATTTATTATTTCCGATAAAGCCGAAAGAGATGAGCGCTGGGAATATCCTCTGGTAGCGCTACGTGAAATCATCCTGAATGCGCTGGTACACCGCAAATATGATGATCCTGGCAATGTACAGGTGAGGATATTCGATAATTCTGTTGAAATTTGGAGTCCCGGATTATTGCCTAAAGAATTGGAAATTGAAACCCTCGTTTACAACAACCGTTCTATTCCAAGGAATAAAAAAATTCTGGAAATTTTTCACAAAGCACAAGTTACAGGAAGCATTATACTAACCGGATTCGAACCCGAAATCGTGCTCAGCTCAGTACGCACAGTAATAGAGGAATATAATAATAGCTTGCCTGACGGTATGGCTGGAACACAGATGACACAGATGCAGCAGATCCACACAGATAAAAACAGCGAAGACCTGTATGATCTGCGTGATCAGCGTTCCATTCCGGCCGACTATACGATAACAGACACTTCCTGGCGGGTACTGAAACTCATATTGGGAAATGCGGGGCTGAGTAACAAGGGGTGGGGAATCAATGAATAGAACACAAAGTTATGAATAGAACACAGATGACACAGATACAAGAGATCAACACAGATAAAAACAGTGAAGATCAGTTTAATCTGCGTCATCAGCGTTCCATTCCGGCCGGCTATACCATAGCAGACACCTCCTGGCGGGTACTCAAGCTCATTTTGGGAAATGCCGGGTTGAGTAATAAATGGTGGGGAGTAAATTCGTGATGAGTGTTTAGAAAACATGATAATTAACACAGAACTAAACAACCCTGATTTTAAACCAAATGAAGCAAATTATCCTACAATTACCAGAGTTGAAAATAAGCGTATATTTGAACAAATAAAAAATCTGAAACATGGCAAAAAATAATCTGAAAATCAGGGAAAAGCTAATAAAGGGATTAGAATTGTACTATCAGCGATTGATACAGAACAAAACAGACCGAAATATTAATTTGGTTGTATCAGAAAATGGAAAAGTTGTACATGTAGATCCTAAGAAATTTCGTAAATAATAACAGCTAAGGAACTGTAATAAAATAAACGTTGCAAATTAAGTATAAATTTCTATATTTG
>CAZVTW010000616.1:0-3353 GCA_964629805.1 uncultured Bacteroidales bacterium | reverse complement strand
GCACCGGATTATGTTGATGCAAATGGTAATCTTATTCCAAAAGATGGAGGAACGGATAAGGGGAATTGGATAAAACTCGAATATACAGAACCGGAAGAATTTATTTTCAGTGTTGCAAGTCAACGACAGATAACTGAAATTAATTATCTGGAAAAAATAACAACTCCAACACACCGGGCTGAATTTGTTTTGGAGAATGATAAAAATCCATACATCTATAACGGCCTGGTTGCAGAAAATGAAGATAATGAATATATGAGCAGTCTGGACGAAATCAAACTGTATACACAGGAAGGAACATCTGTATTGAAAAAAATACAATTTACCCAATCGGATTCATTCGGAACAGTATACTGTGAATATGACGGACAAGGCAATATAGATAATTACCGATATTGTTATAATTATTCCGGTTTTCAAACACCGAACAGACAACGACTCGATACGCTTCGCATTTTTGACAATACCGGATCCAAAGATTATCATTATAGTTTTGAGTATATGACTGAACCGGATTATTCCGGCTCTTACACTCCGGTGCCTATTGACAATTGGGGATATCTGACCAGATCCTATCCAAATGATACCACCCTTACCTGTTGGTTGTTAAAAAAAGTTACACTACCGACCGGTGGAACAATTGAGTTTGGGTTTGAATCCGATAGATATCAAACCTACTTTTTAAGCCCACGAGGAAGCAGCGGACAAACAACCTGTAAAAAGGGTGGTGTACGGCTGATTCAAAAGGTCTTTACCGATCCTATAACTCAGCTTGTCGAAAAATACCGTTATGAATATGCAAATGAAAACAAGTTTGAAACCGGTTATGGTTTCATCAGCACTGAACCTTCTCAAAGATATTCAGATTATCCGTACATGCCATCAATCACAATTGCTCATAATCTTCATACAGATGTCCATTATCCGGATGTAACCATCATAAATCCGGACGGAAGCAAAATTCAAAAATTTTATTCCTGCGCCTGTACAGCGGTAAAAATGCAAACCGCCACAGGCTCTTCAAGAGATTATATCTGGCTCGATCAATGTACAAAAACAGATACCACTGATTTTACTCTATGGCCGGCGGGATTATATGGTACGGGCACTCAATTATGGCCTTTTTGGTACAATTATGGATCTGTACCCGATACCAATAACTGCGGTAATACCTACGCACAATATTCATCGGTAATACCGTTTAGAAGTCCATTTAGTGGATTTGATGAAAATTATTGTGATTTTCATCCATATACCTATGCAGATAAAGCCTATCGCGGAGAATTACTTGATTTTGATGATTGTAATACCAGTGCTCCGCTTAACAGTATATATAATATCACTACTCTCGATAACTCCTGGAAAAGGGGGCATATTCTTAAAGAATCTTATTATGACGATACTGATACAAAAATCAAGGAAATTAATCGCTTTTATACCATGAAACCCCTGGCTGAAGATGTTTATGACGCGTTAGCGGAAGAATATATCAGTGGAATATATTCGAACATATGTAATAGAGCATTTTGTTTATGTGGCTGGGCAAGGCTGGACACCCTCAAAGAAATATATTATGACAGTGGCGGATCAAATCCAGTTACCAAACTGACTCATTTCGTTTACAACGATACAAACGGGCTAGCTACACAAACCCGGGAGGTGGGTAATGTAGGTAATATCAAAGTGACATTTGTTGACTATGCTTTTTCACATTATAACAGCGTTTCCGATACAATGGACATGTTGGATAAAAATATACTTGCAGCCAAAGCACAGGAAACTATTTATAAATATGATATGTTATATTCGGTGCCAACAAACCCTGATAACCTCTTGGCAAATCGGGCCAGAAAATCCATAATTACCACATGGAAAGAAAATTGGAACGGCTATAACGGTCAATGGGCACCTGAACGTACCTTTCAGTGGTATTGTGATGATTCTTCCCTGACACTGCCCTCGTTTACTGCCTGGGAGACGACCCAGACGCCTTCAAGCGACCAATGGGCCCTAACCCTGAAAATTCTCGAATGTGATGAAAACAGTCGTCCTGCAAGTATTATGAATGGCAAAAACGACACCACCAACTTTTATTACGGCACCAATAGCGATCCATATGCAGACGAAAGCAGTGGACATTTTTTAACGGCAACGCAAAGGGTTATAGGCAATGCTGAAAACCCTCCAATTGAATTGGGGTACAGGCCTGGTGATGATCTCTTTGTCGAATATCAATATAATGATATGGCTCAATTGACCAAAATCACAGATGAAAATTTAAATATAAAAAGATTTGAATATGATTCCTTTTGGAGATTATATCGTGAAAAAAAACAAAGCGATATTATCAGAACCATTCAATACCATCTGAAAATTGATGGAACGGAAAGTGTTTTTGATTCGGATGATCCCAACGGTATTCTATTCAGTGATTATTTCAATGCTACTGATATTGGACAGTCCTTGACTTTCTATGACGGATTTGGACGTGCCATCCAAACTCAAATGGATGAAGGCAACTCGATGATTATTCAACAAAGTATATATGATTCTCTCGGCCGATTGAGTGTGGAAACCCTGCCTGCTCGCGATACAACTTTATCCAGTTTTGATTACAAAGTTGATTTTGTCGATAGCAGTTGGGTTAGTGGAAATGCCATGACGTCCTCTTCATTCATCTCGGATTATTATGATTCAGTACCGATTGAATCCCATGCTCCCGATGCCGGCGGATATCCATATACATATACCAGGTTTTATGCCAATCCACTGGACCGCCCCTTTCAGATAGCCCACCCAGGCTCGGTCTTTCGCGTCGGCGGAGGCAGAGAAATAGAGTATGACTATGAATCAAGCAATTATGTAAACGTCGGTTCAGTCAATTATCCTCAACATTCACTCTTGAAAACAACGACAAATGATGAAAACGACCATGAATTGATAGAATATCATGATGTTTTCGGAAACATCGTTAAAACAATAGCCGATCCGGGGGCATCTCCTCATTTGAACCTTGAAACCGGTTTTCAGTTTGATATACTCGGTAATAATATTGTCATTATTCCTCCAAATGCCGCGAATTCAGACAATAGTAATTATTGCACCAATATGCGCTATAATACCATGCAATGGTTAATAGAAAAAACAAGCCCGGACGCCGGCACTATAACCTATAAATATGACAATAATGGCAATTTACGATTCGTGCAGGACAGTCTGCGCCGTGCCAATGGCAGAGATATAATTTTTCATATTTATGATGAACTGAATCGTTTGCTCATCAGCGGCAAGGCAACCAATGATTCGGCAATACCTCTGTGGTCAAACCTGAACGGAAATCTCGATTATCGCAA
>CAZVTW010000615.1:0-3362 GCA_964629805.1 uncultured Bacteroidales bacterium | reverse complement strand
ATATTATTTTCGACCCCAATGTGCTGGCTATTGCCACAGGAATTGAGGAGCATAACAATTATGCAGTAGATTTTATAGAAACTGTTAAATGGATAAAACAAAATCTGCCTTATGCTAAAGTCAGTGGTGGTATATCGAATCTTTCATTTTCATTTCGCGGAAATAATACGGTCAGGGAGGCGATACACTCCGTATTTCTTTTCCATGCTATCAAAGCAGGTCTTGATATGGGGATTGTGAATGCCGGAATGCTCCAGATATACGATGAAATAGCTTCCGACCTCCTTACCATGACTGAAGATGTTGTCCTGAACAGAAGACCGGATGCGACTGATAAACTCATTGCTTTTGCCGAATCAGTGAAAGGCACGACAACAAACGGTAAGAAGAAAGATCTATGGCGGGAAAAAGATGTTGAAGAAAGAATCCGGTATTCGTTAATCAAAGGAATAACCGATTATATAGAACAGGATGCAGAAGAGGCCCGGAGTAATTACGAACAGGCCCTGGACGTGATTGAAAAACCCTTAATGGACGGGATGAATACTGTTGGTGAACTATTTGGTGACGGTAAAATGTTTCTGCCACAGGTGGTAAAAAGCGCCAGGGTGATGAAAAAAGCAGTTGCATATCTGACCCCTTTCATAGAGGAAGAAAAAAAGAAAGCCAAAGACACCAGTGTGAAAGGTAAAATACTATTGGCCACTGTGAAAGGTGATGTACATGATATTGGAAAAAACATTGTTAGTGTTGTACTGGCCTGCAATAATTTTGATATTGTTGATTTGGGTGTCATGGTGCCAACAGAAAAAATTCTTTCTGAAGCCAAAGATCAAAAAGTTGATATTCTCGGGCTAAGTGGTCTGATTACGCCCTCTTTGGAAGTTATGTCAGATATTGCTTCGGAAATGGAAAGCCAACATTTGAATATTCCACTGCTAATTGGTGGCGCCACAACTTCACGTATTCATACGGCAGTCAAAATTGCGCCTAATTATTCGCATTCCGTTATTCATGTACCTGATGCATCGAAAAGTGTCGGTGTGGTGAAAAATCTATTATCAAAAACTGAGCAGGAAGCATTTACTTCAAACATTAAAAAGGAGTACTCAGGACTGCGTGAATCACATTCAACAAAGAAAAGCCGGGAATATTTCAGCCTTAAAGATGCACGAAATAATACTCCTGAATTCGAATTTTCGAAATCTACTATTTATACCCCTAATTTTACCGAAATTAAAACTTTTCAGGATTACTCAATTTCTGACATCCGGGAATATATCGACTGGACATTTTTCTTCTTTGCCTGGGAATTTAAAGGCCTTTTTCCGGGCATAAGGCAGATTGTAGATAAAGCTTCGGAAGAGAGATGGCTTGAACAGTTTAAAGACGGCGAACAGTTGACAAAAGCCCGGCAAGCTTTGGTTTTATACCAGGATGCTCAAAAAATGATAGATGAAATCATCGAAAAACAAATGCTGAAGGCGAATGCTGTTATTGGCATTTTCCCGGCAAGTCGGGTCAATGATTCAACTGAAGTCTATGATGAAAAAAACAGGACTGATACAAAAACTGTTTTCCATCATTTAAGGCAACAAGAGAAGAAACGCGATGGTACGGCCAATCTTTCTCTTGCTGATTTTATCGCCCCAAAAAATTCCGGCCTGGATGATTATATTGGTGGTTTTGCATTAACTGCCGGCATTGGTATAGAAAAATGGTTAGCACATTTTGATAGCAAACATGACGATTATTCAAAAATTCTGTTAAAATCTGTTGCTGACCGGCTTGCGGAAGCTTTTGCGGAACTTATGCACCTGAAAATAAGAAAAGAGATTTGGGGATATGTCCCGGACGAAAATCTTGATATGGAGGATATCATTTCTGAAAAATACCAGGGTATCAGACCGGCAATGGGGTATCCTGCCTGTCCCGAGCATTCTGAAAAGCGTAAACTGTTCGATCTACTCAATGTTGAACAAAATACGGGAGTATCGCTTACTGAAAACTATGCCATGTATCCGGCAGCTTCAGTCAGCGGTTTTTATTTTGCTCATCCCCAATCGCGATATTTCGGATTGGGAAAAATATCGAAAGACCAGGTTGAAGACTACGCCAGGAGAAAATCAATCAGTCTGCAACAAACAGAGAAACTATTGGCTCAAAATCTCAATTACAACACTTAGTTTATTTATTTGTTTATATAGTTATAAAAACAATAATTTCCTTAATTTTGCAACCCCAATAATGAAAACAAATATGTTTACATCAAAACTTCCTAATACGGGGTATTCTGCATTTTCAGTACTATCGAAGATGGCTGCTGACTTTAATGCTATCAATCTTATCCAGGGATTTGTTGAAAGTGAATGTCCCCCCGGATTGATTGAAAATGTGAATAGATACATCAGGGAAGGTTATAATCAATATGCTCCCTACGAGGGAATACTTCCACTCAGGGAAATTATATCAGAAAAAGTTGAAAATTCCGGTTCACACAAATACGATCCCCTGACAGAAATCACCATTACAGGGGGCGGGAACCAGGCAATTAATACTGCGGTAACAGCCTTTGTTAAGGAAAATGATGAAGTTATCATTTTAGAGCCGGCCTATGATTGTTATGCTCCAATCGTGAAATTGAACGGCGGCGTACCTGTATACGTCAAACTGAAAGAGCCGGATTACTCTGTTGACTGGAACGAAGTGAATCTTTCTGTGACCTCACGCACTAAAATGATTATTATCAATACCCCGCATAATCCAACAGGTACAATTCTTGGAGAAGAGGATTTAAATCAACTGGCAAAGGTTGTTTCAGGAAGCAAAATTATTATTTTGTGCGATGAAGTATTTGAGCATATTGTTTTTGATGATTTTGCCCATGTAAGTGTATCTGCCAGGGAAGCATTAAAACAAAGAAGCATTATCATTTCTTCCTTCGGAAAAATGTTTAACACAAATGGCTGGCTTATCGGGTATTGTCTTGCCCCGGAAAATTTAATGAAGGAATACCGGAAAATTCAGCAATATCAAATATTCTCAGTAAATGCACCCATTCAATACGCCATAGATGACTTCATGCAGGAAACAAAAGATTTTTCATTTATCAGCAGACCATTTAAAGAGCAGAGAGAGCTTTTAAAATCTTTGCTGGCCAAATCAAAATTCAAATTGTTACCCGTACAGGGGACATATTTTCAGCTGCTGGACTATTCAGCTATTTCAAACGAGAAAGACAAAGCTTTTGCAACCCGCCTCACAACGGATTTTGGAGTCGCAACTGTACCCTTGTCTGCCTTTTACCATGATAATATCAATTCAAATATCATTCGTATTTGTTTTGCCAAATCAAATAAGGT
>CAZVTW010000614.1:0-3366 GCA_964629805.1 uncultured Bacteroidales bacterium | reverse complement strand
CGTCTTCTGACTTCCAACTTCCAACCTCCCTAGTTAATTATCGTTGGTTTGATAAAAATATTCAGTCTGGCATCGGATTCAGATTTTGTTCTTGAGCTGAAAATCCATTTCAACACCGGTATCCTTCCCAAAAAGGGGAGGCTTTTGCCGGTATCGCTGGACTTTATTTTTTCCAGCCCGCCAAGCAGGACCATTTCCTGGTTTTTCACCCTGATAAGAGATTTGAAATCGCGCGTTACCGAACCAGGAGGCGCACCTTCAAATTCCCGTGGTGTAAAATCAGACTGTGCGACCTGTATATCTAACGTTATCTGTTCATCTCCCGATACAAGCGGCTTAATTGTTATGCTTAAATCAACCTTAACAGATTTCCATGTCCTGTAATTTCGCTCATAAATACTCTGTGTTGACATGGTGCTTGTCTGGTCCTCATAGTAATATTTTGTTTCACCACTGCTCATTGTTGCTTCATGCCCGTTTAAAGTAGACAGTTTTGGTGTAGACCGTATTTTAATGATACCATCATCCTCAAGGGCTTTAATACCAAGGTAAAAATTAGGTGTTACATTTCCCAGGTTGATAATACCAAACCCGTTAAAACTGTTAATTAAATCATTGATAGCAGAAGTTCCTAATTCAATATCAAGAGCCGGAAGTATCGAGCCTTCAGTATACCCCGGGTTTTCTCCCACTCCTGTAGTAATACCTGTAGACGTCGTATGATTTGTGTTATGTTCGATAATGAGAACCTCAATAAGTATGACCGGGACAATCTGATCAAGGGCATTAATGGCCTGTTCAACATAATCAATCCTTGCAGGCGGACCGTTTACAACAAGGCTGTTTTGCTCCCTGAATTCGATGATATTAACCCCTTCCTTTATTGATTCAGGTATCAAATCAAGCATATTATCTATCGTCCTGAACTGAAGTTTTATGATTTCGAATGATTCCACTTCTTTCGAAGTAATCTGTCCGAAAACATAAATATCATTCTCTTTTTTATAGGAAAATTCCGTGCCCTGAAGGACATAATCCAGCAATAAGTCAAAATCAATGCCTGACACTTTCAGTGAAATTGTTCCCTCTAACTCGTGAAGCATAAAATAATTGACACCAAGATTTTTTGCGACTTCCGATATCAGTTCCTGTATCCTGATATTAACGGCATCAACTGAAATATCTGCATAATTTTTCACTTCAATTGCCAGATCGCCTTCCTGTTTGTCACCTTCACCGGTGCTTAATCTTTGCCCTTCTCTGGAAACTCGTCCTGTCCGTGTTTCAGTTGTTTTTTCCTGGATGATGTAAAAGTCATCTTCTGTTTTGCTGACAGACAAGTCATTAGCAAATGCTATTTTGTCAAGCACATTCTCAAATGGCATGTTTTGGATATATGCGCTGATCATCTTGTCTTTCAGGCCTTTTGCCGGAATAATATTTTTGCCGGTTTTTTTTGTTATTTCCCGGATGACTGATGACAGGCTGTCGTTTCTCAGGTCAACGGATAAGTATCCGTTAGCGGCTTTGTATTCAATATCAATTTTTTTTGCTTTGACCGGTTCTTTCTTTTTTTCAGGAATATATTTTTTCACTGAAATAATATTTCCAACAATTTTCAGGTCCAGGCCATAAGTTTCACATAAAAACAATAATATGTCAATAAATTTGGCATCGGTAAAATTCAGTGAAACATTGAAATTCAGCGCCGGATCAACATGAATGTTCAGATTACTCAAAAAAGCCTCTCCGACAAACAGTTCCTGTATGGACATATCAGATGCCGATATTGTCACAGGTTCGTATAATTCGGGATATTCCTCTGCCAGGGTTTTAAGTTTTTTCCTTAATTCCTCAATTCTGTCATCGTCCTGTAGAATGGCTTCTGATTCAGTCAATAATAAACTGCGACAATAACAGTGACCGGCATTATTAATAATGATGCTAAAAATAAATAAAACAGAAAAAAATAGTGTTCTCATCATATAAAATCATTTATTATCCAATAAGCATTGAGTATACTTCATCAATAGAGGTTTTCCCGTGAATAACAAGTTCAAGGGCCTGTTGAGATAATTTTATCATGTTTTTTGATTTTTTTCTGACAATGGCATTGAGATCAGTATCACCAGATGGTGAGATATTTTCGTTAGTTAGTGGCAAAAGTTCATAAATAGCTGTCCGTCCTTTATAGCCGGTGTAAAAACAGTGTTCACACCCGGAATTTGTATAATAAGAGCGTATATCAACCGGCAGAGAAAAACCAGGCGGTAACAGGTTTCTATCAAAAGGGATTTTCTTTTTGCAGTGTTCACACAGCAACCTGACCAAGCGTTGTGCCACGGAAATATTCAATGTGCCGGATAAAAGATAAGGCGGGATACCCATATCAATGAGCCTTGAAACCGACCCGGCAGCAGAATTTGTGTGTATGGTCGACAGGATTAAATGCCCTGTCAGAGCTGCCCGTATAGCCAATTGTGCTGTTTCGGCATCCCTGATTTCACCCAGCATAATAATATCCGGGTCCTGGCGAAGAAATGTACGGAGAGCGCTGGAAAAAGTTAAACCGATTTGTTCATGTAGCTGGACCTGGTTAATGCCTTCAAGCGTATATTCTATTGGGTCCTCAATCGTAATAATGTTCTTATCAACAGAATTCAGGATTTTGAGTGTGGCATATAATGTTGTCGTTTTCCCCGAGCCGGTGGGGCCGCTAATGAGAATAATGCCATGTGGTTTTTTTACAGATTCCATGTATACATTTAACTGGTCCTGACTAAATCCCAGTTTGTTGATATCAATTCCGGCAATATTTCTGTTAAGAAGCCTCAAAACAATTTTTTCACCGCTTAAAGTAGGTAAAACAGACACCCTGACATCATATTTATTGTCGTCGAAACGGAAACTGATACGACCATCCTGTGGCAGACGCTTTTCACTGATATTCAGACTGGCTTTAATTTTTAATTTATTAACCAAAACAGGGTAATCGGATTTGTTCATGACATATCTCTCAATCAACTTACCATCGATCCTGAAACGTATCCTGCAGTTTGATTCGTAGACTTCAATATGTATATCACTAGAAGATAAACGGGCAGCTTCTATGAAGAGTTCCTCTATATTTTCCTCTGTTTTAAAAGAGAAAGAACCAGTTTGTTTTGACGTATCAGCCTTTGTATCTTTCCTGTAATATCTTCCCAGTGTCCTTTTTAGTTTTTCTTCAGGACAAATCTCGAAAGTAACCTCTTTTCCAAGAATCATTTCCAGTTCATCCTGTTGGTTGTTAAGTTTATTTTTTTCAGATGTAAAGAAAACGATTTTCTTTTGATCGAATTCTTTAGGTACGATAGAATAGAACCA
>CAZVTW010000613.1:0-3368 GCA_964629805.1 uncultured Bacteroidales bacterium | reverse complement strand
AAAACCCTATTTTTGCGCCCTTTTATTTATTTACTCATCTATTTTTATAAATTTAAAGACAAAGTAATGCAGGTATCCTATAAAAGTGTCACCGCCACTGAAGCGGTTAAAATAATAAAGTCAGGAGACAATATTCATATCCATAGTGTAGCCTGTGCTCCAAAGATATTGATCGATGCTATGTGTGAAAGGGCAAAAACAGGTGAAATAAAAGATGTATTTATCCGTCACCTTCATACTGAAGGAGATGCACCTTATACAAATCCGGAGTTTAATAATATTTTCCATCTTGAATCTTTTTTTGTCGGAGCTAATTGCAGACCCGCAACTCAATGTGGCCAGGCAGATTATATTCCGGTTTTTCTTAGTGAAACCCAAAAACTTATTCGTGAGGGATATGTAGATGTTGATGTTGCCATGATACAGGTGAGTCCGCCGGATAAACACGGTTTCGTCTCTCTTGGCACTTCTGTTGATACAACTTTGGCCGCTGTTGAAAAGGCAAACACAGTCATTGGTGTCATTAATCCAAATATGCCACGTGCTTTTGGGGATGCTATTATCAAATTTTCTGATATTGATATCTATGTAGAGGATGATTCACCTCTGTATGAAGCGCCCCCTGCGCCAATTGATAAAAAGGATGAGATTATTGGTGAATACATTGCAGAGCTCGTTGAAGACGGCGCCACACTCCAGATGGGAATCGGTGCAATACCAAATGCTGTTCTGACAAAACTAGGAAACCATAAGAACCTGGGTATTCATACTGAAATGTTCTCCGATAATGTCATAGATTTGGTTGAACAGGGTGTAATCAACGGTTCGGAAAAAACGCTTGATAAAAATAAGATTGTAGCCACCTTTCTCATGGGCACGCATAAGACATATGATTTTATTGATGATAATCCGCAGGTACTGATGATGGATGTCGGTTATACCAATGCTGTAAATAGAATCAGGCAAAATCCGAAAGTAACAGCTATAAACTCAGCAATACAGATTGATCTCACCGGACAGGTTTGCGCTGATTCAGTTGGCACAAAATTTTATTCAGGTGTGGGAGGACAAATTGATTTTATAAGAGGAGCCGGATATTCAGAAGGAGGCAAACCCATTATTGCTTTGCATTCGACAACCAAAAAAGGACAAAGTAAAATAGCTCCGGTTTTGATGCCAGGCGCCGGTGTTGTTTCAACCAGGAGCAATGTTCACTGGGTGATTACCGAATATGGGGCTGTTAATCTCTATGGAAAATCTTTTCAAAAACGTGCCAATGCTCTTATCAGTATTGCACATCCCGACCACAGAGAGGAACTTGATAAAGCTGCTTTTGAACGTTTTGGACCGCATTATCATTATATCAAATCGCTTACTGAATAATCTGTTCTGTGTTTGTACCTGTCAGAAATGTTGAATGAAACCGCTTCCATATTCAGGAGACTGGTTTCGTGTTCGGATAAAATCTGGCCCCGGTATGACATATAGTCAGCGAATAACGGTTTTTTATATTTACGATTTCAGGGACTTTCAACTCCCCCAAAAAAAGTCAAACTTTGCAAAATCCAGTGTGTCTGCCGATATTTTCGGAATATCAATTGAAGATATGATTCTGTCAATATTTTTGTAGACATAACCATTTATGGTATCTGCCATACTTGATTTTGGGTTGTTAGAAAAATGGGAACATGATGTAAATGTTGATACATATACTAAAAAACAAATGGAATAAAATGTTCTTTTCATTTAGTGTTGATTTAGAATTGAACGAAGATATTGTTATTGTATCATGAATAAAATCCTCCGGAGGAAATAAACCCGGGGGAAAGTGTAAGGATATTATGAGTAAATTTAGTTTTTTTATTCGGTAGAAGATGTTCCCATTATCTGCTCAATATTTTTTAATCGTTCATTAAGAGCCTGGTATTGCTGGCGAATCTTCTGAAGTTCATCTTTGTATGTGCTATTTTTTTTCTGCAATTCATCTATTTGTTTTTGTTGTTCCTGTATAGCTTTGATAAGAACAACAGAAAATCCGGAATAATCAATTGATAGGTAGCCTTCGGTGCTTTTTTGAACCAGCCAGGGAAAGGAATCCTGAATATCCTGAGCTATAAGACCTATTTGCTCGCGTTTATTAAATCCTTTGTCCGGATATTTTTCTATATCCCAATAGTATGTAACCGGCTTGAGCGAACGTATTTTCAAAAGGAAACCGTCTTTTAAAGGTTTAATTTCTTTTTTTAATCTCCTGTCAGACCCTTTAGCGAAATTGTTTGCTGTCCAGACACCATTTAAAGTAGCATGACCGTTTTTATATACTTCCATTGCATTGCTTGTAGAGCCACCGTTTCCGTTTCCTATACCAAAAATTAAATCATCAGCTTCATAGGCACCTGCATTACTATCATCAATGGGTTTGTTATACATGCCAACGATAACTTCACCATATGAGGCGGCAGTCAATCCAATACCAATAGCAGTTGAATTTTTACCCCAGGCTGTTGACTGATAACCGAATACAAAAGAACCTTCTTTTTTAGCTTTCGCTTCATTCCCGAATGCGAAGCAATTGTATGCTTCAGAGCTTATCCCGGTTTCACCTGCTATACTACCGGTGCCAAAAGCCACAGATGACTCGGCATATGCTTTATTACCATTCCCGGCTGTAAAACTGTACAATCCATTGGAAAGATTATTAATTCCAAAAGATACAGCATGATTAGATTGTGATTTATTACCTTCTCCAAAGGCTACGGAATGAGCTCCCAGCGCCTGAGTATTTTCTCCAAAAGCAACACTGCCCAGTCCGGATGCTGTAGTATTTAAGCCAGCAGTAAACGAGTAATCACCTGAAGCCAGGGTATTACGTCCAAATCCGGCGGAATGTTTACCTGTATTGGAATCACGCCAGTAATCCTTATCGTCGGAAATACTCCCAGCCCTGAATACACCTTTCCCGGGATAAAAAAAGAGTTTGCCACCTGGTAAAATATCAGGCATATTTGTGTTATCGTATGTTCCCTGGTACAATAGACCAAGTTCCTCTTTGTTTATCAGGCTTCGTCCATCAGTGGAAACAGTCCAGTAACTTCCGCTACCTGCCATTTTATCAACATATGTTTTTATTGCCTTTGTGGTTGCGAGTTGATTATCGCTGGTTCCGGAAAAAATTCCGTCAGTGGAGATATTGTTTATACTTGTTCCGTTGCCTGCCTGTAATGAATTTGCCTGTAATTTACCATTCGTCAAAGTTATGTTATTCGATGAGACTGTCCAGTCGCCTGAGAGGTCCGTTGTGCCGTCAGCAGTGATAACAGAGGCATTTATCCATTCTCCTCCGCTGTAAATCAAACCCTGTCCGCCGG
>CAZVTW010000612.1:0-3370 GCA_964629805.1 uncultured Bacteroidales bacterium | reverse complement strand
GGGAGAAAAAAGAAGTTTAGTTTAAGGCAGTTGAATCCGTTCAGAAAAAAGAAAGATAAAGTACATGTACAGGAAGAAAAAAAATGGCCAACAGGACAGGACCTTACACCTGAAGAAAGCGACAAAGTTGAGAGGTTGATGGAGAAATACAAACTAACTCCTGATGAACAACAGGTTATCTTTATGTATGAGTCAGGTGAGCCATTAAGCCGAAAAGGGATGCGGACATTGAAAAAAGCACGAAGGAAACAATCAAAACGAATTGAAAAGATACGCAAATTTCATATAAAGCGAAATTTAAACATACAGGACAAGAAAGTAAAAAAGCGAATGAAAAAAAATCGCAGAAAATCAAACAGAAGGATTAGAAAAAGAATCAGGTAATGAGAATAATTTTAAAAACATATTATGGATTTTGAAACACTACTTTATATTGTTGTAACAATAGCTATTATTATTTTTAGCGCGTTCCGTAAACCCAAAAAAAATCCCCGGCAACCCGAGGGACATCTTGCCCGGCCGCAGAACCAGGAGCAGGAAAATGACATTTTTGAAGAATTTTTCAGGAAGGCTGAAGATGAAACCGGAAGACCTCAGCAAGAAATTGCGCGATTAGAAAAACACCATGATAACAATCAAGTTTTAGAGAAAGAAAAGGAAATAGAGTCTGAACAAGAAACCTTTGAGGAAGAAAAAATTAAAGTTACAGAGACAACCGCTGAAAAAGAAGCATATAATATTAAACATAAAACAACTCTTGGCGGGAGATTAGGAAAAGAATTTTCACTCAGGGACGGAATTATTTATCAAATAATACTTGAAAGAAAATATTTTTGATATTTTACAAAAAAAATTCTTATCTTTGTACGCTAAAGAGTCCTCAACCACAGGATTCTTTTTTTATTACCCGGATTGATATCTATCATATAAACTTATCTGTACTAAATCAATTTATCCTGAAACTTAGTTAGGAAAGGTGATCTTAGTATGGATTTGCTATTATATTTATCAAAAGAAAGAAAATTATAAATTATTGGAGGAAGATTGTATGGGAAATAATGCAGTATACCTTACAGACGAAGGATTACAAAAGCTTAGAGCAGAAGTAGAGCAATTGCAGACGATAGAACGACCTAAAATATCAAAGCAGATTGCAGAGGCCCGCGATAAGGGGGACCTTTCGGAAAATGCTGAATATGATGCCGCAAAAGAAGCACAGGGACTTTTAGAAGCAAAAATTGCAAAGTTGCAGGATATGATTGCTAATGCCAGGATCATTGATAAATCAAAACTTGATAATTCGAAAGTGCAGATTTTATCATCAGTAACTATAAAGAACAGTAAAAATAAGGCAGAAAAAACCTATACAATTGTGACAGAAAATGAGGCAGATATAAAATCCGGAAAAATATCAGTTACTTCTCCTATTGCTAAAGGTCTTATTGGCCGAAAATTGGGTGAAAAGGTGCAAATCAAAGTTCCTAATGGGTTAATGGAATTTGAAATAACAGGTATTAATTAGTGTACTTTTATCATATATTTCAGCAACTGCGGGCAAAGTCTTTTGATTTTGCCCGTTTTTTTTTATCTTGGTCGTGTTTGTTTATTTTTGATGTATAAGTCCACTCCTAAAAGCTGGTTTGTTACCAAACTTGTCGTTATTTCTCTCAGCTATAGTTGAGATAAATCCCCCCGACATGCTATGTATGGGGCAGGCTCGAACTCGACTCAGTCGAAACAAACATAGGACGTTGAGGAGTTGACTCATGTATAATCATTCAAAATTGTATCATTATGGCAACCATATTCTCAAAAATCATAAAAGGTGAAATTCCTTCGTATAAAATTGCTGAAAACAACGAATTTTACGCTTTTTTAGATATCAGGCCACTTGCAAAAGGACATACACTTGTTGTTCCCAAAGTTGAAACAGATTATATTTTTGATCTGGATGATACAACGCTGCAAGGTTTATTCCTGTTCTCTAAAAAGGTTTCATTGGCAATAGAACAGGTTATTAGCTGCAAAAGGATTGGTATGGCAGTTCTTGGTTTAGAGGTTCCTCATGCACATGTACATCTGGTACCTTTGCAACATGAAAATGACCTTAATTTTAACAATCCAAAACTGGAACTTACAGAAAAAGAATTTACAGATATTGCAAAAAAAATATCCGAAAAAGTATCATTGTAAAAAAAAGCCCGCATAAGCGGGCTACCTTACTAACTAAAACTAAAACTATGAAAAGAACGATCACTTATTTTCAAAAAGAACTGGTGTTTTTTATTTTGCAACAAAAATAATTTGTTTATCAAATTTGTGAGTTAAATAAAGATTATCTTAAAACAAGGAATTTATTAAATAATAGTTCCGGAACGCCTATGAGATTTATTCACAATCAATATCCTCAAAATTTGAATCCCAGCAATGCCAGTCAGTATTTCCTCCTGCCCAATTTGTTGATTTAATCCTGCCGGAGTTATCTGTTTCATTCATCTCAATGGTTACATCAACAAATCCAGCATCCGCTTCTGAAAAATAATGGATGTTATAAAACAAATTGAATGCATTTTCTTCATTAATACCGTACTCGAGATAACTTCCGTTAAAAAGTTCCGGTGTTCTGTCATCTTTGAATTCACGTACATAATCGTATCTGGTGTTATCAATCATTCCACCTGAAGCGGACCAGTCAATGGTAATAACCTCTTCGGAAAATTCGGGGCTATGGTACAAAATCCAGGTCCCACCTGATTTATCAAGTTTGGAAGTTCCCTCAAACCATAAAAATTCATCAAAAGCATCTTCACCGGAACTTTTGATTCGCATTTCCCATTTAATGTCATCGCTTCTCATTTCACCGGTTAAATTTGCGGAATAAGTGCTATAGTCTCCTCCAAGACTATAAGACCATTGCCATTTGCCATTATCTAATTTTTCAGGAGTTTGTGCAAAAGCATATTCATATGAGATAACCGGCACAATTAATGTTTTGTAGAGAATGGCGTTCCAAACTGCCACAGTGATTCTGGCAATGCTAATGTTCCACGCCGACTGAGGTTTGTGAGTATTCTTATGGCCGGCTGATTTGCTATTGTCAAGAAATATTGAAAAATCCGGAGCCATTGTTTCATATTGGGGCAATTCAGGCGGATTAGAATTATCCGCACTTTCTTTATCCTCTTCGCAGGCTGTGATAAAGATACCGAGGACTAATAGAACGATAAATAAAAAATAATTTTTTTTCATCTTGAAAATACTTTTTAAGTTATTTACTTTAAATAATAATTATTGTAACGTATTTTAAGCTGTTAACCAGAGCATAAGAAGACCACCCTGTGAAATAACCAAAAACGGATAGCTATTTATT
>CAZVTW010000611.1:1917-3372 GCA_964629805.1 uncultured Bacteroidales bacterium | reverse complement strand
AGTATGGCAGATTTAACAACAAGGTATTTAGGACTTGAATTGAAAAACCCGGTTATCGTGAGTAGCTCGGGACTGACAAACAGTGTTGAAAAAATTCAACAGGCCGAAGAAAATGGCGCTGCAGCCGTTGTGCTGAAATCCATGTTTGAGGAGCAATTGAATGTGGATGCCGGAAAAAGTGTGGCCGGACAAGGGCTGGATGATTTTCCCGAGGCCAGGATGCAGATGGAAACTTACGCAAAAGACAATTCTGTGAATGATTACCTGGAACTTATTAAAAACAGCAAAGCCGAAGTAAATATCCCGGTTATTGCAAGCATCAATTGTATTGGTACAACCATAAAATGGTTTGATTTTGCAGCCAGGATAGAAGATGCCGGCGCTGACGCCATTGAGTTAAATGTCAATGTAGTTCCCACAGACAGGGGCAGGGACGGTCTTTTTTACGAACAGATTTATTATGAAATCATTGACAAAGTGAAAGAAACCGTTAAAATACCTGTAGCCATAAAAATCGGACCTCACTTCACCAATATCCTGAATGTTGTTCAAAATTTGTTTTATAAACACAAAGTAGATGGCGTTGTTCTGTTTAACAAATTTTATGAGCCGGATATTGATATCAAGAAGGAAGAATTTACATCTGCGGAAATTTTTTCAGCGCCAAAAGATGTGAGTTTACCATTACGGTGGATTGGGCTACTGGCCGGTGACCTCAAACGCTTTGACATTTCAGCATCAACAGGTATTCATGATGGCGAAGCGGCCATAAAGCTTTTACTGGCCGGCGCTAAAACGGTGCAGGTTTGCTCTTCTTTGTATAAAAATGGAATACAGTATGTTAAGGAGATAGTTGATTTTGTTGAGAAATGGCCTGAAGAAAAAGGGTATAAATCAATTGATGATTTTCGCGGCAAAATGAGCTACAACCGTAAAGACGAAGCACAGCAATATGAACGTTCCCAGTTTATGAGGTACTATTCATCAAGAGAATAAGTCATATTTTTTTTTGACCTTGCCTCTTCTGTTTATGGAAGAGGCGGGGTTGTTTTTTGTTGCTTTTTCTGTTGTGATACTGCTTTTACTTCAAAAAACTACTCTAAAAATTCGAAAAAAATAACCGCCAAATCTTTGATTGAAAAGTTTGACACTCCATATAAAAGTTCTGAAATATATGATTTGCTGTGCCCGGGAAGAGTACCCAAATCCTGCTGTGTCATATCGTACTCCTTCAATTTTGCACGAATCAGGTCTTTTCGTTTGTTATAAAATTCAATCTCTTTTTGGCTTAATTCTTCTACTTTATCAGATTCTTCAATTTGGGAATCACTGATTAATTCTTCGTTTTTCCAATATTTGTTCTCATAATCCTCTATTAGTATCAACAATCTTTCCCTTATTGGAAGTAGTGATGAATCATCCTTGCCCATCCAGCGGAGTTTTCGTGCGGGAAGT
>CAZVTW010000611.1:0-1817 GCA_964629805.1 uncultured Bacteroidales bacterium | reverse complement strand
ATTATCATGATTACCTGCCCGGACTATTATTGCTTTGCCACCTTCAAATTCAATCAGAATCGTGGTGCGATGAATTTCAATACTGAAGAAGTAGAATCCTTCGCTATGCACGCACACAATCGACATCTGGTCGAGATTTTGCTAATTCAATCTGTGTTTCCTGCGACTCCTTTTCAATGGTTTTTATCAGGTCATTAATCGCTGTTTGTAATTTCTTATTCCCTCGATTTTTCCGCTTTAGTTTTTCAAGGATTCTTTGTTCGTAAATTCTCACGTATCACATTTTTAGCAAAGATACTTAATGTTTCACTTTTTTCCGAACTGTATTTTGAAGATGAGTTACCGACAAAGTATAGCTATATACGCCTGTGCGGAGATTTTCGAAGACGCGTTCTCATCCCCTGTTACAAATTTTGCTAAAGCCGACAACCTTAGACACTGGAAGCCCACCCGCATGGCGTATTACAGCCTGTTGGCGTTCGTTGATTATTAATTTTCAATTCTATTAAATTCTAAAAACAGATGGTAAATGTTCACTATTGGCATTTTCTTTCTCATATGAGTTGTTTTAAAATAATATTTAAAACCAATTAAAGGTTCAGCTATAAAACTACTATTTATATAACTTTCAGTTTTACATTTTTCTTTCATCTGCTCATGAATATAATCAGGGTCGCCTTCGGTAATAAAACCAATCATTCCGGCATAAGATTCTCGGGATAAGTAATCCCCATTAACGAACCGGGTTAAACCCTCATCAATATACTTTTGGTTGACATTTTTTAATCTTTTGCATTCAATAATAAACTCAAAACCGGAAATAGCAAAAGAAATATCAGTTCGCCCTAAATCTTCTTCATTTTTGAAAACCCAACGTTCCCAATTAACATAAAGAATATTTGTTTGTATCAGTTTATTCAAAAGAGGGCTCACATGGTAAAAATCATAGATAAACCTATCTCTTATATCATTTTCAATGCCAATGTGTTTGTTAATTCGATTATATGTATCACTAATTGCTTTTAAATACAAATTTTCTATTAAATCCTGTTTCGATTTGTATCCCAAACACCCTAAATTTAACGCTATGAATTGGTCCTTTTTATTCATTCGTATCAGGTAGTTTGGATAATAACTGGTTAATTTCTTCTTTGGCATCTTTGTATGCCTGACGTATTGTCCAATCTTTAAATTGATTACTTTTTATGATATAAAAATGATTTGGTTCATAGATTTTTATTTTTTCTTCTCTTAATAATTTGTCGGTTTCTTTTAGTTGGTTATTTTTTACAAATCGAAGAATTTGCAGTGTGTTGTCCTGGGAAATGTTTTTTTCAGATTGTTTATCTACAATAGATATTTTTAGGATTGCACCTATATTTTGTGAAATATGACAGGATACATTAATTGTATGTCCAGCCGATAAAACTAAACTGAAAGCTTCTTTAAATGCAGAATAATAATTTTTAATATCTTTCAATTGAACCTGTTTTAACCTTTCATCTGCTCTTTCAACGTTTACCTGGTAAAATTCTTTGATTATTTCTTTCTCATATTCAGTCAAATCATACAAGCTAAAAACAAGTTCATCAATTTTGTCTAATATGTATTCTCCATTTTTTCCTTCACAACGCAGATTACTGTATTCTTCAATTAAATCAGAAATTCTTTGTTGATGTTTTTCATTTTCTATTTTTTTTATTGGCAGAGTTTCAAGATCTACATTTCTTAATGCAGGTCTTTTTTCCTCGCCTTTTCCCCATTGGGATGATATATTATAAATATAATATCCTATAAGTTGGGAATTAATTATACCT
>CAZVTW010000610.1:0-3372 GCA_964629805.1 uncultured Bacteroidales bacterium | reverse complement strand
TAATTAGTGTCCATCCATAAAGTAAGTGTCTCGGCCAGAAAGTTCGAGGTCGAGGCGGATTAAAAATCATAAACCGCAGTGTACTAATGTACATGAGGATTTAGGGTTTTTAATCCAACGAAGAGATCGGACTTTATGGACAGACACTAATTAGTGCCAATAATTAGACAGGATGAATTAGATTAACAACAGACTCATGTATGAACAAAAAAACCTGACTTCCATACCTCATGATAATAATCTCTAATCGTAACCTTAACATCAAGTATTATGAAAAACATAAGAATTTTTGCTGGTATTTTCATACTAATCATGACTGTTTTGTCATGTGGTAATGAAAGTGGATTTGAAAGACCATCAGTTACCGGTAAAGCCGGTGAAGTATTAGTTGTCATGGAAAAAGCCCTGTGGGAAACCTCACCTGGCGAAAAGATACGCGATGTGCTTCTAAAGGAACATTTAGCGCTCCCACAGCCGGAACCGATGTTTGATCCTGTAAATGTCCCTTCCGCAGCATTTTCAAAAATGCTTAAAACGCACAGAAATATCATTATTACAGACCTTTCAGATGATATTGACAGTTCAAAAGTGATTGTCAGACAAAATGTCTGGGCACAACCACAAATGGTCATTAAGATGTCTGCTGACTCAAAGGAGAAACTGATTAGCATGATTATTAGGAACAGAGACAAAATTCTGGCTATTTTTGAGAGCGCTGAGAGAAAACGGCTGATGGCCCGGTATAAAAAATATGAAGATATTGAAATTGACCGGTTATTGCGTAATAAGTATAATATAGAATTGTTTGTGCCTAAAGGATACCGGATTGCTATGGATTCACTTGGATTTGTATGGTTATCTCATGAACCCCAATTAGTTGAGCAGGGAATATTTGTATACAGCTATCCCTACCGGGATGAAAAAACATTTACGCTAAGCTATTTACTCCATAAAAGAGATTCCGTGCTGAAACGCATGGTAAAAGGTGAGAAACATGGTTCACACATGGGAACAGAACATGAAATGCCGGTACATGTTAAAGAACTCGCTATTATGGATGATCATTATGCTGTAGAACTTCGTGGACTGTGGAAATTGATAAATGATTGTTGCATGGGAGGGCCTTTTATGAGTATTACGACCCTGGATGAAAAAAGAAACCGCATTATCACAGTTGAAGGATTTGTTTATTCCCCAAAATTTGATAAACGGAATTATCTGAGACAGGTTGAAGCCATATTATATTCGCTCAAATTAGTTGACGATAATGAAGATGAGGATAATTAAGGGTCTATTTTCTTATGAAGTGAGTGAATAAATTTTTCCCGGGTGACTTCTGACCAGGCCGGTGAATTCAAGATTAAGCAGGTATGATGAAACTTTACTCACCGGCATGTTAATATTCAGGCTGATAGTATCGACTGACTGTTGGCCTGATTGTTTTAAAAAATCAACAATGGTTTCTTCTTCATTTGATAAATCGGTGAAAAGGATTTTTTGAAGCGGTTTTTTGCGGGTTTTATCCACATCCCAGTTTAATATTTTTTCCACATCATCAGCTCCCTGGATAAGAGCGGCTTTGTTGGACTTTATGAGCATATTGCAACCGGCAGAATATGTATCTGAAACACGGCCGGGGTAGGTCAAAACATCCCTGTTGTAGGAATGAGCTATATCGGCTGTAACAAGAGCGCCACCTTTAATGCCTGATTCAACAACAATGGTAGCATCTGAAAGGCCGGCAATTATTCTGTTTCGTCTGAGGAAAAAATTCCTGTCGATTTTTGTTCCGCTGCAAAATTCTGTGACAAGAGCTCCCTGATATTTGATTTTTTCAGCGATTTGTTGATGAAGATACGGGTAAACCCGGTCCAGTCCATGAGCAAAAACCGCTATGGTCTTCAGTCCCTTGTCTAGGGCGGCACGGTGCGCACAAATGTCTATACCGTAAGCCAGCCCGCTGACAATCACAGGATAATGATTTTTTTCTATGAATCCCTGAATGAGTTTTACACAATTATTTTTACCTTCTTCTGTTGAGTTTCTTGTCCCAACAACACTGATGTATTTGGGCATATTAAAATCAATGTCTCCTTTTACATAAAGCATCACGGGAGCATCATTGCAGTGTTTCAATCTTTCCGGGTATTCTTTATCGAGAAAAAAAAGGGGGTTTATCCCGTTTTTTTTGATGAATTCTGTTTCTGATTTGGCTTTATCCAGAACATTTTGATTTTTAATATAATCTGCTAATGTTTCACCAATTCCGGGAATAGCTTTTAGCCGTGATTTTTTCTCTTTGAATACGCCTTCAATCGATCCAACATAGGCAATGAGGTTTTGTGCATGTATGACCCCTATTTTTGGAATCAGGCTGATACCAATTTTGTATATAATCAACGGATCCATCAGTGTCATATACCTGTAAAATCATATAAAAAGGGGCTTAGGCGACAAATACTGTAAGGTGTGAAGAAGTTTAACGTATAGAAAATGTTTGTCCCGGCCCCTTTTATCATAAAAACACATTTACAACAGCATTTATTATTGTCAACATTGCAATTATACACATTTTTTAAGTGAATGACATGTTTTTTTAATCATTTGTTTGTTTATTTAAATGAATATCCGGAATATAGAGAGAATCAAAATTTTGTTTTTGGCTTCCAGTCAATTTTTCACGCATGTTTTGATATGTTTTATATATGTTGACTATAGAATCCCTGTTATTCAATTCGGACATTATTTTTTGCTTCTCAAGCAGATATACCGGATTTTCAGGATATTTGTCAACCAAAATTGTGGAATATGAAAGCGCCTCCCGGTAATTTTTTTCAACATAGAAATAAATTTTCATCAGAAAATATAATGATTCTGTGCTTAGTGAAATATCATCTGAGTTTGTACCCTCTTTTAATAAATGCAGACCTTTCTTTTTGTCACCTTTTGGGAAAAATAATAAATATACCGAAATAATGGGATAATCCTCCCTGGCCACCTGCGCAAAATAGAGATACAGACCTGTAAAAAGTGTATATTCAGGATACATATGCTGACTTTCTAGTACTGCCGATACATTTTCAAGTATGTGTTGAAAGTAGAATATTGCTTTAAGTGTGTTATTTTCATATAATTCAAGTCTGACAAGAAATGTATACATTGTCAGAAGTAAAAATGAACTACTCACTTCATCCTCATGTTCCATTTCAACATCATTTATTCCGTGCAGCAACTCCTGGCGGCATTTTTGCAAATAGTTTTCATCATTCCTGCCTGAGATAAGCAACCACCAGTAATAATTTGCATTATATACATATAATTCCGGTTTATCGATCATCACAATGCGCAGTTTTTGTATTTTTTTTGTGGCTT
>CAZVTW010000609.1:0-3387 GCA_964629805.1 uncultured Bacteroidales bacterium | reverse complement strand
CCTTGCAACGCATAGATTTCGAAAATTACTGAGTTCAGATATTAAATGATGGCAGCAAGTGGAGATTAAAATAAAAAACCCGGTATCAGTGTTAAGAAGATACCGGGCTTTTTAGGATAAAATTGACATTCAGGGTTAAAACTCCCAGAGTTCATGTTCAAAATTCATGATTTCATTTTTAATCCTTTCTGACTCAAGCATTGCTTCAATACCAACTGCATAATCCTCAATCTGACGGTTTTCGTAGGTGTTGGATTCTTTAACAACGTAGCTGGAGAAGAATCTTTTGAAAAAGAGGTCATCAAAGGACATACGTTCTGCATCATTGTATGGATTATATACCTCGTTTTCTGCAAATACCTTTCTGGCTTGTGGAAAATAAACCCAAAAAAGTTTTGTTTTTAATGGCTCGAGGCGTTCAATGTCCTCATCACGGTAATATATACGAACCGGACAAATTCCCAAAATCCTGACCTCCATAACAGAACGTTGTTTATCAAAAAACCAGAGTTCTTTGACAATATATTCGCGGACCTCGGCAGGATTGGGGTCCTCCTTTACAATGGTCTCAATTAGCTGGCCTGTTTCAACGTCTTCAATCATCTTCACTGTTTGCCTCGCTCCGAAACGTTCATTAATTTCTTCCCTGGTAATAGGTCTTTTAAATTCATAATTTGGATCAGAAGGGTCATAGGCCTGAAGTCCCTGTGTGTCAATGGCCCAAAGCATGAGACTGATAAGGCTCCTCCGCTTACCGATGGGTTGTTCAGGGAAATATAAAATCTGGTTCATTTTTTCCCTGAGGTCTATTTTTCTCCAGATAATTTTTGACCACATGACATCAGATTCCCTGACATATTGATATGGAACCGGGCGCCTGTTGGCAACTCTTTCCTTAAGATACACACCTTCAAGGGTGGTTTGTGTTTTTCCGGATTTAAAACTAAAAATTAAACCTAATAGTAATAAGATGAAAAAAATCAAATAACGTTTCATAGCATAACATTTTTTGAACAAATTCAATAAAAAAAATTAATCCAGCTTAAACGAAAGTGAACCAATGTTTCTTCTTTCCCCTGCAACAACAATTTCAATATCATCAAGATAAATCCTGTTTCCTCTTCTCACTTTTTGCAATATCTGCTTTTGTTGGTTTGAAAAATATGCACCATTTGATTCTGCCATTTCCTGATATCCACCAATGGCAGCAGATAACATAAATTTTGTCACCTTAACGGGTAAATCAAAATCAAAGTTTTTCATTTTTGCTGCAACACCGGTTTGTTGAAGAAATAATGCCTTACTCATTGGACCACCTTCCTCCCCGCCAACCACGGCGACCGGGTCAGGAACACGCTTAACACGGAATGGTAAACGGCCCATATTTTGTCGTTCCCCGTCAATTTCCGCGCTGGCGCCAATATAGACATATTTATTCCTGGGGGTTGGTTTTTTCACATTTACAACCCATTCCGAACCTTTTCGCCTGATTTTTTCTCCAAAACCACCAGAAGCTGTGGGAAAAATTTTGTTTTCCGGAACACCACTGACAGAAATACTCACCGGGTTATCCACACCAATGTAAAAAACATTCATTTTTGTAGGTGAAACAGTCAGACTTGGGGCCCCGACTTCATAACTCGCCTTGAACTCATAAGGAATAATTCCCTCAGGCCCTTTATAATCTATCCTTCCGGAGATAGTTTTTGGGCCAACTGAAGAGGCCTGAGCCCTGTATATGCCTTTCCCTGTTTCTGTTACTTCTTTAAGTTCATTGCCATTGACGAATATTTTAGGTTGCATGGTTGTGTCAGAGGCTGCAATAAAGATTTCAGCTTCGTATGTGTTACCTTGAAGAATATAAGATCCTTTGGTTGGTTTCACAATTGCTTCCAGTTTGTTAAATTTAAAAGCGCCTGCTTCAATCTGGGCATACAGGTAATTTAACATGTCTGCCTCTGCATTACGCACATCAGTTTGCATTTTAGAAAGCATAGCCAGAACTGCCGCCATTGGTAATTGATCGAAATTCCCGTGCTCCCAGTCCTTCATACCGTCTTCACCCTCAATGGAGTCTGTTCTTAATGTGCTTCGAATACCTTCAATGACCGAGTTATAGCGTTTATCAGGATTACCTTCTGCATCCCTGACAGGAGCGCTTTCTTTAATCATGTCAGCAAGGAGGTCTGAAAAACCATCAATTGAATTTTTCAGTTCTGTACCTCCTCCTTCAAGTATCATCACCTGGCCGGGAACATTGTTTTCCTTTTTTTCCTGAATATGATGAACTTTTTCAAGGTCATCTTCATGTTGAAAATATTCTGCATCTTCACCTTCAACAATACGTACAATGGTATTCTTGAAAGAATCAATTTTGTTGAAAAGCTGTTGTGCTTCTCTTTCAACAATATCCGCCCTATCCTTCCAGGGTCTCACTTTTTCTTTATTCTCCTGGAATTTGGCAGCAAAATTTGCATATATTGTTTCGTTTTTCTCATCAATATTTGTATAAGATTTCCTCAGGCTCTCATCAATCAATACGAAAGCATTCAGTACTTCTGCCGAGACATTAAGCGCCAGCAAAGCAGTAAGCACCAGATACATCATACCAATCATTTTTTGCCTGGGCGTCTCTTTTCCATGTGCCATAGCTAAAAGTTTTTAAGTTTCACAATAAGAGATAATAAGCTTAACATTTGTAAATAAATTATTTAATGTATGAATGTTAAACTATTTATCAAGATGTACATTCATTGCAGCTAACATGTTGCCATAGACTGTATTGAGCGCCTCAAGCTTGTGACCGAGATTTGATATTTGCTCATGATATTTTTTCGATTCTTCAACAGAGCCCTGCAGGTCTTCCATCATCTTATCAAGGTCTGCTTCGGATAATTGTAATTCGAAAATCGCATTCAGAGCAGAAAGGTTTTTGTTTAGTGTACCAACTGCTTCGGAGTATTGTTGGTTACCTTCCTTAAGAGCAGAGAAATCAACGTTCATTGTTTCCCTAAGGCCTTCGTATGATTCAACAAACTTAGCGCCTAATTCGGATACCTGTTGCGAATTTTTCGTGTAGGTATCAGAAAGACTGTCTATTGAATAAGACAAAGCCTCTGCAGATTGTTTGTATGCATCTGCAAGGTCGCCGGCCGATTTGTTAACCCCTTCAGCAGTTTCCCTGTAGGTTCCTGCCAGGTCACTGACAGAATTAGCTGCTGATTTCATATTGTTTGTATATTCCTGGGTTGCCAGTGTGGCTTCAGAAATATCAGCCAGCTCGTTGGCTGTCGAGTTAAGCTTGTTCAACCCTGAGCCAAGCTTCTCGAAGACATCGGGTGTTAAACCGGCGCTTTCAAGCATTTGGTCGAAACTTTCAAGTTTATC
>CAZVTW010000608.1:0-3391 GCA_964629805.1 uncultured Bacteroidales bacterium | reverse complement strand
CCTAAGTAAAGCGCTTTTTCACTTCGTTCAAACCGCTCAACTTAGGTTTTAATTAAAACAATATGGATAAATTATACATCAAAAAATCAGATGATAATGGTGCACCAAAAGTGAATTTTGACCATGAGCATGGTATTTGCGAACTGGAAGGTAATTCCTACATGGAATCCCCACAAACGTTTTACAGTCCCCTAAAAAAATGGATAACTGATTATTCGCTAAACCATAATGATCCTCTGCAGGTAAAATTTAGGCTGACCTATTACAATACAGGTAGCTCACGACAAATTCTCGAATTGCTAAAAATAATCCAGGTACTGGAAAATACCGGCAATAAAATTTCTGTATACTGGTATGTGAATGAATTTGATATTGATTTGGAAGATGATATTGAAGACCTGATGACTGAGAGTAATGTACGGATTAAAATCATCAAATTATATGAAGATTTAGAACCAGTGGAGGAATCAAATTCCAAACCGGAGAAAAAAAAATCAAAAAAATCTTTTTTTTCAAGGATTTATTTCAATTAAAAAAAGTACGCAGCACTTTCTTCAGTTTTAATAATAAAAGCAAAATGTGGGTGTGATTCTTGAATCTTTTTCAACAAGGATAAGTTTCACACTCTTTTTTTATCTTAATGGCATATTTTGTCTCATTAATGATGTCACTGTTTAAATTTTCACCCTTATCAGAAAGGTTGTAAAGTGTATTGGCATATAACCTGGCAAGAACCCTCAGACTTTGTTGGTGATACCTTTCCCAAAAATGTTTATCCGAAGCGCCGGTCAATTCCTCCTCAATATATTTCTCAACCCGGTCTAATGCAAAGGATTTTCTTATCTCTTTCATAAATGGACGGATATCAGTACCGGACAAAACGCTCCATTCATCCAAAAATGTTTTTTCCAGAATTTCTTCTACTTTCATATGCTACTTGTTGTTTGTGTATATAAATATATTATTGTATGTCAACACTTTTTTATAATTCATACTGAATTTTACAGGTTTTTACGCAAAGCATATTTTTTTATCATAAACTCTGTTTTAAGATATCTTTAAGTTATTCCGGCTACCGGCATTTAATACGAAACCACCATCAGATTGATGAATATTGACTTGATAGCTTGGTTGAGTTTATGGCGTCCAACTTATCAATCATAATAAATGTATGATGTGAAATTTATTAGGCTAATTGATAGCGGATCGTTATATATGCTATATCTTGGTTTTCATAGTCTATGCTGGTGCGAACAAACATGTCCGCACCAGGAAGCATAAATCATCATAGGTAATCAGGCTGTCAGCATCTCGTGGTTCGCTGCGCCGGGTGGTACCATTGGGAAGACCTTTTTCGTCTTGTTAACCGGAACTTCAATAAGGTACGGGCCACGTGTTTCAAGGGCTTTTTCAAGGCTGTTTACCGGGTCGCTTGTTTCTGCCAGGTTCACTGATGGAATGCCAAATATTTCTGCCAGGGCTGAAAAGTTAGTTTGAGCTTCAAAGCATGAAGCAAAAAAATTGCCTTTGTAAAATAGTTCCTGTTGTTGCCTCACAAGGCCCAGAGATTGATTGTTAAACAGGATGATTTTAACATTTAGATTCAGTTCCGCTAAAGTTGCTAATTCCTGCATGTTCATAAAAAAGGAACCATCCCCTGTCACACAAATCACCTGTTTTTTCGGATTGGCCACAGCAGCGCCTATAGCGGCAGGGAAACCAAATCCCATTGTCCCAAGGCCACCGGAAGTAAGGAAGGTGCGTGGAGCAGTAAATGGGTAATACTGTGCTACCCACATCTGATGTTGACCGACATCTGTTGTGACGATACTGTCATGGTCTGTGAGTACCGATAACTCCCGGAGAAAAGTGTCCGGGGCAAGAACATTATCTTGTTTGTTTTTTTCGGGCATGTGCCTTATTTTTACTTCATGAACATATGTTATCCATTTTTCCCGCTGATTTTTTTCAATCATTGGTTCAATTTTTCTTATCACAGTTTTCAGATCAGCAACAATTGAGATATCAGCCCTCCTGAGTTTATTTATCTCTTTTGGATCAATGTCGATGTGGATAACTTTGGCCTGTGGACAGAACTTATCAAGTTTCCCGGTAGCCCTGTCGTCAAACCTGGCGCCGGCGGCAATGATAAGGTCAGCATCATTCAACAGGAGATTTGCATGTTTTGCACCGTGCATCCCAAGCATGCCAATGTATAACGGGCTTGTCTGCGGAAAACAACCCAGTCCCATTAATGAATTTACCACCGGAATTGAATTTTTCCTGGCAACAGATTGTATTTCCCTGTGAGCATTTGAAGAAACACAACCACCGCCAATATAGAAAATCGGGCGTTGAGAGTGGTTTATGGCTTCAGCGATTTTTTCAGATTTCCGGTTTGATTCTTGTTCATTATGTAGAGCTGAATTTTTCCTAAAGTGAAAAGTTTTTAATTCAACAACTTGCTGCTGCACATCTTTTGGCACATCAATAAAAACCGGTCCCGGCCTGGCCGAATTACATAGCTCATATGCTTCCGGCAGAATAGTGAAAAGGTCTTCAGCCTGCCTGACCAGGTATGTACCTTTAGTGATTGTCCTGGTCATGTCACAAAAGTTTACTTCCTGGAAAGCATCTGTCCCGATGTATGCTCCCGGAACCTGTCCTGTAATGAACATAACGGGAACGGAATCAGCCCAGGCATCGGCAATTGCCGTAACAAGGTTTGTAGCGCCCGGCCCTGAAGTGGCAAAACATACAGCCACTTCACCTGTTGAGCGGGCTATACCCTGGGCAATAAAACCAGCCCCCTGTTCATGACGTGCAAGAATGTGCCTGATGCTGCTTCTACTCAATGAATCATACAGGGGCAGGTTTGAACCACCCGGTATGCCGGGAATTTCACTGATTCCCCGCTCCTGGAAGAATTTGATAATAATGTCTGCTCCATTTAATTTCATAAAAAATAAATTTTAGGTTATTAAATAAAAAATCCCCTGCCGGACATGGTCACCGACAGGGGATTCAAAAATTCTTCGTTTTATTATTCATCCAATGGCGGCGATCCGGTATTTGCGCATACCACGTCCACAACCACCACCAATAGATGTTGATTTTGACCTGACAATATGTTAGATTGATGTATCATACAAAAAAAAATCCCCTGCCGGGTATTTGCCGACAGGGGATTTTTACATTCATGTTATTAAATTGACATTATTCCTGTTGGCAAACAGATATACCAGTGACTACTTCGACCACCACATGAACCACTGTTAGAAGAACTGATTTGCCAAAAAGATTAAACATTTGTTGTCTTTTTTTATTATTCTTTAATAGGTTATTTCTGCAAAAATATGTATTTTGATCAAAAAAACAATGAATCATGTAT
>CAZVTW010000607.1:0-3399 GCA_964629805.1 uncultured Bacteroidales bacterium | reverse complement strand
TGCATTTGATGCGGAAGAAAAAAGTATAAAAGAACATTTGATTGAGACGGTAAAACAGATATGATGCATCCATGATCGCAAATGCCAATACCATAAAATAGTTTAGGATTGAATAAATTTTCAATACAAAATTTGGAGCGGACAACAGAAGGAAGGACCCTGGAATTTAAAAGGGAAGTTCCACAAAAATTAGATGGTATTTTACATACCATCATTGCCTTTTCCAACGGCTCTGGTGAAGAATTAATAATTGGCATTGACAACTCGAATAATATTGTAGGTATTGATGATGACCCACTTGAATTAGAAGAAAGGTTGTCAAGCACCATTTATGACAATATTATCCCTATTCCTTCAGTATTTTTCCAGACAATTTACATTAAGGAAAAAATATTGTTAAAAATAAAGATCCTCTCTGGTTCAGGTAAACCCTATTTTTTAAAACATAAAGGACCTGAGAAAGGTGCATATATAAGGATTGGTTCAACAAACCGCGTTGTGGATACATTCATTTCGTCTGATTTAAGGAGGCAAGCATATAACAAAAGCTATGATGAGGAAATTGACACAAATTTTAATTGTGATATATTTTCGTTAGAACTTCTCAAACAATATTTGAAATGGAGAAATATCCAAATTTCACCTGATTTAGTATATTTTGTCAAAGAAAAACTTGCAATAAGTTACAATAGAACATGTCACCCAACTATAGGAGGACTTTTGTTATTTTCAAAAACCCTCCCTTCACAATATCAATATGCAGGCTTTAATATAGCTGTATATAATGGAGACAACAGGTCTGAACTAAAGCATTCGCATTTAATTTTGTCAGGTTTGTATAAACTTCCTGAAGATGTGATTGAGACCCTTGGTTTATATCTTAAGAACACTACTGATATAAAAGGATTACGAAGGGAACAGGATTTGGAAATACCTTTTCTTGC
This sequence comes from uncultured Bacteroidales bacterium, assembly GCA_964629805.1. Lineage (GTDB taxonomy): Bacteria > Bacteroidota > Bacteroidia > Bacteroidales > CAZVTW01 > CAZVTW01. The sequence continues at coordinate 2,455 of CAZVTW010000607.1, read as the reverse complement.
TTTGAGGGAAGCAATTGTAAATGCCATATGTCACAGGGACTATGTCATTCAGGGTGCATCAAACAAAATAGATATATTTACTGACAGGGTTGAAATTATCAGCCCGGGAACACTACCTATTGGAATCAATATTGAAGATTTAGGCCTGGGGACCTCTGAGATACGTAACAAATTGATAGTAAAAATATTTAGAAAAGCTGGATATATTGAACAATTAGGGACTGGCATCATAAGGATGAGACAGGTGTGCCGGGACAATGGATTACCTGATCCCGGGTTTTCAGAGGTAGGTAATTTTTTTAAAGTAGTATTTTACAGGCAACTTTCAGGACTTATACCAAGATTGAAAATTATCTATGATCTTATCAAAGTAAAAGGTGGGCTTTCAAGCAGCCAAATAGCAGGATATTTAAAAATCCATCAAAATACAGTTATTAAAAGGGTCAAAGAATTGCAGGAGAAAAATATGGTTGAAAAGATTGGTAAGGGACCTGATACAATATATAAAATAAGTATGTGAGATAATGTGAAGGAGTGAGATTGCATGTGAGATATTCATATTGTCATAATCAAATAATTTGCACTACGTCCCAAAGACAGACCGCATCCTGAAGCATCAGGACGACGGAACGGGACGAAGCATTAGGAGACGCAGTCCCGACAAATCGGGACAACGGATAATCACAGATAAGAAAAATATTAATCAGCGAAAATCCGCGTAATCAGCGGACAAAAAAATAATATATCCGCCTAATTAGCGGACAAAAAAAATTACATTTGTGGAAGAATGAGTCAAACAGTCATAAAAATAGAAAACCTTTCCCAGCATCTTTTTTGGGATGTTGATAAATCAAAACTTGATTTTAGTAAAAACAAAAAGCTAATTATTCAAAGGGTTCTGGATTATGGGTTATTAAGTGATTGGGAAAAAATTTCAGATTATTACGGGATCAATGAAATTGCAAATACGACAAAAAAAATAAGGGATTTAGATATAAGGCCTGCTTCATTTATTTCTTTGCTCTCAAAAACCTCGATCGAAAGTTATTTATGTTACACTACAAGACAATCGACCACGCCACATTGGAACTTTTAAAAAGTATCCAAAGCAAAAATGCTTTTTCTCAAATGCTTTTGGTGGGAGGCACAGCCCTTGCTTTGCAAATTGGCCATAGAAAATCGATTTACTTAGATTTTTTTGGCAAGCTCAATGCGGATGAATTGCAAATGACCGGGACGCTGAGCGAAATTGGAAAAACAATAATCTTAAAAAAAGCAAATCTTTGCAACGAAGATTTATGCCATAAATAGACTTTTAGTAGTGGTCTCATTACATTAAATAAATTATATAGTATGATACCAAAACCAATTGAAACAAGGGCTCAAAATCTATACAAAATTTGGGTAAAGTATGAGGATAATACAGAAGGTGAGGTAGACCTTTCTCATCTAAAGAATAAGCCGATATTTGAGCCATGGCGAGATTTGACATTTTTTAAATCAGTATATATTGATAAAAAAACCAATGCTATCTCATGGGATGAAAACATTCAATTATGTCCGAATAATATATACCTGAAAATTAAAGGGATGAGTTTTGAAGAATGGAAGCAAAATCAAAATATGTATGCCACAAATTAGCAGGTTTTAGGAATTATAATTTCAATGTATTATGACGAACATAACCCTCCGCATTTTCATGCTTCATATGGGGAATTTGAAGCAGAAGTGAGCATTAAGGAATTAAATATTTTAGTCGGGAAATTACCTTCGCGTATCTTAGGGTTTGTTGTTGAATGGGCATCTTTGCATCAGGAAGAATTACTGGAAAACTGGAATCGGGTTGAAACCGGAACTAAACTACAAAAAATTAAACCTTTAGTGTAGAGCAAGTTGGATTTCTGAAATAAATTGAAAAGTAAAGAAATCGAAAAAGCAAGAAGAATAGCTTTTAGCTAAACCTCACCAAATCAATTCAAATCCTTAAAACTTGAAGAAGAACCTCAAAAATGATAAACGGTTTAATTCAATCAATAAGAAATAGTTATTAGCTATCAGCTCCAAGTTTATATGAGTTATGTGCTATCAGCAAATTCATGAACTACGAAATTCTCGTAAAATCAGACAACGTCTCAAAAAAGTTCTGCCGCGACTTCAAGCGCAGTTTATACTTTGTCATTGATGCTATGCGCAAATTAGTATGACTACTCAGGATGTAAAACATATCATAAAACAAGGTGAAAGCGAAATGCTTGAATTCAAAACTTCTTTTGGAAAGGAAGTGATTGAAACCATTTCATCATTTACAAATGCCAGTTAATTTCATTAGGTGTTAAAATTCTATCTCGTTCTAAAATAGGTTTACACTAAAAAAGTGTAAAAATGGAATGAATACATTAATACCTAAATTTCTAAAATGAAATCGTAACGAAACACTGAAATGTGCTTTGAAATT
>CAZVTW010000606.1:0-3400 GCA_964629805.1 uncultured Bacteroidales bacterium | reverse complement strand
GGTTATGGGCTGTTATCAGATGGGGACGAATGCTCGTTATTATCAGGAGAAATACCCGGAAAACCCGCAGAAAAATAAGCAGGATTATTTTAAAAAGATGAATATGGGGAATAACACCGACATATCATACCTGGAGAAATTTAGTCAGCATAAAGAAATTCATGAAATATTGGATGGTTTGGTTGAGATATTCAATCAGACAATTGCCTTTTCAACGAGCTTTAGTTATGAAGATCAAATTATTACACATATAATTTGTTCTGAAAAATTACCGATTAGAATTTTTACCCTTGATACGGGGAGACATTTTGAAGAAACATATAAAGTCCTTAACAGAACAAGAGAGAGATATCAAAAAGAAATAGAAATTTTTTTCCCTGAGAAAGATGAAGTTGAGTCTATGGTATCTTCAAAAGGCCCTTTTAGCTTTTATGAATCTGTTGAAAACCGGAAAGAATGCTGTTTTATCCGCAAGGTTAAACCGCTGAAGCGCGCATTAAAGAATGTAGAATGCTGGATTACCGGACTCAGGGCTGCTCAGTCATCTCATCGTTCCGGACTGAAACAATTTGAGATAGACAAACAATTCAATATTCTAAAATATAATCCGCTTTTTAATTGGTCATTTGATGAAGTAAAAAAATTCATTAGAGATAAAAATATTCCTTACAATTCCTTACATGATAAAGGATATATCAGTATTGGTTGTCAACCATGCACAAGAGCAGTGAGAGAAGGTGAAGACCCGAGATCGGGCCGGTGGTGGTGGGAACAAAATTCGAAAAAAGAATGTGGATTGCATATCAAAGATTCCTAATGGTTAATTCCAAAATTTAAACAGTCCTGTCAACAAAATGATGATGCAAAACCATTATCTTATAGAAGTGAACATCATAACATACCGATTTTTCGTATCCTCAAACTGTATATCAACGGGTTTCAGTTGGCTGTCATTTTAAACCTCACTCTTTAAAAATTACATAAAATATATCAGCGAGTTCACTCTCATCTTTGTCCTTATGGGATGAATTTTTATGTTCGGGGGGCGAAAAGCGTTGTATTTTCCTTTTTGAAGTTAGAAAACAATTATAATAATCAAATAACGAAGAGATTGGCAACAAAGAGGCTTTTAGGAGTGGACTCATAAGATGTTTATACATATAAAACAAAGACACCTATATTGGTCAATAAATTCGTAAGAAAATTGAATATTTCTCGAATTTTTGTTTCTTTTGCAAATTCTAAAATTAAAATCAAATGATAGTACCAGATGTTTACAAGACAAATCACCTCAAAGAACTTGAAAATGAGGCAATATTTGTAATGCGTGAAGTAGCGGCCCAGTTTGAGAATCCGGTGTTGTTATTTTCCGGCGGGAAAGATTCTATTGTTTTGACACATCTGGCCCGAAAAGCCTTCTATCCGGGCAGAATAGCATATCCACTGATGCATATTGATACCGGGCACAACTTTGATGAAACAATTGAATTCAGGGATAATCTGGCAAAGGAACTCGGCGCCGAACTTATCGTTAAATATGTTCAGGAAACAATTGACAAGGGTAGGGTAGTAGAGGAAAAAGGTGTCAATGCAAGCCGTAATAAATTACAAACCACTACTTTACTGGATGCAATAGAAGACCATAAAATAGATGCTGCTATTGGTGGAGGCAGAAGAGATGAAGAAAAGGCCAGAGCCAAAGAGCGCTTTTTCTCTCACAGAGACGAATTTGGCCAATGGGACCCGAAAAACCAACGGCCTGAACTCTGGAACATTTTTAACGGCAGAAAACATATGGGAGAGCATTTCAGGGTTTTTCCTATCAGTAACTGGACAGAACTCGATGTCTGGCAGTATATTTATATGGAAAAAATTCGAATCCCCAGTCTGTATTTTACCCATAAACGACAGGTTTTCAACCGGGACGGAACCTGGCTGGCTTTTGCCCCTTTTATGACTCTTAAGGAAACAGAAAATGTTGAAATCAGGGATGTCAGATGCCGGACAATCGGAGACATTACATGTACGGGTGTTACCCTTTCAACAGCAAATACACTGGAAGATATTGTGAAAGAAATTGCGGCTACCAGAATAACAGAAAGAGGCGGCAGATATGACGATAAGCGGTCTGAAGCTGCTATGGAAGACAGAAAAAAAGAAGGATATTTTTAACACACAAAAGTCATGGATAATACGGCATATTTAAATATGGGCCTTCTAAGGTTCACCACCGCAGGAAGTGTGGATGATGGAAAAAGTACACTCATTGGCAGAATGTTATTCGACAGTAAGGCCATATTTCAGGATCAACTTGATGCCCTTGAGTTCTCCAGCAAGAGAATTGGAGAGGAAGAAATAAATCTGGCCTTATTAACAGACGGTCTGAGGGCAGAACGTGAACAGGGAATAACAATAGATGTTGCCTACAGGTATTTTCATACACCAAAGCGTAAATTTATCATCGCTGATACACCGGGCCATATTCAATATACCAGAAACATGGTTACAGGCGCTTCCACAGCAAATCTTGCGGTAGTTTTGGTAGATGCAAGAAACGGGGTTATGGAACAAACAAACAGGCATGCTTATATCGCCTCGTTGCTAAAAATGCCTCATATTATTGTCTGTGTAAATAAAATGGACCTGGTAGATTTCAGTCAGGACAGATTTGAAAAAATCCGGACAGATTTCCAGAAGATGTCTGCAAAACTGGATATTAAAGATATCAGGTTTGTGCCTATCAGCGCTAAACTTGGAGATAATGTGGTAGAAAGGTCCGAAAATATGACCTGGTACGAAGGACCAACATTTCTCTATTTGTTGGAAAACATACAAATTGCACAGGACAGAAACTTTAAAGACGGAAGGTTTCCTGTCCAGTATATCATAAGACCGCAGTCTGACGAATTTCATGATTTTAGGGGTTATACCGGTCGGGTTGCCAGCGGGGAATTCAAACCAGGCGATAAAGTTAAAGTGCTGCCCTCTGGCTTGGTATCTACCATAAAATCCATCAACCTATACACAGAACAACTCGACAGGGCATGGGCATCACAATCTGTGACTATTGCTCTTGAAGATGATATTGACATTAGCAGAGGCGATATGATTGTACCGGTGGACAATGTCCCTAACGTTGGACAGGATATGGAAATGATGATGTGCTGGTTCAATCCCAAACCTCTCCAATTAAGGGGTAAATACATTCTCAGGCAAACAACAAACGAAACTCGATGTATTGTAAGGGATGTCATTCATAAAATGAATATTAACACACTCGAAAAAGACACAGAAAATAAAGATGTTTATTTGAATGATATCGTCAGGGTTTCCATAAAAACAACCAAACCTGTTTATTACGACACTTACTTGAGGAACAGCAACACCGGCAGTGTTATTC
>CAZVTW010000605.1:0-3404 GCA_964629805.1 uncultured Bacteroidales bacterium | reverse complement strand
TTTCCACCCCATCTTTATTTTTCATTCCCTCTGATGTGGACATTTACCACAAGTGTAGTAAAAAATCAACACTTTCATTTTGCATCAATCATTCACTGAAAAGCGCGGATGTTAAAGTATTACAGAATAATTTAATAAGAACAGGTTTGGTGGCATACAATTTTCAATGTATGGGGTTAAAGAATGAATTACATGTTGAACCAAAAAAAATAATAACCCATGAAAAAACTAAAAAAAACAATGCGATCACTCCTCATATTTGCCTGTATCATACCGGCAGTTGCAAATTTTACTCATTCGGCTGATTTACCAACAGACCTGGAAATCAGCAATGCAGTTGAAAAAGAACTCCTGTACAATGCCACAACGCCTTCATATCTCATTGATGTTGAAACAATCAATGGAATAGTGACTTTGTCGGGCACGGTTAACAATATATTAGCCAGAGACAGGGCTATGCAGATTGCCAGGACTGTAAAAGGTGTCAGGGCTGTGGTAGACAATATCAAAGTTGATGCACCCGACAGGATTGATTATGTATTAAAAGATGATATTGTTGATGCACTCTACAGGGACCCGGCTGCTGATTCCTATGAAATTGATGTAAAAGTGAATGACGGCGCTGTTACCCTTTCCGGTAATGTTGAATCCTGGCAGGAAAAACAACTGGCAGCATTTGTTGCCAAAGGTGTAAGAGGTGTTAAAAAAATAAACAACAACATTGATGTTACTTATGCAACAAACAGGAGTGATTCTGAGATAAAAGAAGAAATATCAGAAAGTCTTGCTATGGATATCAGAATAGACGGCGCTTTAATAAACGTCAGGGTAAACAATGGCAAGGTGGAATTAGACGGTATTGTCGGCAGCGCTAATGAAAAGATTCTGGCAACTAATGATGCCTGGACATCTGGAGTCACTTCTGTCAATAATGAAAATTTGGAAGTCAAAACCTGGGCCAGGGATGATAAATTACGCAAAGATAAATATGTATCAAAAGAGGATGATGACATAAAAGATGCAGTGCTGGATGCATTCATGTATGATCCGCGTGTTTACTCTTTTAATCCTGATGTATCTGTCAGGAACGGTGTGGTGACCCTGACCGGTGTTGTTGATAATCTCAAAGCCAAAAGGGCAGCCGAACAAGATGCAAAAAGTGTTGTAGGAGTAGTCAATGTAAATAACTACCTCAAAGTACGTCCTGAGTATATTCCTGAAGACGAAGAACTGGCAGAAGATGTAGAAAATGCTTTGAAGAAGGACCCGATAATTGATAAGTGGGATGTGGATGTGACGGCCGATAATGGTGTTGTATACCTATACGGTGCTGTCAATCATTATTTTGAAAAGCAACAGGCAGAAGAAATTGCTTCGAAAACAAAAGGAGTGCTGGCTGTTGAGAATAACCTGGATGTGAAGGGTAGCGGTGACCCGTATTTTTATGATTATTATGGTTGGAATACGTACTATCCGCCCCGGGAAATTGATTTATCTGCTGATTTCAAGACAGACCGTGAAATAAAGATGGATACTGAAGACCAGCTTTGGTGGTCTCCATATGTAAATGAAGATGAAGTAGATGTGGAGGTTAAGAATGGTAAAGTGATTCTTTCAGGAAGGGTTGATACACAAAGAGAAAAAGTGTTTGCTAAAGTAAATGCATATGAAGCGGGCGCCACAGATGTGGAAAATAATCTGAAAGTCAGGTACAGACCATAATCTCTGAACTCAGTAAATTAGAAAGATAAAGGTGCAAGGCATTGTTTAATCCGGAGTCCCGACTTACTTGATGTCGGGATGAGGAGTTAAACGGTGCCTTGTAACGTATAGATTTCGAAAATTACTGAGTTCAGAATATACTATCCTGGATATCCGGAATAGTATATAATTACAGGATAGTTTGAAAATCAGAATTCTGTAATTCAATTTTTCTGACAATGCAAATTGCAAAATCATTATTTAATCTCCCTGAGATACGATAATACAGTGAGATTAAATCTTTAAAACGAAATAATTAAAATTTACATCATTATGCAAAACTATCATGAGAATCCTGATTTACTCACAAAGGAAACAAAAGATTATATCAGGGCATTAAATTCCCTGAAAGAAGAAGTAGAAGCAATAGACTGGTATCAGCAACGTGTGGATGCTGCATCAGACAAACAACTAAAAAAGGTATTGATGCATAATCGCGACGAAGAAATCGAACATGCCTGTATGACCCTGGAATGGTTAAGGAGGAATATGGATGGATGGGATGATAATTTAAACACGTATCTTTTTACTGAAAAAGATATTACCAAAATTGAGGATGATTAAAAGGTTTAATATGACACTAATTTTAATTAGTGTAAGGAATCAATTATAAAATACACAAATACAAAATATTATGAATATTTTAAAAAAATCACTTGCACCAATTACAGATAATGCCTGGAAAGAAATCCACGAACAGGCTGACATGATATTTAAAACATATCTTACAGCACGTAAATTCGTTGATATTGACGGCCCGAACGGTCTTGAGCAGGCCGGTGTATCTACCGGAAGACTCAAAGCATCTCAAAATCAGTCAAAAGAAGGAATTAATTATGGGGTAAGAGAAATACTACCGCTTATTGAAATTCGTAAACCATTTGAACTTGATATATGGGAACTTGATAACATTGAAAGAGGAGCCAAAGATATTGATCTGGACTCCCTTGAAAAGGCAGCAAAGCAAATTGCTCTTTTTGAAGAAAATGCCATATATGAGGGATTTTCTGAGGGACAAATAAAAGGATTAATCCAGGTACCGGCCAGTCAAAAAGTTGAAACACCGGACGACCCGAATGAATTTCTTAAAATTCTCGGAGCCCAAATACTCAGTTTAAAGATACATGGCGTTGAAGGGCCATATACATTGATTGTCGGTAATCAGAAGTACCAGGATTTGATCAGTATTTCAAAAGGATATCCTGTGATGAAGCAATTAAAAGATATGCTCCAGGGCCAGATTATTGTTAACCAAAGTGGTAGCACAACCTATCTTGTTTCAGAACGAGGCGACGACTTTGAATTAACACTCGGACAGGACATTTCAATCGGTTATGATGGTCATGACACAGACAAAGTAAAACTATATTTTACCGAATCATTTACTTTCAGAGTGTTATCACCCGAAGCTATCAGGGTACTGACCCATTCCGGTAAATAATGTGTTGAGAATTAAACCTGTGGAGGGTGTGTAATAAAAAAAAATACAACTGTTCACAAATAAGGCATTATGTACCCGAAAAATCTTTGGTAAACTGGAAAATCAGGAGGTTTGAGCGATAAACAAATTCTGAACTCAGTAAATTCGAAAGATAAAGGCACAAGGCATCGTTTAATCCCGGAGTCCCGACATACTTGATGTC
>CAZVTW010000604.1:0-3408 GCA_964629805.1 uncultured Bacteroidales bacterium | reverse complement strand
GTTCCCAAACTTTCTCAATATAATTAGAAAAAATATCTTGCAGAAACTGCCCAAAACTATGCTGTAATGATAAAATATCAGACCCAGCAATAACCTCGATGTTGACACCGCTGTATTCGCACTTAGTGCAGTCTTTTTCAAAAAATGAGCTGGGTAAATAGCTTTCCCATAATTTTTGAATTTTATTAATCTTATCATAATAAAATTCAAATGTGGTATCAAGCCGAGATATGACCTAAAATATAAAGTCAATTCTCTAACTCCTTTTATGAAGATTAGATAGATTAGTACTATCAATCTCAGCGTATGTTTAAAGTAGTAGTAAATGTAGGTGGTGGGCTGTTAGGATAAACCTGATAAGTCCCGAAGCGTTTAATATGCCTTGTGAGATAGGGACTGAGAAACTTCAAGTCTTCTTCTTTAATCGGAATCCCAATCCTACTGAGAGTGTTAATTGCATTAGTGAGGTCTATAACATTCTGTATCATTACAGCATTGGCAATGATACTTGTGGATTTAATACGTTTATCTTGCTCTTCAGGGTCATTGGTGTTTAGCATCCCTTGGCCACCGAAACGGAGGTTATCCACAAACCAGTTATAGCTTTCAACTTTATTGGTTTCTGCAGTTATTTTTCTCCGCAATGTAGGGTTGGAAATGAAATCCAAAAGGAAAATGGTTCGAAGGACTCTTCCAACTTCCTGGAAAGCTTTGTATAATTTGTTTTGACGACTATAACTTCCCAACTTTTTCAGGATAGTTGAAGGTAATATTTTTCCTTGCCTGATGGAGAGGACGACCTGCATCATATCCTTCCAGTGAATTTTTATTAAATCCCAGTTGATGGCATCACCAAAAAGGCCATCGATATTTCTGTACCGTGTTTGAGTGGTAGGTCTATAAAAAGAAAGCTCTTGCCAGTTTCGGATACGAGGAAGGAGCTGAATGCCTAAAAAGTATGCCAAAGCAAATGCAATGGTAGTTTGTCCCTGAGTATCTGCATGAAGTTTATCAGGATGGATGTCAGAAAGGTTTTTCAATAGTCCATCGAGGATGTAAACGGCTTCCCAAATACTGCACTGGATGAAGTTACTAAATAATGCAATGTAATTGTCCGCAATGTGATAATAGGCTATACCGCCGTGAGCACGGTATCGGAAATGATATTCAGCAAAAAGATTTAGTCCATAAGTATCAACCTGAGTCCCATCTGCTGCTGCGGAATCGCCTTTGCCCCAGTATTGGGGAAGGATGAACTGTTTATACAAGTTGATAAGGTCTGCGGAAGCAAGGTCTAATTTATGAGAATTGAAATGACGCCTGAACAAATAGGATAATGAATGGGGTGATACGCGAGTGCTTGTATGTTTTGCAGTTTGTGCTGGTCCTAACTCACTTCCAAAACAAAAGATAGCGAGCCTATACATGGCTTCTGCATTTGCTAATTTGGAGTCAGAACCTGATGGCGGGCTAAAATGACGAGTAAAGTTTGTATAATAATCAGCGTAAGCCAGTATGTCAAGTATATGTCTGTCAGGCAGTTCCTTTTGTATCAGTTCTATGAGCCTCTTTGTTTCTGGTGAAGGCAAAATAGCTTTTAATTTTTTCAGTTTTATTGTTCCATCCTCATTAATTTGACATTCTGGATCTCTAGGGGCAAGCCCATCAACTGTTTCAGCTTTTTGGGTTAACAAGTGTTTTAGTTCCCTAGCAAAGGAATCAGGATTATCAGGTAATTTCAGGCTATTGCAGTAGTCTTTTGATAGATGTTCACACTCTTGCCAGGAAACTAATTGATTCCGATAGTCGGAGTAATTTCCAGAATTAGGAACCCATAGATCGCCTGAACGTAAGTCCGATGCAATGTGATGAAAAATGCAGCTTTCCAATGAAGGGCGGTGAAACTTAGTCTGTCCTCTGATGTTTTTGATTATCATACGGCGCCAGGTCTGAGGAATGAAATTCAAATCAATCACACCAGGAATGTACTGGCTTCGTCTGTGCCTGTTAGCTAAAATTACATCTCTTGCAATGAGCAAGCGATTATCTTCTGTGGCCGACTGAATGGAAAGGATTTGCACTAAATCAAATAAAGCTTGTCTATGATTTTTCAGGAAATGCCAAAAGAAAGGATAAAAATTATTGTTGCGGTAGGCCATAACGTTGGTACAGTCTTCAAGCAATTTATCAGCGCCACCTTGACTGTCAATTATTTCTTTAGTGGACTGCACAATTGCTGGGTCTTCAATATTCTCTTCCAGATACAATCTAAGCATCGCAGTTAGAGTATCAATAAGATGTTCCTGTTTCTCCTGCCAGGACAAAAGTGTCTGCTCTAATTTTTCTTTGCTTTTATTTTGGATAACCTTCATCCTTTTCAGAAAAATATCCACCAGCTGGTCCCGAACTTCCATCTTCTTTTTCTGATGCAGGGCAAGAAGATAGGTATGACGCTTTGACATAGCATAGTCCTTCATTTCACCAGCGTCTAATACTTCTGCTTCTTCGGCAAAGCAAAGTAGCTTTCTATCTGATATTTTGGTAAGATAGCAAGTAAAGTCTCCAACTAATTCCAGAAGCCTCAAATGTTCCAGCCATTCCTTGAAATGGTTAATAGTAGGGCTTTTGGGTAATTTCTTAATTACACTAAAAAAAGGTATGGTATTTTGGCCAGTCGTACTTAACATTCCCTCTAGTAAATGTTTTAAAGGCGAAGGCAATTGACTTTCAACATGATTAAATAAACTTTCATTGAACTGATATCTAATATGAACAGCTAAATCATGTATTCGTCTGTAAGATGGAAGCTCGTATTGATGGTCAACTAGCTCGGATAGAGCGATATTAATCAAGTCCACAGGGTCATCACGAATTTGAATCATCTTACTTATTGTAACAGTAATCATTTTGTCTGCTTCATCATCGAAAGGCTTTATCTGTAAATAGTCCCGAATATATTGTTGATATTTATATAGGGTAGGCAAAGAAATGAATGGTACTATTGGCCTGTTTAAACCTGTGTAGCGGGAAATGTGTTTGATAATCGGTTGCGGAATGTCTGTCAGATTAGGAAAATAAAATAATTTCTGTACAGACTTCAACAGCGCAAGGAATACTAAAAGATAGAATAAATCTTTTGTTTTAGAATTAGCGTAGGCCAGCTCCTCCAAAGAAGGTGTGAAAAAAGTTGAAAGTTCATTTTCCGTTATAATTGATTTGAAGCGTGGATAAGCTGTTCGTTCAATCGATGCCATAATGTCCTGTTTAATCCTAATTTTTATTTAATTATCGAAAAAACCCACGATATCTTAGTGACTTTTTCTTTAAAAAACACTATGTTTATTTAGTGAAATATTTATGTGTTTTATTATCAAAATACCTTTTCTTGGTGATTTTATGAAAAGCAGG
>CAZVTW010000603.1:2700-3417 GCA_964629805.1 uncultured Bacteroidales bacterium | reverse complement strand
GAATATAATAAACGCCTTTTGAACCTTTAATATGAAGATTTTCCATAATTCACCAGAACTTTTTACCGGAAAATGTAAAAAAATTATAAATTTAAGATTACTAAATATGTAAAAATGATCGTTATAAGCTCAGAATACAGAAAAAAATCTGTGAGAACACTCACAAATTTATAACTTATTTTATATAATCCAATAAAATATTTACAATGAAAACAAAAGTCTTACATTTTATTACTGTCCTCCTGCTCAGCGTAGGTTTTTTTAATTGTAATTCCCAGACAAATAGCAGTTCTTCAAGTATTGACCGGAATCCTGTTGTGGCTGGCCAGTTTTATCCGGCAAGTCAAAACGAGCTGCAAAAAATGCTTGATAACATATATAGAGCTGCTTCGAATAAATCAGTGGAGGGAGAAGTAATGGGAATTATTGTTCCGCATGCAGGATACGTTTATTCAGGGCAGGTTGCAGCTTCCGGCTACCAATTAATTGATCCTCATTCCAGTTATGATAATATTTTTATCCTGGCCCCTAGTCACAGGCATGCATTTAAGGGCGCTTCAATATACAATATTGGGAATTATATCACTCCGCTTGGTACAGTTAAAGTTAATAAAAAACTTTCAGGTAAACTTATAAGCGAGCATGAAGTTTTCAATTACACAAGAGATGCACATGTTTCAGAACACAGTCTTGAGGTGCAGTTACCCTTCCTTCAGC
>CAZVTW010000603.1:0-2690 GCA_964629805.1 uncultured Bacteroidales bacterium | reverse complement strand
AAAAACAGATTTTCAGATTGTGCCAATTGTTATCGGGACACAATCGAAAGAAGTTCTTCAGGAAATAGGAAAATCATTAAAACCTTATCTAAACAGCAATAATCTATTTATTATTAGCAGTGATTTTTCACATTATCCGGCGTATGAATTTGCAAATAGGTACGATAGTATAACTGCTCTGGCTATTCAGTCGAAATCACCGGAGAGAGTTACTGAAACCTGCAAAAAAAACCTCATGCAGGGTACTCCGAATATGCACACCAGCATGTGCGGTAAAGCCGGAATACTGAGTTTTTTATATATGATTGAAGACGAACCTGACATAAGCGTAGAACTGATAGACTATAAAAATTCAGGCGATGTTTCTTTTGGAAATAAATCACAGGTTGTCGGTTACTGGTCAATTGCCTTTGTGAAGGGATCGAATAAATATTCAAATGATACAGATGAATATGCCTTTACCAAAGAAGAAAAAATCAGACTACTTGAGATAGCGCGGGAGACAATAAGTAATTATGTCAAAAAAGGCACAATTCCGGAAGTAAATCCTTATAAATTGACTGAAGGAATGAAAAATTCATGTGGCGCTTTTGTTACATTGCATAAGAAAGGGAATTTAAGAGGTTGTATAGGAAGGTTTTACAGCGATGAACCCTTGTATAAAGTTGTGCAAACAATGGCAGTTGCTGCATCGATGCATGATACAAGATTTACACCGGTCAATGAGGATGAGATAAAGGAGTTGGATATAGAAATTTCAGTTTTGACACCAATGAAAAAAATTCAATCCATTGATGAGATTAATTTGGGCAGGCATGGCGTTTATATCCGAAAAGGCTCCCGTTCAGGCACTTTTTTACCGCAGGTTGCCACAGAAACCGGATGGTCCAAAGAAGAATTCCTGGGGCATTGCGCTTCACAGAAGGCCGGAATTGGCTGGAACGGATGGAAAGATGCTGATATTTTTACATATGAGGCAATTGTATTTAGTGAGAATGAACTTAACAAATGATTTTATGAGAACAATTTTATTCATTACCATACCTTTTATCTTTTCTCAGGCGGGATTAAAATCACAAATTAGTCCGAATGATTTGGTTGATTCAATATCACATACCTGGGAAGAAATAAGCATGTCACATTCGAGGGTCATCACTTTTAAGCAGGCAGGGACTTTCAAAACTATTTTCTTGTTAGATGAAGATATGGAAATTAATGGCAGGTACTGGTTGTTCGAAACCCCGGAGGAAGCTTCTGTAACTTTCCAGGAAATGGTGGAATCAGAACAGATTACCGGCAAACTCAACTCGGAAAACAAAATTGCAGAATGTATGGAACAGGGCAAACATCCTGATCATGACACTCATCATGGCTTCATTATGGAGCATGTATATAAAAACGGTATCCGGGAATGGACGGTTGGCGTTTGGAAAATAACGAAAAACAAACTTTTTATGAAAGAGGGTTGCTCAAAAGCTTCACCACTGGGTGTATTCTATTTTAGGGGCAAAAAATTTGAAGAGTGGGAGTGAAAACAGGCTTTATTCCGATAATCTTCCATTTCTGTAAAGATAAAAGTAACCACCGCGTTGTTCTTTTTTTATTTTTTCCCCGTAAAGACTTTTGGCAATTATATGATAAAAGTATAAACCAGGAGGTGCAATTCTATCTGAATTTTTTATCTTCCCGTCCCAGCCAAAAGTTTCTGTTGTAGAACTTATCGTGTCAGTAGGTGTAAGAGGTTTCTCCTCATTATCAAAATTATTGCTTCCGGAAGATGTATACTCATTGACATCATTAATAAATTCTTCCCAGGACATCCATTTTTTCATAAGTTTGCCCCATCGATTATATATTTTAATTTCTATTTCTTTAAAATGATAAGGGTCCCACTTAAATTGAAAAATATCATTTATTCTATCGCCATTAGGTGTGAAAATATTACTGGCGCTAAATTCAATTTCAGGTACTTCAAGATAAAAAACTGTCCTTATTGTATCTGTGCAGCCCTGTTCACTCACTGCTATCATCGTCATTTCATATTTCCTGCGCTGGTCTTCACGTCCGTATCCGTTGCGTTCATAAATACTCAGTGAAATAGTGTTATTGGAATCTAATAATTGCTCTTCTTCATAAATCCATCGTGAGTTAACCGCCCATTCTGCGGTATCATTAAACTCCAGTTGTACTGTATCTCTGCCATTAAATGGAGCAACACTATCAGCAAATTCTGAGCCGCTAATTTCTATCCCTGGTTCAGTAACTTCAACAATAACAGTTGTTTCATGGGGATAGCCTTTGTCTCTTCCCAATACATCACCCCAGTCATCATAGGCAGTAAGTGTATATTCTCTTTCTCCGTATTCTTTGGGGACAGCAACAACATCCGCACCATTGTCCTCAATGATACTGTCACCTTCCCACTGGTAATATTGCGGGTCGTAAGTGTTTTCAAATTCCCAGTACGGTTGAAAAAGTGTGTCATTGATGTTTAGTTCCCAGCCTGAAACATAACCAAAATCCTCAAATTCGGATGAATCCCGGACTAATATTGTCCAGTAACCATTCATTGGACAACCCAGGAGATTGTTGAATGATTCAAATGGTTTATATGTTCCTTCGGGTAGTCTGTGTCCTATATTGGTGATAGTGTCTATCTCAAAAGTGTCAATTGTTGCCGGTTGTCCTTC
>CAZVTW010000602.1:0-3422 GCA_964629805.1 uncultured Bacteroidales bacterium | reverse complement strand
ATCATATCTCCCATTTAAAATCTTTTACATAAACCTGTTCATTGAATTGATATATTGATTTGTCCGTTTCTACATCACCATCAATAACCTTCACTGTTTCTTCCGGACATGATTGAGCATATAATTGCAGTTCTTCCTCGTCTTTGATGTCAAAAAAGTTTTGCTTCTCCTTCTTTTCAAAAATATCGTCCATGAGTGTGCCAAAAGGACATGCATAAACACAGGACTTACAACGAATGCAAAGATTTACAGCGCGCTGTACAATTCCTTTTTCATCTTTTTCCAAAGCATCTGCCGGACATACATTGACACACGGCGCTTCCTCACATTTCCTGCAGGTAAACAAAAAAGTCGCCAGTTCCCTTACCGTCCGGAAGCCGTCTGTGTTTCCATCGGGCAAAAAAAGACCATCAGTTCGATTTTTTTCGTAATCCCGCATTTTGATAAGGTCTATTAATAATTTTTTACTCATATCCGACTGTTTGTTTACTTCATTCCTTAAGACCAGATATCAGGATAATCTTTTATCTCATCGTAACTGAACACTGGTCCGTCTTTGCATACAAAATAATCTCCCATCATACAGTGTCCGCATTTTCCAAGCCCACACGACATATTCTTTTCCATTGACAGGTATATTTTTTCTTCAGGATACCCCATTTCAAGAAGTTTAAATGTACCGAATTTCATCATGATTGGGGGCCCGCAAACAACTGCTATCGAGTTGGGAATGTCCGGTTTTACCTGATCGAGCAGTACAGTTGCCACGCCAACAGATTCTTCCCAGGATTCATCGGCCTCATCAACAGTCCTGAATACTTCAAAGCGCTCTGTACTTCTTAGTTCATCAATAAATGGCTTGTAAATACATTCAGCAGGATTCTTTGATCCGTAGCACATTGTCACTTTTATGAATTTCTCCTTCTCAGCCATCAGATTATACAACAACGAGCGTAAAGGAGCAAATCCGCATCCGCCGCCAAGGATGAGTACTTCCTTGTCATAAAAATCTTCCAGAGGATACCCCCTGCCAAAAGGCCCACGTATACCAAGAATTTCTCCCGGTTCAAGATTATGGATTTTTTCTGTGACATATCCTGCCTTCATAACTGTGACCTCAATCCTGTCAGTAACAAGCGGTGAGGAAGAAGGTGTAAACGGCGCTTCTCCCAAGCCATTCAATGTGAGTTCAATAAATTGACCAGTTTTGAATGAAAACTCTTCCTCAGGGGTCATGACAAATGTTTTTATTGTCGGAGACTCTGATATTACTTTATCCAGTTTCGCCCTGATAGGTTTATATATGTTTTGTTGTTCAGACATCATTTCATTAACTGACTGTTACAGGTTCTTGAATTAATTCTTCAAAAAGTTCATTTTTATTAATTTTGCCGATGCATGACTCAATACACCGCCCACAGCCTGTGCAGGCAAAAGAATTATATTTGGCCGGTTTCCAGACATATTTGCACATATACCTGTTGCGAAACCGTTTGGGTTTAGATTTGAGCGGGTCCTCACCTGCTGCCACACGTTCAAAACCAGGATACTGGCAGGCATCAAGATTGCGTATTTTTTCAAAATCAGGCCTGTCAATCAGCAGGAAGCAGGTACAGGTCGGGCAGCTTGTTGCACAGGCTCCGCATGAAACACATGTAGCGGAATACTTCTCCCATACGGAGTTTTCTGCCTCTTTGACAATCTTCCCTGTTGTTTTGTAGTCCGGCAGAGAATTATTCTTTTTATTAAGTTCTTCCTCAATTGCAGTCCTTTTTGATAATAATTGCGCTGTAAGATCACTACTAAGGGCATCAAGAGATTCTGCCCTGCTGAGTTCCTGAAGTAGGTTTTCTCCTTTTTCAGTAAGGGGGTGTAATAATACCTGTCCGTTAAGACTTGATAATATCATATCCGCATTTTGACCCGGGTAAGGTTTAACACCATAAATAGTGCAATGGCAGTGTTCAAGGGTTGAAAAGCAATCAGTTCCTATAATGGTTGTTGAATCCCGCAATTTTTTATAAGCAGGATCAGTGAAAGGCCCTTTAAGATACATTTCATCAACAAGTGATAAACCTGTCAGGTCACATGCAGGCGCGCCAATGATGATACGTTTTTGTGTGTTCCTTTCTGTTACGACATTTTCTTTGACAGGAAGGAAAAAAGTTTTGAGTGGTGTCGTTGGTTTAGGAACATTGTATATAACATCATTGATATTATTTTCAGAGAGTAATTCATAATCAATAGTATCCCATCTTTTTTGGGGTGCATATATATTATAATTGGAAGTAATCAGGCTGAGAAAATGATCCCATTTGTGTTTCGATATTTGAGCAGGTGCTTTCATAGCTTATTTGTGATATAATTCACATAAATCTAATGCTAAGATAACATATAAAATCTCAAAAGTCAATAGTTAATGTCACAAAACATATGTAATATTTAAAATTGTTATAAATAAATCTGTTAAAATATTGTTATATAGTTATTTAAACAAAATATAAATTTTTATTTTATTGTCCCATTTTAAAAAAATAATCTTTATTTTATATTTTTGTGAAATATTTCACAAAAAAAATAAAATTGAATGACAATCAAGAATACAATAAAAAGGCTTCTTCAATACAGATTGTGTCTAAAGCGGCTCTTCAATATGGGATTTGAAAATGTATTTTCTTATACAATCGGGCAGGAAGCAGGCGTAACTGCTGAGCAGGTACGAAAGGATTTTTCACAGTATGGGATAAAAGGAAATAAAAAAGCCGGATACAATATTCACGAATTGATTGATACGCTCAATCATATTTTCAATAAGAAAGAAACACAACATGTTGTCATTGTTGGATATGGTAATATTGGCACAGCTTTGTCAAAATATAATGCCGTATTTCTAAAAAATAACATCTATATTAAGGCAGCTATTGATATTGATCCGACAAAAAGACGTAAAAGCAGGTTTATTACCGTTTATCCGCCGGAGAAAATGAAAGATATTATCGAACAACATGATGTTAAGGTGGCAATCATTTCGGTACCAGCCATGATGGCACAGGAAATATGTGACAAGCTGGTTGATTGCGGTATACAAGGTATCATGAATTTTGCGCCTGTTATTTTAAAAGCGCCTGAGCATGTTAACATCAATAATATTAATCTGAGCATCGAACTCGAGAGTTTGATATATTGTTCAAACCCGGATGGGGAAAAGGAGAAATCCGGGAATCACAGTTAGAAGTGAAAGAGTTATCCGGTCCTCAGTGATTTGAAACTCTAATATATTATATATATATTGAAACTATTAGGACGCTGTAGTATGCATTTTAGCAAAAATTTGTGAATTTTTATTTTCTTTGAAAGATAGAGCTTAATAATATCATTGAAAATAATAAATATGTTTATTCTTTTTGACAAAACAGATTTTT
>CAZVTW010000601.1:0-3423 GCA_964629805.1 uncultured Bacteroidales bacterium | reverse complement strand
CTATAAGTGAAAATTCCGTAATCATATTTTTTATGGTATAATTTTTTTACGAATATGATTAAAAAACCTGTAAACAGGCAAGACTAACAAGTATTTTTATTTCAGAAATTAGAATGCCCAAATACAATAATTACTATTTTTGAATCTTAAACTATAAACTCATTCATTAAATTCTCTTATAATCCATATCTTTGAATGGGTATTATGGGTATTATGTATATTTTAAACCGGATATATTTTTTATATAATATGTAAGAACGATCAACCCTTAAATGATTTATAATCCTTTGAGGATGTTCAAACCACATATTTAAGGAATGACATTTAAATCAGATACAAATGAATAAAAAACAATGGTACGAATCCTTGTTTGAAAACTATGCAGAAAAATATGACAAAGAGAGTTTTACACAAGGAACAATTGGTGAATGTGATTTTATTGAAACGGAACTAAATTTCAATAAAAAAATAAAAATTCTGGATGTTGGATGCGGAACAGGCAGACATTCGATAGAACTCTCGAAACGCGGATATGATGTATCCGGAATTGATTTATCAGAGAGTCAGCTTGCCAGAGCAAAGAAAAAAGCAGAAACGGAGAATCTTAAAATTGATTTTCAGGTGCAGGATGCCAGGAACTTGACATTCTCAAAAGAATTTGATGTTGCTATTATGCTTTGCGAAGGTGGATTTCCCCTGATGGAAACCGATGAAATGAATTTTGAAATACTTAAAAGTGTCACAAAATCATTAAAAGAGCATTGTAAATTCATATTTACCACATTAAACGGTCTATTTCCCCTCTATCATTCAGTTGAACAATTCCTGGCTTCACATACTGAAAACGGTCATGCGACTTACCATAATAACACCTTTGATTTAATGACATTCCGGGATTTTAATACTACTGAGATTGAAGATGATTTTGGTAATAAGAAGATACTTGAATGTAACGAGAGGTATTATGTGCCAAGTGAGATTAGCTGGTTGCTCAAATCGATTGGATTTACCAAAATTGATATTTTCGGCGCCAAAACAGGAGCTTTTTCCAGGAATGATACTTTAACCACAGAGGATTATGAGATGCTTGTCATTGCTGAAAAGTAATAAAAATATGTTTATTGTGAATAGTTCACATGTAAATCATTCATTATCTGTCACATCATGTCAAAAAACTGGGAGAAAATCATAAAAGCGTACACAGCTTTTCTAAAGCTGGAGAAAGGTCTTTTACCCAATTCAATAGAAGCTTACACCCGCGATATTGAGAAATTATACCAGTTTTTGGATATGACATATCCATCATTAAAAGCAATTGAAGTCAGCATTGACCAAATCAGAGAATTTATCAACTGGCTTAATGATTTTGGTCTGAGTCAGGCATCACAGGCAAGAATAATCTCCGGTATAAAATCTTTTTATAAATACCTGATTTTTGAAGATAAACTCATTGAAGACCCTACTGAGTTGATAGAGATGCCTGCAACAGGGAGGAAATTACCGGAAGTTCTCACTGTTGAGGAAATTGATCAGATAGAAGCTGCCATTGACCTGAGCAAAAATGAAGGACACAGGAACAGGGCAATTATTGAAACACTGTATAGCTGTGGTTTGAGGGTGTCAGAACTAACCAATCTGAAATTATCAGATTTGTTTTTTAATGACGGATTCATCAAAGTAGCAGGAAAAGGAAATAAAGAGCGTCTTGTACCAATCGGACAGAAGGCCAGGGAGGAGATAACCATTTACCTGGAGCATTTTCGTCACAAACTCAATAATATTGATAAGACTTCAGAGGATATTGTCTTCCTGAATCGTCGCGGAAAAAAACTGACAAGGGTTATGATTTTTACAATAGTTAAAAACCTGGCTTTTGAAGCGAAAATAAAAAAAAGTATTAGCCCGCATACATTCCGGCATTCCTTTGCCACCCATCTGATTGAAGGCGGAGCTGATTTGCGCGCTGTACAGGAAATGCTGGGACACGAATCGATTATCACGACCGAAATATATACCCACCTCGACAGGGAATACCTGAAAGATGCCATACTGAGGTTTCATCCACGAAGTTAGCCTGTCACTTTTTAGCATTGAAATAAAATTTTGATTTGGATTTATTGATTTTTTTATCCTATTTTGTGACTGGCAAAAAAAAGGTTTAATATTAAAAAACAGAGCAATGAGTAAAGTAGATTTATCAAAGTACGGAATACAGGATGTGAAAAAAATATATCATAATCCTTCTTATGAAATGCTGTTTGAGCACGAAACTGATGCCGGGCTTGAAGGTCTGGAAAAGGGATATGTTACCGAATTTGGCGCTGTAACTGTTGATACCGGCATTTTCACAGGCAGATCGCCAAAAGATAAATACATTGTAAAAGAACCAAAATCTGAACCAACTGTTTGGTGGAGGAATGAAAACAGAACCTCATCTGATAACAAACCTGTGTCTCCTGAAGTCTGGGAACATCTTTATAAGCTTGGATGTGAACAGCTGTCCGGTAAAAGTCTTTATGTGATGGATGGTTATTGCGGCGCCAATGAAGATTCACGTCTCAGAGTCAGGTTTATCGTTGAAGTTGCCTGGCAGGCTCATTTTGTGAAAAACATGTTTATTCGTCCTTCTGAAAAGGAGCTTAATGATTTTGAGCCTGATTTTGTTGTGCTCAATGCATCAAAAACAACCAATCCGAAGTGGAAAAAACAAGGCCTGAACAGCGAAGTATTTGCAACATTCAATCTCGGAGAAGGACGTGCCGTTATAGGTGGTTCATGGTATGGCGGAGAGATGAAAAAAGGGATATTTTCTGTTATGAATTACTATCTACCGCTAAAAGGAATTGCAGCGATGCATTGTTCGGCAAATGTTGGGAAAGACGGTGATGTGGCTATCTTTTTCGGTCTGTCAGGGACAGGGAAAACAACACTTTCAGCTGATCCTCACAGGGCGCTCATCGGAGATGATGAACACGGCTGGGATGATGACGGTGTGTTCAACTTTGAGGGTGGTTGTTATGCCAAAACAATCAATCTTGACCCTGAAAAAGAACCTGATATTTACAATGCCATCAAAAGAGATGCTTTGTTAGAGAATGTTGTCTTCGATAAAGAAACGGGTAAAGTAGACTTCACTGATGGCTCAAAAACACAAAATACCCGCGTTTCTTATCCCATTTACCATATAAAAAATATTGTGAAGCCTGTTTCCAAGGCCGGCCATGCACAAAATGTTATATTCCTCACAGCTGATGCTTTTGGTGTTTTACCACCGGTTTCCAGGCTAACCAAAGAGCAAACCCAGTATCATTTTATCAGCGGATATACAGCTAAAGTTGCCGGTACCGAACGTGGTATCAAAGAGCCTGTTCCGTCTTTTTCTGCTTGCTTTGGCGCAGCTTTCCTTCTACTCGACCCGATAGT
>CAZVTW010000600.1:0-3426 GCA_964629805.1 uncultured Bacteroidales bacterium | reverse complement strand
GAAGACTCGAGTTCATATTGCAGGTAAGAGTCTTTCGTAAATGCAAATCCCTTTTCGGCTTTCCGTTTCGCATATAGCTTAATGAGCTCTTTGGCAATGTCTTTAACTTTCGATTTGGTTTTTAACTTTTGTCTCTGCCATATTCCTGAACCAAGCTTGTGTATTTTTGGCGGAGCCCCATCTTTACCCCTGTATTTGGAAATTCTGTGTAATGAATGGATGCTGACAAATAGAATGTCGTTGTCTTTATAAACCAGCCTGATAGCTTCCTGAAATTTACCTTCGATTTCAATTTTTTGTAGACCCCCAAATTTACCTATTCCATGATCTACATGCACCACATAATCTCCCGGATGTAAATCATGAATTTCTTTTAGGGTCATTATTTCTTTTGCCTCAGACTGAGAACTGTCTTTTAGCCTGAATTTATGATACCTGTCAAAAATCTGATGGTCTGTAAGTACTGAAATTTTAAGATCATGGTCTGTAAATCCCTCATGTAAAATGCACAAAATTCCATCAAATAGTTTTATTCCATTTTCATCTTCTTTCTCATAAATGGCATGTAACCTTTCAATTTGATTTTTATCCTGTGACAGAAAAATATTTTGATAGTTTTCTTCTGTGTTTTTTTCAAGAAATGACTTGAGCAGGTCAAAATTCTTTTGAAATTTTATTTGAGCTTCTGTATTAAAACGATATGAATTGTTTATTTCACTGAAATATGGCGTATTTGACATTTCTATCACGGCCAAATTTGAAAGGTCTGCTTCAATTTCTTCTCTGAAAACAAAAAGACTATTATTTTTATTAACTTTTTTTGTTTCTGCATCAACTGAATCAATAAGTCTTTGGTGCAACTCGTCTATTCTTTCTAACGTAAACATCAGGTCTATACACCAAATAACCGTATTTTGCGGCATAAAACGGAACAGGGTTGTTGCATTAGAAGCATCCAGCTTAGTCTGGATATCCGGTAATATCGCAATTTCGTTAAATTTTGCGATGGAAAGCTGTGAAGTTATATCAAAAGTGCGGATCGATTCTATTTCTTCGCCAAAAAAGTCAATTCTGTATGGATATTCTCCAGAATATGAAAAGATATCAACTATACTTCCTCGTATTGAATATTGACCTGGCTCATAAACAAAATCGACACGTTTAAAATTATATTCTGTTAAAACCTCTGTAATGAATTCAATATTTATGTTTTCGCCTGTTTTTAAGGGTAATGTATTTGTCTCTAAATTTGATTTGCTTGCTACTTTTTCAATGATGGCCTCCGGGTAAGTAATAATTATTTGTTTATTCGTATTTTTTTTCAGTTTATCAAGTATCTCAGTTCTTAAAATTAAACTTGCCTGATCTGTATTTCCTTCTGCGTCGTAAGTTTGAATCCTTTTGTAAGAAGAGGGAAAAAATAAAACCGCCTCTTTCCCGCCGGCAAGAACTTCCAAGTCATTAAAAAAATATGCCGCGGCTTCTTTATCCTGGAGGATTATCATCTGTGGATTACCTATACTTTTTCCAATATGATATGAGAGCATACTTTTTGATGATCCTTTCAGGCCCGAAAGGTGATACTTGTAGTTTTTCGATTCCTTATTAGATGTTTGTATATCACCGAGCAATTTTTTTACCCCGGTGTGATTTTCGTATATATATTTAAATGCCTGTTCGTGCAAAACCTAAATTATATAATTAATATTGTTTAATGAAATAGTGATACTTGTCCTAAAAAAATTGAGTCAAAATAAAGATGTCGATTTTTATTGTTTGCAAAGGTATTCAATTCGATGCGAATAAATGAAATCAAAGGTACAAAACAAACATGATATTTTTTGATTTCAAAATCTTATCTGCCCGTGAGTAATTTTTATTTTGTAAGATATTGAATATATGGTTTTTAATGACAGGTAAATAAACGACATTTTCGATTATCTTGCAAAATTCAGTCTTTGGCCAAATCTGTCTTCATGAATTTTTCCTTTTTCAAAGACTAAATGACCGTTTACGAGTGTATACATCACTTTGGATTTAAATGTCTGGTATTCAAAAGGTGACCATTGACATTTATAAAGAATATTGTTTTTATTGACAGTCCATTGGTTATCTAAATCAACTAATACCAAATCTGCATAATATCCCTCTTTTATAAAACCCCTTTTCGGAATCTTAAATATTTTGGCAGGATTATGGCACATTTTTTCTACAATTTTTTCAATTGAAATGATTCCCTGATGATAAAACTCAAGCATTGCAACGAGAGAATGTTGTACCATTGGGCCTCCTGAGGGAGCTTCAAAATAATTTCCTGACTTTTCTTCTATTGTATGAGGTGCATGGTCTGTTGCGATAATGTCAATGCTGTCATCCATAAGTCCTTCCCACAATCCAATCCTGTCTGATTCTGATTTTATTGATGGATTCCATTTTATTCGTGTTCCAAATGTTTGGTAGTCAATTTCATTAAACCATAAATGGTGAATGCATACCTCACTTGTGATTTTTTTATCTTCTATATTTCTAACTTTTTCAAATAGTTCGCATTCTTTTTTGGTTGTCAGATGCAATATATGCAATTTAGTTCCCTTTTTGGCAGCCAGTTTGACGGCCCTCGTGGAAGAGCGATAACAGGCTTCTGCTGAACGAATTTTCGAGTGTATATTATAAGGATAGTTTAAATGAGGATATGCGCTTTTTGCCTTCTGAAGATTTTTTTGTATTAAAGCCTCATCTTCACAATGTGTTGCAATTGGAATATCCTGAATAGAAAAGATCCGCTCAAGGCTTTCATTTTTGTCTACCAGCATGTTTCCTGTTGAAGAGCCCATAAAAACTTTTATGCCACATACTTTGTGTTTTTGTATTTTCTCTAACTCCCTGATATTATCATTCGTTGCTCCCATGTAAAACGAATAATTCTGCAAAGAATGATTGGCTCCTAATTCATATTTCTCTTCAAGTAATTTGTTTGTAACAGTTTGTGGTTTAGTATTAGGCATATCCATATATGAAGTTATTCCTCCAGCGACAGCAGCTTTAGATTCTGATTGTATATCTCCTTTGTAGGATAATTCATAATCTCTGAAATGTACCTGATCATCAATGATACCTGGTAACAGAACCAATCCTTTTCCATTTATGACAGCGTAATCCTCATATTTATAGGGAATTTCTTCATTATTCCGAATTATTTTAGTGATTATTCCATTCTCAATTATAACTGATCCTTCCCTGTTTGTACCTTCATTTATTATGGTGGTTTCCCGGATTATGTAATTGTTCATGGTTTAGTTTTTAATATGTTATTTGAATTTATGTTACTTAGTGCCAATAAGAAAACATGCAATTTTTCTAAGTGCCACTACTTAGTGTCCATCCATAAAGTAAGTGTCTCGGCCAGAAAGTTCGAGGTCGAGGCGG
>CAZVTW010000599.1:0-3430 GCA_964629805.1 uncultured Bacteroidales bacterium | reverse complement strand
TAAAGTGATTGCCCTGACCATGCACAAGGATGAATCATATTATATGCAAATGATATCTGCCGGAGCAAAGGGTTTTGTCTTGAAAAAGTCAGGGAAATATGAGTTACAGCAGGCAATTAATGAAGTTTATAGCGGCGGGAATTATTTCTCCTCTGATATTATGCAAAAAATGACGTTTCGCTTAATAAATCCGCATACTGATGATGATAAACTCACAAAAAGAGAAAAGGAAATTCTAAAACTGATTTGCAACGGACTCTCATCAAACGAAATATCCGAAAAACTATTTATCAGTCCAAAAACAGTTGAGGTGCACAGAACAAATATTTTCAGAAAAACAAATGTAAAAAATACTGCCCGGCTGGTTATCTGGGCTGTGAAGAATAATATTTATTCGATAGAATGAATATTTTTTTGTAACTACTTAGCTATATAATAATTTTCGTAACTACTTAGGAGCATGTCATGAGATTCCGACCGAAGGGAGGAATCTTTTCGTCAAATTGAGCTCCTAAGTAGTTACCTTTTTCTTATATAAATTTTGGTCGGCACTTACCAAATCAGTCTAATGCCTTTATATGACCGGAAATGATAGTCTTTACTAATAACTATTAAATCATGCTCCATTGCCTGGGCAATCAGCATTCTGTCAAAGGGATCCTGATGGTGTTTCGGTAAGTCTCTGACTGCTAAAGCATGTTTAATCTCTATTCGTAGAATTTGGATATTGGTATCATGAAAATAATTCAAAACTCGCTCAACAGGAAATTTTAAATCCAGCTTTCCGAGACTACTCTTGATACAAATCTCCCAAAATGTAACAATACTTACAAATAGCAAGTTATCCCAATCTTTAATGATTTCTTTTGCGGTATCGGAAAGTCTGTCATCATTTGCAGCGCTCCATAATAAAGCATGAGAATCCAGAATATATTTCATCTGTTTAAAATATACGATTTAGTTGATAACCAACAGCCTATAATTTAATTCTCTACTGAGTAAAAGCAAGTTATCCACGTCCCGAAATTTGCAATTTCAAGGATACTCGTCCTATGGCCGGTATATTTCTTATGAGTAGATCAGTCCTTGACTGTTTCATAAACTCACATATATTCTTTAAAGCAATCCAAAGGTTCGTCAAAATCATCATTCATAATGATACTTCCCTTTGGAAAATACCCGATTCTTTTTTTTGCTGCTTCTTTCTTTTTCTCAATTGAATCTTCTTCAAGCTGTTCTAATAAATCATCAATATAATCAAGGGCTTTTTTCTGCATGTCCGTTGGAAGCTTTGCCACTTTGTTTTTAATTTCTATTTGTTCCTGTGTTTCCATTTTTTCCTTTTTATAACAAAAATACGAAAAATTATCCTTTTTATTATCATACTTCACACATACAAGAGATTCAGTTCAAATATAAAGTAACGTATCATCATCTGCCAACCCTTTGGG
The DNA here is from genome assembly GCA_964629805.1 of uncultured Bacteroidales bacterium. Classification (GTDB taxonomy): domain Bacteria; phylum Bacteroidota; class Bacteroidia; order Bacteroidales; family CAZVTW01; genus CAZVTW01. The sequence goes on along the minus strand of CAZVTW010000599.1, from coordinate 1,979 downwards.
GATTCGCACTCCAAAAAGATTAGGTGAAAAAATAAAACTAAAAATAGTTGAGTTGTTAATCCTCAAAGATTCTAAACTTTTTACGTGTTATTTGTTTATAAGGGTTTACCCTTATCGAAAATACATGTTTCCTTTATTCGAAATATACGTTTCCCCTCTTTTATGGCTTTTTTCATTGAGGTATCTTTGTATATAACAATTTTTAGCATGCAGAGACTAAAGAATATCAGAAATTTATTTCATACATATCATGTTTTAGCCAGTGCAGATACCTACAGGTTAACAAACATAAATAAGGATATCCGGAATATCCAGGAAAAATTTCTGATGAAGATATTAAAAAGACATCGTTTTACTGAATTTGGCAGAAAATGTGGTTTTGAAAATATCCATTCAACAGAAGAATTTCAAAAAAAAGTACCTTTTTCTCTATTAAAGGATTATCATAGTTATCATGAGAAAATGAAAAACGGACATCAAAATATACTTTATAAAGAACCGGTTTTTGCCTGGTTATCTGTGGGAAATCACAAAGAGGACAGTAGACTGATACCCATAAACAAAAAAGGCCTCAAAACATTGTTGTCCGGAGTTAATCATCTTTTCTCTATGACGGATTCCGGATATTCTTCTTTTTTTGACAGCAACAATACAACCAAGGCATTATTTATCAGCAATGAACCGGAAATTCAATATACAGACAGCGTCCCGGTTTGTAATTATTCCGGTCTGTTTTATTTCATTTTGCAAAACAATACCTTGTCCGGGAAGTTCCTGGATCCTGGGCTTCATTCATCAAATATCAAAACTGAATGGAAAGCAATGCTGTGGGAAATCAGTAAAAAGGCAGTTACTGAAAATGTCCGGAGTATTATCGGTTGCTGTTCGCATATCATACGATTTCTTACGCTTTTCGATCAGATCTACAAATACAGGCTGGGATTAGGTGATAAAAGCATCAGGGAAATCTGGCCAAACCTAAGAAAAATTGTTGTCATTGGTAACAACCTGAAAAATAATCTGACTAAATTGAAAAATATGTTGGATGATACAATAAAGATTGATGAGCTATTCATCTCTCCTGAAATTGGTCTCATAGCCAGCCAACATGAAATGAAGGTTGACCTCAAAAACCAGCTTAATCATTTCTTTTTTGAATTTGTCCCGGTTAACCCTGTTAATTCGTCTCCTGGCAATAATTTGACCCAGCAGGTGGAAGGTTGTGCGGCAAAAACATTAGCAGATATTGAGCCTGGTATTCATTACTTCATGCTCATAACATCCTCAGGCGGATTTTATCGATATTTGACAGGCGATGTTGTACAATTCAGCCGGAAAAATTCTACTGAATTCACATTATGTGGAAATGTTCATGTATCTGGTAATATTTCAACAGAAAACATACGGCTGTGTGACATGGATAAGGCAATACGTGCATTGTCAAATTATCTCGGCAAAGAAATACGAATGTACAGGTATTACCCGGTAAATGATCCACCCATGTATCACATATTTGCAGAATTGGACAATCTCATTGACAACAATCAGGATTATGATACAATTGTAGATGATTCACTCAGGAATGGTAATTCGGATTATGCCTGGTGCCGGGATAATTTTTTGCTTCAATCTGCTATCGTCCATTTTTTACCCCCGGGAACATTTAACAGTTTAAATAATTCAATTTCAACAGGAAAAAATGCTGCATTTGAATACCCGGGAATGATGAGAAATGAAGTATTTGAGAAGGTATCAAGAAAAATGATATGAGTTGGTTCGATAACTCAAAGATAAAATGATTTAACGGAAATGCTCTGATAAACACCAGAATACATTTATTTTAAAAGTCCAAAGGAAAGATTTTTTTTATACATTTAAGGAGTGAAAAATGGAATATAAACATGACATAGAACTATTGGAAATGAAATACATCCTTACTTTTATCTTTATATTTTATCATATCTCTGCTTCAACCGAAC
>CAZVTW010000598.1:0-3431 GCA_964629805.1 uncultured Bacteroidales bacterium | reverse complement strand
CCGAGGCTGGTGAGATAGCCGGCACCGTCATAGACCATGGCGCGGCTGTTGTTTTTGGTAAAAAAGTTGTGATAATATTTGATAGGGTGGGAATGACTTGCGTGCTTTTCGATCACCGGGTTGCAAAACAGAATTTATGTATAGCCCAGGATTCCATATCCTGGGCTATACAAACTTGAAAAAAACTTTTAAAGTATTTTTTCACTTGTATACTCTTCAAGTATTTTAAAAAAATCATCATTTGTCTCAAAAATATTTCCATGAAATTTAACATAAAACATACCAACACAAACCGTATCTGCTTTTTGCTCGCTATCATATAGATAAATTAAAATTCGCGTATCAGGACTATTATTGCTCTCAGACGGTTGTAAGGAAAGCAGCTTTTCATATAATTTCTCACAATCATTTCTATTAGAAATGGTATCCGTGGCAAATGGTAACCATTCTTCAAATTTCTCACAAGGGACAAGTAAAGATGTCTCTAAATAAATTCTAGTATAATGTATTACTATCTTTTCTATTTGCCTGTTTGAGTTAGCACAATTAACAATAATAATTAATATTAGAATCAAAAAGAAATTTTTACTCATTCTTTTCATCTCCATTTGAAATATATTTTTCCAGATCGACTTTTCTACTTGTTGGTCCCAAAGTTGGGTATGCTGTTGCATCGTCATATCTTTTACGCGATACTTGGTTGGGTCCAATAGCACCGGTTTTCCTGGCAGCTTTGGTTTCAGGACCCTTGATGACACGTGCTTCTTCCTTGTTTTTATATATAGGATCCTTTTGCTTCAATTTATCGTTGTAATCTGTCGAATTATTGTCATAATTGTTTGCATGGGCAGCTTCATGTACAAGAACAATTGAAGGTTCTAGAACCTGACCATTCTCGTTTATTAAACCACCTTTAGGATTCCAATATATAATATTATTTTCATCATCGAATCTACTCGCAGATGAAGTTGTTTCACTCAAATAGTACACATTTTCACTTGCGTGCAATTTTGCAATTTCTTCGGCTGCCCCGTACTTATTAAGATATTGAACGGTTAAACCGATATGTTGTTTAAATTCTGAGCTTGAACCAGGTGCTGGGTATAGTTTTTTCCCATCCGGATCAACAAACATCAACGGATTATTCGCCGCATAATGATAAGGCGTCAATCCCGGATACTTGTCCGCCAACGGATCCACACTAATAAACCTCCCCACCTCTGCATCATAATACCTGGCGCCAAAATAATACAACCCGATGTGGCTTTCTTTATCGAGTTCTTTGCCGGTGAATCTCAGGTTGGCGGCCTGGTTGTCATTGACGGTGCTGCGCAACTCGGCGCCAAAGGGGTAATAGTCGAACGCTTCGACGACATTGGCGTCTTTGTCCACGACCACCCGGACACTGCCCAGGTGGTCATGAATCGGATAATAGGTTTCGCCTGAAAAAAGCAGGCTATGTTGAAGCATAATGAGAAAAAAGATATAAAGCAATGAATAATTGGTCAAAAGGGGGCATGAGGTACTGAGGAAGAAAAGGGGGTGGTTATAATAAATTATGTACAGGTAAAAGGGGAATATGAAATTCGATGATCCGGGGCCGCTCCGGCTCTGTCCCGGCATCCCGCACCTATCTCTGACCGAACCTGGTCGATGTGAAACATCATACCAATTGAGCGAACCAAAATAATGTACGGGTATGCAAAGAGATAGGTGCGGGGCAGGTGCCAGGATCCTCCGCGGGCTCGGTGGGTAGGAAACAGTATCTATCTGTTTCTCAAAACCCGACTGCGCCTGCCTATCAACCGCGCGAAAAGCGGAATTCGTCGTCCGAGCACGTTTTACCTGCTCGGTTATGGGTTCGTGCCAGTGTTCGAAAAAGGCTCAAAGGGAACGTATCAACTTGTGGTAGACCGCAAGGCTCTCAGGAAACTGAAAGCGCAAATCAAGTCCATCACTCGTAAAACGATCCCTGCCAGCTTTGATGAACGCATTGCACGGCTGAATCTTTTACAAGCAGGGTGGATCAATTATTTCAAATCAGCCAATATGCACGGCAAATTACGAGATATTGATGTGTGGATTCGCCGTCGTCTGCGTGGCTGCATCTGGCATGACTGGAAGAAACCGAATCGAAAGATGAAGAGTCTTATTCGATTGGGAATCCTTTCCGACATGGCCTCTTAATGGAGCCGCACCCGAATGGGACGATGGTCCGTTGCCTGCAGTCCAATTCTGAGTATAACAATTACAACTGCCAGACTGGAACGCAGGGGGGTATGTGTCAATGCTATCGTATTACCTTAAACTGACTCATGGTTAATAGCCTGCCTGCCGGCGGGAACCGCCGTGTACGAGACCCGTACGCACGGTGGTGTGAGAGGCGCACTCCGGTAGTTAACTGCCGGAGCCGCCTACTCGATTAGGCTAACACGCTTGACTTAATTACTTATCTAAATACAATGAGTTTAGTTTTGGCTGAAAATTTCATAATATGTCCTTCTTCCATCTCTGAATATGCTGAAATGCAAAAAGAATAATATCCGTTTTCAACAAGTTGATTAGATGAATTCTTCCAATCCCATATTGATTTATAATAACCCTTTTCAAGAATCCCACGAAAAATAATTCTCGTAGTATCACTCTGATTTAGAAATAGCCCATCATTACTTTTTTTGTGTTGTAAGATAAATATTTTTACATTTGAACTATCTGGTATATTGAAATTAATATAATTAATTGGACTGAAAGGATTAGGATACATTTTTTCTAAATAGTATCCATTCTTCGATTCTACCGAATCTATTTTTATAATTGTGTTTTCTTGAGCAAACAGAATACTATTTACAAGTAAAATAAAAATTATCAGATATTTATTCATATTATCTTACCCTATAGAATTTTGGTGAAAGACTCATAGTTGGTAATTTGACATTATATTGAGATTGAAATTTTTGTATCTGTTTTTGATAATATGAGGTAATATTTGAACCTGTTGATACACCAACTGGATGATTTGTGCCCATTCGTTGTAAATACTGAGCTTCACCTGCACTATTTTTTACTATAAAAATAGCTGAATGAGCGGGGTCGCCTCTCAAATCAACGCCATTAATCGAACCTTGTGTTTCCCACACAGCAACATTACCTGATGATGGAGTGTTTGCCTGGGGTGTGCTCCCTAAGTTAGAAAATAATTGGTTTCCTGCGATTGTCCCTGTTTCTGGAATAACTTTTCCAGTCGCAACACAAACAAAACTATAACAATTACCACCTTGAAAATTTGCATCAAAGTTAGTATTAGCTACAACATAATTTGTAACATTAAATGCCGTTTGCCCCGCAACAACCGAATAATTTCCCATATCTGAGATTTCATACTGCTCTGCAAATTGGTCAGCAGTAATTCCCAATTGTGAATAAAGACCTTC
>CAZVTW010000597.1:0-3435 GCA_964629805.1 uncultured Bacteroidales bacterium | reverse complement strand
AAGAGAAAGTTGTCCTTGTTGGTATTGTCAACCACCAACAGGATGAATACCAGGTGAAAGATTACCTGGATGAGTTGGCTTTTTTGGTAACAACAGCCGGAGGTATTCCTGAAAAAACCTTTATTCAAAAACTTGAATCACCGCATCCAAGAACCTTTGTTGGAACAGGGAAAATACGTGAAATAGCATCTTACATTAAAGAACATGAAATTGACATTGTTGTTTTTGATGACGATTTAACCCCCTCCCAACAACGCAATATCGAAAAAGAGCTTAAATGCAAGATATTGGACCGGACTAACCTGATACTTGATATTTTTGCCCAAAGGGCACAGACGGCTCATGCAAAAACTCAGGTTGAGCTTGCCCAGTATCAATACCTGTTGCCACGACTTGCAGGTATGTGGACTCACCTTGAAAGGCAACGCGGTGGTATTGGGCTGCGTGGCCCCGGTGAACGGGAAATCGAAACCGACCGGAGGATTGTCAGAGACAGGATTGCAAGGTTAAAAGTACAGCTTGAGAAAATTGACAAACAAATGTCTATTCAACGCAAAAACAGGGGCAAATTAGTCAGGGTTGCACTTGTGGGCTATACAAATGTCGGCAAATCCACACTCATGAACAGGCTAAGTAAGTCAGATATTTTTGCTGAGAATAAACTGTTCGCCACCCTTGATACCACTGTCAGAAAAGTAGTGGTCGGAAATCTGCCCTTCCTTTTGAGCGATACTGTTGGTTTTATCAGGAAGCTTCCAACCCACCTGGTCGAGTCTTTTAAGTCAACACTTGATGAAGTCAGGGAGGCTGATATTCTTTTGCATGTTGTTGATATTTCCCAGCCCAATTTTGAAGAACATATCAATGTTGTGAAATCGACTTTGCACGAATTGCATGCTGCTGATAAACTGACAATACTTGTATTTAATAAAATTGATGCATTTCAATATAGTCCCAAGGAAGATGATGACCTGACGCCCAAAACACGTGAAAATTACTCTCTTGACGACCTGAAAAAATCATGGATAGTCAATGAAAATAGTCCCTGCCTTTTTATTTCCGCTAAAAATAATATTAACATTGATGAAATGAAAGAACTTTTATATAAAGAAGTCAAAAAAATTCATATGACCCGATATCCTTATCATGATTTTTTATTTTGAATCAATACCTTTTTGTCACTCATTTACGTTCATTAGTAAATTATTTTTGACATTTCGTAAAACAAAAAACATCTTTGCACGGTTTAATTCGTAGATTTGTCTTACAATGAATCTTAGTCTGTATGAATAGACATTTATTATCCATCATACCCACACTCATGGTTATCCTCGGCTGTAATACTCCTGAGCCGGAGGCTGTTGATGATTTGAAGGGAGCTCATCCGGTGAGTGACAGTGAGATGGTACAATCCGGCAATGATATCAATAGTATCGAAACACATCCAGCCTGTCAACATCCGCTTGCCCGGGTTTTTCCCAAAAAAATCATCAGTGAAAATAATATGTTTGTTGATAATAACAACATACTTCATCTTATTGTATCCGATTCGAATATCCCACAAAATCAATATCAGGATTTTCTTGCCAGGTTGTTCCCACAATCTGAACTACAACAGGTTGAGAATAATGATGTTTATCAGGTATTTAACATTGCATTTAAAGATAAAAAGTATCATGCAGTGCTTATCAATGAAAACACCGGCAAACAGGAAATCATCAGCCAGGTATTTGTTGCTGAAGGGGAATACACACCGGAAACGCTCGAAATATTATTATCTTAGTTGATTTTATATACTAACCTTATGTGTCTGTTTTACTTTCATACGAACTGTTTTGGCAGAGATGATATTTTTAACAGTTTGTACTATTGAATGAGTATCAAAACCGCACAATTGATATAATTCTTCAGTTGAACCATGTTCAATAAATGTATCAGGCACACCAAGCCTTTTAACTGGCACTGCATAACCATTATCGCTCATAAATTCGAGTACAGCGCTACCAAAACCACCTTTAATGGTTCCGTCTTCAACAGTGATGATATGGTCATATTCCTGAAATATTTTATGAAGCATCTCACTGTCTAAAGGTTTTAAAAATCTCATATCATAATGTGCTGGATAATATCCCTCATCATGTAGCACATCAATTGCATTTGTTACCAGTATACCGGCTTTTCCGAGTGAAAGAATGGCCACCTTTTCACCTTTTGTTATCATCCGTCCTTTTCCGATAATGATTTCTTTATAAGGTTTTTTCCAATCTATAATATTCCCGCGACCTTTGGGGTACCTGACAGAAAATGGTCCGTGAGGACGGAGTTGAGCTGTATAAAGTATATTCCTGAATTCAACTTCATCCATCGGTGCAGCCACAATCATATACGGAATAATCCTCATGTAAGCCAGATCAAAAACACCATGATGAGTCGGACCGTCTTCCCCGACAAGTCCGCCACGGTCAAGGCAGAATACGACATTAAGCCGCTGTAATGCAACATCATGGATTATTTGGTCGTACGCTCTTTGCATGAAGGATGAGTAGATGGTGCAAAACGGAAGAAGCCCCTGGATAGCCAGGCCAGCGGAGAAAGTGACTGCATGCTGTTCTGCAATGCCTACATCATAAACCCTTTCAGGCATTTCTTTCATCATTTCATTTAGTGACGAACCACTTGGCATGGCTGGTGTAATGGCCACTATATTTTTATTTTTCCTGGCCAGGTCAAGTACTGTTTTGCCAAATACATCCTGAAACTTAGGTGGCAGAGGTTTTGATGAGGGTATGATGATTTTTTCACCGGTTAATTTATTGAATGGACCTGGCGCATGCCAGCCGGGTTGATCAAGTTCAGCCTGCTTAAAGCCTTTTCCTTTCTTTGTCAGACAGTGAAGTAATTTTGGCCCGGGTATGTCTTTCAAATCTTTTAGTATTTTTGTCAGATAAACAACATCATGACCATCAACAGGACCAAAGTACCTGAAATTTAAAGCTTCAAAAAGATTGCTTTGCCGGAGTATGACGGATTTGATGCCATTTTCAATTTTTTGGATAAATCCCTGTGTGTTTGGGCCAAAGCGGCTTAGTTTTCCGAGGATGTTCCAGATATCTTCTTTAACCCGGTTATATGTTTTGGACGTTGTGATATCAAGCAGGTATTCGTTGAGCGCGCCAACATTCGGATCAATGGCCATGTGGTTATCATTAAGGATAACAAGGAGGTTAGACTTTTGCATTCCGGCATTGTTGAGCCCCTCAATAGCCATTCCACCACCCATGGCGCCATCGCCGATGACCGCTACAACGTTTCTTTCTTTATCTCCCTGATGTCCGGAGGCAAGCGCTATACCAAGAGCTGCTGAAATGGAGGTTGAGGAATGTCCGACGCCAAAAGCATCATATTCGCTTTCCGCAGGATTTGGAAAACCACTTA
>CAZVTW010000596.1:0-3445 GCA_964629805.1 uncultured Bacteroidales bacterium | reverse complement strand
TAATCAAATCCGTGATCATTATTGGCCGCATCCCAACCTGTGTAAGACATGCCATTCACCCTTGATTTCCGGTAAACTGCTTTTGGAGAAACCCCGGAGGTCCCGTAATTGCTGTCGTCATTGGATGAAATAATCCAATTGTTTGTTTTAGCTGCATTTGTCAAATCCAATGCATCCCCGTAGTTAACAACGTAAGAATTATCTGCTTCGGAATGATGACCATGATAAGCATCGTCACCTTTTCCGTCATCAACAAATTCCACAGCGCCATCCATAAAATATAGCATCAGATAGCCCTTATCAACGACTTTTATTTCTACCAGTTTAGATGCCTGTAGGCCCTGGAATCCAAAAAAAGTGCAAAAAATGAAAATAGCTGTTAGTTTAAGTTTCGATAACTTCATAAATAATATTTTTTAAGTTTATATTCTTCTAAATAGCATATTTCGTGTCTATCAGCAAAGATTGAAACTGACAAAACATCTGATAATAATTTCAAGTTATAGTAAAAACCAATCTGTTGATTAGTTGCTGTTTCCCAAAGATAAAACAGTTCTGGATTTAAACCAAGTTTTAATACTTATAATTATTTTTGTAACTGTTTAGGTGCATATTTTAACCGAAAGATTCCACCCTCGAGTTGCCCGATGTCAAATTGACAGCAAATTAAGTCTTTCAGGGAAATAACCCTTTAACTTTACTTTGGATGCAGGATGAATAACAAGACCTGGTTTGGACTTTGCTTTAAGTTAAACGTTTGTTGTGATTTATCACTGAATCTCTCATTAAAAATTCTTACTTTAGCTTTAAGGAATGGGGTAACTTAATTGAAGTTGTCATTGATTAATACATCAAATCATGTACAAAAGCACAGAAATAAGATGGTTTACACAAGAGGAAAACAAAACAATTAGCAGGTGGTTTACCAAACAAGGAATGAGTTTTAATACCACCCAGGCAAGAAGGGATTATTATTTAACAGCCCTTGATCATGACGATATTGCTCCTAAGATAAGAGAAGGTAAAATAGAAATAAAACACAGGATTGGAACACCAAAAATACACCAGTTTTCCTCAAAAACAAAAGGCTATTTAGAAGAATATATCAAATGGAGTTTTGCTTTGGATATAAATGATGGATTATCAGAGGAAATAGTTAAAGGTAATAAACATACCAGTGAATGGCTGGAAGTTTATAAGGAACGGATGGGCGTAAAGTTAGCAAAAGGGAATAAAGGAACATTAGAGATATATGATATTCACGAAGCAATTAACAACGGATGCCAAATAGAATATACGCAAATAAGGGTGAAAGGGAAAACATGGTATAGCTTTAATTTGGAGTGGTTTGGAAATGAATTTTTGATTATTGATTCAAATTTTGTTGCAGAAATATTAGGAGATAGTCTTTTAAAGCCGGAGGATTCTATGGGATATGGCATGTTTTTAAAGAAGGTGAATAATTGATAAACTAATTTCCGGCAGAGCGACAAGGTAACATGTCACTCTGCCCTGAAAATCAATACTCTTCTGCCTGAAATTCATAATCAGGAATCTGAAACAATTCTCCCCAGTCTTTCTTTTCAATGGCTTCAAAAGATTTTTCAACAGCTTCCCTTATTTTTGCGACATCTTCCTCAGTGATATCAGATGCGATATTATTACCCGGATTACCCGGGTCTACCATCAAAATACCGGTTTTTAAAGATTTTTGGGCAATCACTTCATCGTTATTATACTTTTTTTCCCAGTGAATAGGATATATTGGTTCACCATCAAGCATTGAGAGAATGGTATTAAATATACTCCTGAAATATTCCTGCCAGTCAAATTTTGTTGTTTTTGAGAGTCCCTCGGAAATGAGAAACTCAAGCTGAAAGCTTGTTAAAGGTATTTCATTGACTATGGACCACTGTTTCATAATAGAAACCGTATCCAGAAATTTTTTATACCTGGGCTTTTGCTTATTTATATATTGTGTGTAAAATTTGGCGGCAAATCCTTTATAATAATCCGGTCTTTTAACCTCTTTTAACTGTTTCGGCGAATTGACTTTAAAAGAAGGCATGATATCAATTTTCACGATGAAGTTTTCCTTCAGAAAATGATGCCGGATGGTAAATTTATTCTGACCGTATTTGGAGATTGTCGGATATTCTGTCTTGAGTAAATTTTCCGTTCTAAAAATAATCTCTTTAAAGGGAAGAATTTTTCTGTTCAGGACAAAAAGAAGCTCTGCTTCAAAGTTTCCATTAATCATGGTTTCCCTGCGGAAAGGGCCTGCGAATTCAAATTCAGCTGTCGCAAGTTTTTCATCCTGAGAAATCAGCGCCTTAATCTTTTGTAATTCAGCAGAAATAAGCTCTTTGTGGCTTTTTTCCGGTCTCAGAGTTTTGATATACTCCTCAAATTTGCTAAGAGTTTCCATAATGTTTTCAATTTAAAAATTAAACAAAAATTAATTAACTCATGTCAATCTTACCAATTTCCTGTTTGAAAATGCAGGAATGGTAATAAATTGAAAATCAAATATTAAAAAACCCTGTTTTCTTCAAGGGACAAAATACATTCAACTATACAAAGATACAAAATATCATTTTATATGCAATGATTAACATTGAGTTTAAATATGGTTAAGATTAAATTAACCTTTTTGGTTATAACCAATAAGATATTGAATTGTTTATTCGGATAATAATTGCAGAAACCCGGTCAGCTTAGAAAATGGAGGAAAAACAATTAGAAAGCTCTGTTTTTGATTTTTTCATTCAGAAAATCTTTCAGAATTTGTGGTTCAATAATTTTTATTTCATCGGGCAACCCCAGAATAAAACGACCAATGCCGTAAAAACTGCACACCCAGCCATTAAAGAGATAGGAATCATCGGATGTTTTGTCAATAAATTTTTCAGCAAGCGGATATTCTTCAACAAGCAAATTATGGCTTCGCAGGTTTAATTGTATTTTAACCGTGATCTGCTCTTTACTGCTGATTCGAAAAACATCAATATAATCTTTTTGATGCTTACCTTCATTCTCCCACTTCTTTTCAAGATTTTTTATGGCGCCTATTCTCGAAATCTTATACAATTTTACTTTACCGGACGAAGGTTCGTAAGCCCATAATGAGATGTAGTTAGCAGTAAAATCAAACGGTTCGACCAGCCTGTCAGTTATTTCCGAACTATGCGAAGATTTATAGGCTTTGAGTATGACCTGATTTTTTGATTTTATGGCTGTTAGCAACTGGTGTACATTTTCAGAATTCTCTTTTTTAACAATTGTTTCCGCCACTCTTTCAAAATCATACAAAGAATATAATTTTTTAATGAGATTATCCTTAATAATGTTTTCATTGTCAATAGAATGAATAGCTTTACTCAGAATGAAGGCTTCCTCTTCGGAAAAATGCAATAACTTACTGATTCCCTTATAGTAAGGTGAT
>CAZVTW010000595.1:0-3451 GCA_964629805.1 uncultured Bacteroidales bacterium | reverse complement strand
ATGGCTTTACTCCGTTAATTAACAGATATTTAAAACCTAAACGATTTGGGGAGGAAGTGAAAAATGGCTAAACTGGAATCAACATTAAAAAATATGATCCTGTCTTTATTTGGGGTTACTCTTATTGCCTCTGCTCTGCTTGGCTATGTACATGAGCTTACTGAAGCGCCAATCGAACAAGCCAAAAAGGCCAGGGAGGCAAAAGCAGTTTACCAGGTCGTACCTGTTGACAGCTCTCTGATAAACAGCATTAAAATTGAAAAAGAAACCAGGTATATCCTAAAAAGTACAAATGAAATTCTTTCAAAAAATGATTTAACAGGAATAGACCCCGGTCAGATCGACAGTCTGATGATTTATCATGTCAACGCCCAGGGAAAAAAATTCGGAACGGCCGTGAAATCATTCACAGATAAAGGATTTAACGGAAAGATAAGGCTTATGGCCGGATTTGATTCCAATGGTAAACTGAACAATGTTACAGTCCTGGAGCACGGAGAAACACCCGGTCTGGGCACAAAAATGACAGAGAAAGAATTTAAAAAACAATTTCAGGACATCGATCCTGCCGGTTTTAGCTTCAAAGTAAAAAAAGACGGCGGGGATGTTGATGCCATTACAGCAGCTACAATCAGCTCACGGGCTTACTGCGATGCAGTGAAGCGTGCATGGGAAGTGTATAAATCTCAACAATAAACAAACCCTGTATAAATTAATAATATTATGAATCAGTGGGAAAATTTCAGAAAAGGATTTTTTAAAGAAAATGCCGTTTTTGTATTACTCCTGGGTATGTGCCCAACACTTGGTGTAACATCTTCTGCCATCAACGGACTTGGAATGGGATTGGCTACAACTTTTGTACTGGTAATGTCCAATATCGTCATTTCATTGATTAAAAACCTTATACCGAATAAAGTCCGAATCCCGGCTTTTATTGTCATCATTGCTTCATTTGTTACCATTGTGGAGATGACCATGCAGGCCTATGCTCCTGCTCTGTTTAAAGCCCTTGGATTATTTATCCCGCTCATTGTTGTTAACTGTTTGATATTGGGAAGAGCAGAAGCTTTTGCTTCTAAAAACAATTTTGTTTCTTCTGTTATTGACGGACTGGGTATGGGACTCGGTTTTGCCATGGCCCTGACAATGCTTGGCGGAATCAGGGAAATACTGGGAAGTGGCTCGCTTTTCAATATTTCTTTTACTCCTTCTGATGCGAGTACTCTGCTTGTTTTCATTATGCCCCCGGGCGCTTTTATCGCTTTAGGTTTTTTAATTGCCTTTATTAATAGGTTGAGAAAAGACACGGCTGCATAATAATCACTTTTAAAATAATTGTTATGGAATACATTATCATCGTCATTTCAGCTATTTTTATTAATAACATCGTTCTTAATCAATTCCTGGGTATCTGCCCTTTCCTCGGTGTATCTAAAAAAGTGTCCACAGCAGCAGGCATGACCGGAGCTGTTACGTTTGTCATGGTACTGGCAACAATTGTCACTTACCTCATCATGACTTACATCCTCAAATCATTCGATATTGAATACCTTCGCACAATCGTTTTTATTCTTGTCATTGCTTCTTTGGTACAACTTGTTGAGATAATTCTTAAAAAAGTCAGTCCGCCTTTGTACCAGGCTTTGGGAATCTTCCTGCCACTTATAACAACCAACTGTGCCATTCTCGGTGTTGCTATATTAACAATTCAAAATGACTACAACTTGCTGGAAGGCGTTGTTTTTGCCATAGCACATGCACTTGGATTTGGTTTAGCTTTGGTTACTTTTGCAGGCTTGCGCGAACATCTTGATTTAATGAATGTCCCAAAAGGAATGGAAGGGGTACCGATTTCACTTGTTACTGCCGGTCTTTTATCTCTGGCCTTTATGGGATTTGCCGGTATTGTCTGATTTATGCCTTTTTAATTTGCTTTGTTTGCAAATAAATTGTTTTTATTGTAGCTTTACATGACAATTATTATTTATTTATAACCCATAATTTTAATTCTATGAAAAGGAAAATATTTCTAACAGCTATTACACTGTTTATCACGGCTTTTTTTCTCTCAACCGCACATGCACAATTAAAATTTGGTGTCAAGGCCGGATTGAGTTCTTCCAGTATTACAATGAAAGACATTGAAGCTGGTGTTGAAAATCCTGACTACGAAGATTTAAAAATGACCGCAGGAGAAGCGATGGTTGGTTTTCATGTTGGCGTTATCAGCAGGATAGAGATAGCTTCGATTTTTCTTCAGCCTGAGCTGTATTTTAACTCCTCCGGTGGAGAAGTTAAAGTGAAAGAGCTTGATAGCCAGGAAGAAAAGATTAAAAAAATGAAATTTAACAAATTTGACCTACCGGTACTTGTCGGTAAATCATTTGGTCCGGCTCGTGTTGAACTTGGTCCTGTTGCAAGCTTCGTCCTTAGTAGCGAATCCGGTTTAAAAGATGCTACCTCGGAAATTATCGGGAAAGACAAAGAGGAAATCAAAGAAGATTTCAGAAATGCAAGTTGGGGGGGACAAATAGGACTGGGCCTCGATATCTGGCAACTGGGCATTGACCTTAAATATGAATTCAGCTTGAGTAAATTAGGTGAGAGTGTTACAATTTATGGTAAAGACTATACAACTAATACAAGAAATAACCAAATACTTGTCAGTGTGGCATATTTCTTTTAGGGTTTGATGCGAAATATAGTGTACAGAATAAAATATAAAGGTTATTTCGTTCCAATCCAATAGTATCACTTCTCATAAATAGTCAAAACAAAACCGCAGGTTATTGTTTCTGAATCGTAATAACCTGCAGTTTTTTTATACATCAATTATTCCTTCTCTGCCTTAAAATCCAGAGAAGCTGAATTTATACAATATCTTAATCCGGTTGGTTCCGGTCCGTCTTGAAACACATGTCCAAGATGCGCGCCACATTGTTTGCATAATATTTCTGTCCTGGTCATTCCAAGGCTGTTATCCTCTTTTAAAATGATATGCTCTTTTGAAAGCGCATCATAAAAACTTGGCCAGCCAGAGCCGGAGTTGTATTTTGTTTCTGATGAAAACAATTCATTGCCACAGCATACACATGTATATGTGCCATCTTCTTTGTGATTATAAAATTTACCTGTAAAAGGTCTTTCCGTTCCGCATTTCCGGGTTACTTCATACTGAAGTGGAGTTAATTCATTTCTCCATTCATTTTCACTTTTTTTTACTTCAAAATCCTGATTGGTATGTTCTTTTGTATTCATGTTATATTCATTAGATTTTTTTGACTGGCCGCATGCGCTAAAGGTCATCGCCAAAACCAGTATGATGATATTTTGTATATGTTTCATACTATTCACTTTATTTCGGGTGTGTAATAAAAAAATTCATGTCTGTTATTAATAATACCTAAAATTCTAAAACGAAAATCTACTGCAACACTGAACTGCACAT
>CAZVTW010000594.1:0-3454 GCA_964629805.1 uncultured Bacteroidales bacterium | reverse complement strand
ATGACATTAATTTTAAAGTTTGTAAAATTAATGTTTTTTGCAAGAATAACAAATTCTTGTAGGGTTATTATTTGTTATACCTGAATTGCTTGTTGCTCAAACGCTTTTAATTGAAGCTGAATCTTTCAAACAAAGTGGGGGATGGAAAGTAGACCCACAATTTATTGATGAAATGGACTCCCCTTACCTGCTCGCGCATGGTATTGGGAAACCTGTGCAAGATGCTGTTACTGAATTTACAATTGAAGAGCCAGGAGTATATCATTGCTGGGTGCGGACAAAAAACTGGATCTCGAGTTGGGATTTACCTTATGCACCGGGGAAATTCCAGATAAAGATTAATGATAAGAATATAGAGCATATTTTTGGTACTGTAGGTAAAAATTGGCATTGGGAATACGGTGGAAGCATAAAACTTAAAAAGGGTAAAAAGATACCCTATTACCCCGGGGAGCCATTCCGTTCTTATGCCCGATTTCATAAGGTAAGTGCCCCTTATCCTTTTCCTTATCGTTGCCTGTATTCCAGAAATATTGAAAACCTGTTCATGGCAGGCCGCAATATCAGTGTTACTCATACTGTATTAGGAACTGTAGGGGTGCAGTCAACTACAGGAATGATGGGTGAGGTAGTTGGCATTGCAGCAGGAATATGCAAAAAATATAATTGTACACCCCGTGCGGTGTACCAAAAACATCTATTATGACACAATGGTAGCTCGGGAGAAAATCGCATTGCTGATAATGAAGTAATTATAAAAAACAGCATACAAAAATGCCAGTTGTAATGTCTTATAAATCAACAAAAAAAAAAAGGAATTTTGGAAAAATAGCTTTTCTATCTGAAATATTTTTTGCATATTGTGAGGACAAATATAATAATAATTTTTGTCCCTGTTTCATTATAAACTTAACCTATAACAAATAAAATTCAACATGATACTACAAATAACAAAAACAAATGGCAAAAAAGGGATTATCATATTAACTTCTTGTTTATTCCCTTTAAAATCCTTGACCCAGGGCTACACATGGCCAAGAAAACAAACGCCCAAATATCCTAATTGCCATTAGCGATGACCAGAGTTACCCTCATGCCAGCATTTACGGTTGTAAATTTGTAAGAACGCCAGTATTTGACCAATTGGCCAAAGAAGGGATATTGTTTGAAAACGCTTTTGTTTCGTCCCCTGGTTGCGCACCTTCCCGTGCTTCTATCCTTACAGGTAGATACCCCTGGCAAAATGAGATGGCAGGACAACATCAAAGTGGATTTCCACTGAAATACAAAACATTTCCTTATGTTTTACAAGAAAAGGGATATTTCATTGGTTATACCGGCAAAGGATGTGAACCTTTTAATTACGAACTGTTTGGGTGGAAGAATAATCCCGCGGGACCAGAATTTGATGATATAAAATATCCAGAGTCAGTTTTTGATACGATGCAAATAAGAAATAACCCGGCATTTAAAGAAAAATATTCTGATTACACGGCAAATTTCAAATCATTTTTTAAAGAAAAAAAAGCAGGCCAACCTTTTTTCTTCTGGTTTGGTGCACACGAGCCTCATCGGATATTTAACGAAGGGGAAGGAAAAAGAAGAAACCGGGACATCAATTTGGTGGAGCCTCCCGGCTTTTTACCTGATAATGAAACTGTAAAAAGTGATCTAATGGACTATGCCCTGGAAATTGAATGGTTTGACCATCAATTAGGACAAATTATTCAATATTTGAAAGAAATTGGAGAGTATGAGAATACCATTATCATTGTTACCTCTGACAATGGCATGGCATTTCCAAGGGCAAAAGCAAACTGTTACGAGTATGGTATCCATGTTCCTTTATCTATAGTATGGCCGGGGAAAATTAAGCCGGGAAAAAATGAAAAGACACCCGTAAGCCTTACCAGCATTGCTCCAACATTATTTAATATTTTAAATATTTCAGATCATAAAATGCTTCCATTCTCAGGAGAAGATATAACCGGATTACTTCTTCAGGATAATCCAGATCATGAAAAACAAAATGCTGTATTTGCCGGAAGGGAGCGGCATTCTGTTTCCCGTTGGATGAACCTGGGATATCCGCAACGGGCCATACGCACTGAGAAATATCTCTATATCCTCAACCTTGCCCCTGAGCGCTTGCCGGCGGGTTCACCACAAATGATGGAATCAGATAAACCATATATGCCCTATTACAATCATGGACTGAATGAGCAGGGAAGATTTACAAATGCTGCTTACCTTGATATAGATAATGGCCCAACGAAAACCTTTTTTATAGAAAATAAGGATTCTCCGGCTGTAAAGGATTATTTTGAAATGGCTACATCGATCCGACCATTCGAGGAAATGTATGATATCAAAAGTGACCAGGCTTGTTTAAATAACCTCGCTGACAAACCAGAATACCAGGTTGAAAAAAATATTCTAAAAAAACAACTACTTGAATTCTTAAAAAACACGGAAGACCCAAGGATTGTTGGTCCTAATCCCTATGTCTTCGATACCTACCCCACTTTTCACGGCATTTATATCTTTCCTTACCAGGAACCTGATTGGGTTAAAACAAAAAATGAAATGAAAGAAATTTTGTATAAATAAATATTTCAAATGATGAAAAATTTATTTATAATCAAAATTATATTTGTTGCCTTTACTATTAAGGCTTTCAGCCAGCAAACGGTATTTCCCGGGGCAGATGAGAATACCCCCTCGATATCCGAGTACTTTAGCTGGATAAACAATACAAATGAAGGCTCTACAGAAACGCAAACCCTTATCAATCTTGATTTTTTTGAATGGTTGAACAAGGAATACGGCATGCAATTGGACATATACGCGTTTGACGCGGGAGCTATTGATGGCCGCCGGTTTTATGGAAATATGGAATCCCAAAGGTTCAAAAACCAGTTTCCCAATGGTTTTCAACCCATAGTTAAAAAAGCAGCTTCCATGAATACCCGTTTAGGTTTATGGGGTGGGCCAGATGGGTTTGGAAATTCAAATAAAGAGGAACAGGAAAGGACCCGGATGATGGTCAGCTTGTGTAAAGATTATAATTTCATGCTGTTTAAGATGGATGCTGTTTGCGGGCAACTGCGCCCGGAAAAATACGATGCATTTGATAACATGCTTACACGGTGCAGACAATATTCTCCCGATCTGATATTGCTAAACCACAGGTTAGAACTGGGATCAGGCACCAAACATTCTACTACTTTTTTGCTAGGCGGAAAAGAAACCTACATAGATGTCCACATGAGCAATACCACGTGTGCCCCACATCATCGTGCAAGCGCTTTGGCAAGGGAAATTCCACCTGGTTTAACAAGGTTGACCGAAGACCATGGGGTATGCTTGTCCTCGTGCCTTGATTATTGGGAAGATGACCTAGTGCTACAAGCTTTTAACAGGAATTTAATACTTGCCCCCCAGATATATGGTA
>CAZVTW010000593.1:0-3466 GCA_964629805.1 uncultured Bacteroidales bacterium | reverse complement strand
CCCGACACTTCGTGCACGGGGCAGGCAGTGAGCGAAAATCGCTCAATTTGGGTATCATTTATAATGATCTGGTAGAAACAAAAAATGCGAACAAGGCAGTTTTTATTGGAAAACTATTCCCTGGCAAATTTGAACCATTTCCCAAGAATCCAAATATAGCGCAGATATTTACGCAAATGGGACGTTCTGAAGAACTTGGTACAGGAGTGAAAAATGTTTTTAAATACTCCAGGGCATATTCCGGCAACAGCAATATTGTTTTTAATGAAAACGATACTTTTATTTGCAAAGTTCCGCTAAAACCTGAAAATGTTACTGAAAATCGAATAAGAAACATTTTACAGGAAATATCTAAAAATCCTCATATTTCTTATGATGAATTAACTAAAAAATTAAAAGTAGCAAGAATGACAATATATCGGGATTTCGAAAAGTTAAAAAAACAAAACAAAATAGAACGTATCGGCCCGGATAAAGGTGGTTATTGGAAATTAACAGACGAATCATCCTGATGATACATGTATAATTCGCATCTAAAAATGCAAGTGAATCAGCTAAAGGTAATAAACAACAATAACTTTGTAAAAATTATTATTTATGAAATATAACATCATTTTCGATTTAGACAGTGTCGTAACCGTTCCCCTGCAAACGAAATCCGAAGAGGAACATAACATTGCCCAGGCAGTAAGGGTTTTTGGTAAAGAGATGGCAGACGATCTCACAATGACAGCGTATAATTATAAACACCTCATTTTTCCCGGGGTTTATGCGCTGTGGGAATGGCTGCATACCGAAGGAATGAACATAATAGTGTTTAGCAGCGCCATCAGAGAACGAAATGAAGAGCTTGTCCCAAAATTAGTTGAACGGGCCTTTAGAAATTGGAAAAAAGAAGATCATCCTGAGGTGAAAATTTTTTCAAGAGAACACCTTGTAGAAACAACCCGAATGATAAGGGAAGAAGGCGAAAAATATCAACCGGTTTTCTATGGTCAGTGCAAAAAGAAACTCAGCGATATCGTCGTTCCCCCTGAGGAATTACCTTATTCACTTCTAATTGAAGATGATAAGAGCTATATGACCAAAGGTGAGGAAAAAAATCTCATTAAAGTTCCTTCGTCGTTCGGATTTATCCCATTTTATGAACGTGAAAGAGGTATCAGGATTCTTCACAAACCATATTACATGTGCGGTTTATTGGATAAAATACGAAAAACCGCACACGAAAAAAACATGACACCTGCTGATGCAGCAAAATATATACAAGTAGACCTGGAAGGTGAAGAATTTAGACGGAATTTTCATTACCCGGGCACAGAAAAGATAGAATATCACAACCAGGGACTTGAAATTCTTAAGAAATTTGATAGTTCATTAAAATTTTTCCCGATACCTGAACGGGAAGTGTAAAATGGAAAAAGAAAAAGAAAAAATATACCGTCAGCTCATGTGGGATTACAATATTTCACCTGAAGAGGTTGACAAGCTCATAAAAGGTGAAACTGAACATGCAGGACATTATGATATTAACAAGTTGTTTGTTAAAATACTCGAGAGTTTTCCATGGTTCACTATTATAAAAATATTTGATATTCAAAAAATTAATGTATTGTTAAATGAACAGACAATCCGGAAACTAAGAAGTCCGTCATTGAGGGACAAATATTCATATGTTAAAAAGAGATTACAGGAAATTATACCAGCTTCAGGATAAATTCCTGGATATTTGGAAAACAATTGAGACACCTTTTTATCTTACAGGTGGCACAGCGCTTGGGAAGTATTATTTAAACCACCGGTATAGCGAAGACCTGGATTTTTTTGTCAATGGTGACAAAAACTTTAAGCAGCATATTAACTTGATATCCAATACAATTAAAAAATATTTTTTGGTTGATAATGACAAAAGTTTACAATACGACGATTTTACCAGAATTTATATACAGGAAGACAAAATATCAATGAAAATAGAATTTGTTAATGATCTTCCTTACAGAACAGGCAAAACGAAAGCAATTTTTTTTGGTGAAATAGATACACCACATAATATTTTATCAAACAAATTATCCGCATTAATCAATCGGGATGAACCAAAAGACATATTTGATATTGTTCACCTGTCTTTGAACTACAAATTCAAATGGCCGGATATATTCAGCGAGGTAAAAGAAAAAGAAATCATCAATGAGATTGATATAGAGCAAAAAATTAACAATTTCCCGGTTGCTCTTTTGGATGGCATTGACTGGTTTATACAGCAACCTGATTATGATGTATTTACCAAACATATTAAACAAATAGCAAATGATTTCATCACCGGCTCAGACAATTCAATTTGTCAAACAAACATTTGCATTGAAGATGCAGAAGTTATTACAGGCTAACCTTTTGTATTTCCTGAATTAATACGCCAATTTTGAGAAAAAAGATTGATATACAAAAACTGGCACAATCAATTCAAAAAAATTGTCCGTCTGTTTTGTTTGCCTATATATTTGGATCTGCACAAAATGGTATCATACAGGACAATGCTGACATTGATATTGCTGTCTACCTTTCCGATAAAAACACGAAAGAAACCGTTTTGCTAAAGGTAACGGAAATTGTTGATCAGATGACCGGAGGTATTTCTGCTGATATTGTCTTTCTGAATGATACGGGCCCGGTTCTATCATTTGAGGTACTCCGTTCACGGCAACTATTTGTCAGGGAAAAAGCAATGGATGAATTTGCGGGCTTCTATTCACTCACATGCAGGGAATATGAATCCGAGTCTTTTTGGATGAAAAAACAACTCGAATACAGGAATTATGAAGTACAATGGCATCATTGAGAAAAAGCTCAGGGCTTGATGCGAAATAAACTGTACAGAAAAAACGAAGTTATTTTGCTCTTTGCCAAGGCGCAAAAACTGCGAATAGCAATGACTATTTAAAGCTTTTTGCAACACAGGCAAAGGGCAAAAGAACGAGTTTAAATGTAAAGGTTATTTCGTTTCAAGCCCTCAGGGTCATTGAAGAAAAATTGCAGCTGATAGAAGAATGGAATATTGATTCTTTTCAAAAACTTCAGGGCAGCAGTTTACTTCAAAATGCCATTGAAAGGGCTTTACAGGTTTCTATTGAAGTGATGATAGATATCAGCGAAAGAATTCTATCCATTGAAAAAATCTCTCCACAATCCAGCGCTGCTGAAAACATCCAAAAATTGCAACAAATGAATATCATATCTGCTCAACCTGAATATATTGATATGATACGATTCAGAAACTTTATTGTACACAGGTATGAAAAAATTGACCTGGAAATAATCTACAGTATTTTAAAAAATAAATTACATCTTTTAAAGATATTTATTTCGGATGTCCGGAACAGCTAAAAATCATACCTCTCTATCGAGATAACTAAGCCATGAAACATTTACCCATAGCCAAAACAGAACTTCACAAAATTGTAGAAGGAAA